>CASFJO010000065.1 GCA_949295035.1 uncultured Gemmiger sp.
CTGACGGACTCATTTACGGGCGTGTCGGCCCAAGGTGAGCTATGTCAGGCAATTTGCTCTCCCATTCTAACAGCTTCGGCTTTGAGATGGAAAAAGACGCGGCTGGCTGCCGCGCCTTGAACCGTAACTTTATTGTAGGAGTTGAGCACGTATGATCGGTCTGTGCCGGCGGAGCGGCTCAACGGATTCCCGTTTGAGCCGGTCGCGGAGGAGGGGAGAGCGGTGGAACTGCTGCGAAAGTACCCCAATCTATATGCTGATCTGTCAGCCTTGAGCGGCGCCAACGCCATTTTGCGGGATCCGGAATACGGCGTAAAGTTTTTGGATGAGTTCCAGGACAGGCTTTCGCGCCGCCATCGAAAAGATCACCGGCAAGTCCGAGTTTCGGGGCACGGCCAACGAACTGGTGTGGTGCGGACGCTGGGATACCAGAAGGTGATGGGGTGATATGGGCTTGGTCCCCATGCGGCAACGGCCATCTCAGGGGACAAAAGACAGGTGCTGCCCCCGCTTGTCATACCCGATGGAACCGCAACGATCACAGAAAGGAGAGGTAGTATGCCTGCCGGTTTGGAAGAATTTCAGAAAAAGCATGACTTCCTTATCTGTGTTGATTCCGATGGTTGTGCCGTGGACACCATGGATATTAAACACAAGCGATGCTTTGGCCCCTGCCTGGTAAAGGAATGGGGTCTGGAACAGTGGGAAAAACCCATTCTGGAACGGTGGAACGAGATCAACCTGTACACCCGTACCAGAGGGATCAACCGATTCAAGGCGCTGGCGCTGGCGCTGGAAGAAGTGAACCAAACATATACCCCCATTGAAGGGGTGGAAGAACTGAAAACCTGGACGGAGGAGGCCAAAGAGCTTTCCAATCCGGCGCTGGAAGCGCAGATCGCGAAAACCGGCGCCCCGGTACTGAAAAAGGCCCTCAGCTGGTCTCTCGCGGTAAACAGGGCGATCACCGAACTTCCCTGGGAGGTGAAGCATGCCTTTTCCGGCGTGAAAGAGGCATTTGAAGGGGTGCGGGATTTTGCCGACCTTGTGATCGTCTCCTCCGCCAACCGGGACGCGGTGGAAGAAGAGTGGGACCAGTTTGGACTGTTGCCGCTGGTGGACACAGTGTTGTGTCAGGATGCGGGCAGCAAGGCTCACTGCATCGCGCAGCTGAAAAAAAAGGGCTATGCGGAAGGTACGATCCTCATGGTGGGCGACGCCTCGGGGGACATGGCCGCGGCGGAGGAAAACCGCGTCTACTTCTACCCCATTCTGGTGCGTCGGGAGGAAGAGAGCTGGAAAAACTTTCCCCAGGCGGCCCAGCGCCTGAAAGCGGGAAACTACGGGGAGTACAGTCTGGAGGTCCGGGAAGAGTTCTTGCGCAATCTCACCGAGGACAGCGCGTGAGCCGTCCGGTTGCCTCCGCAGGCGGCGCCGCCTGAAACGCAGTTCCGGCAGCCTTTTGCGGGCTGTCTGAGCTGTCCGTTGTTCATGGACGCAAGGCTGCCCGGGCGGCAGCCAGAGCCAGTGTCGCGGGTTTACCGGTCCGCGGCGTAAACACATCGCAATACAGAATCAAACGCCCCATTTGCCAGGCGGCATATCCTGCTGCCTGACAAGTGGGGCGTTTTCGTTTTGGAGGCTTTTTTTGCATGCGATCCGACAAAGAGAGGCGAGCACATTCCCCGATATCATCCCCCAAATTCGCGGCGGCAAAAAGATGGGCCTTGCGAAAAAAGTCAAAAGTTGCCGCGGCAATTTTTAATACGATGTTATTTTTATGTCAATTGTGATAAATTTGAAATGGAAAAAGATGGGATTTATTGCAGTTTGTCTGTATGGATCAAAGCAAACAAATGTTTTTTGCATTTTTGCCTGTATTGTTGTGCATATAACACAAATACATCTTGTCAGGCGTTTGGTTTTTGTGTATAATAAGTGATAATAATTATTCGTCACACAACAAAAACGGAACAGGCGATCGGGATGGTCGCCGCTGCGGTGTTCCGGCAGCCAGAAAACTCTCATGCGGCACAGGAGGTGTTGGAAGGCTTTTGGTATGAAAGTGTAAACTGCAAGGAGCGTACTTGCAAACAAAGGCGGAGGGAGTCTCATGAAAAAAGAAAGAAATGCAGAAAAACAAAACGTGAAATTCGGCATCGTTCCCAAACTGCTGCTGGGGATTTTGGTGCCCCTGTTTGCGGTGCTGATCCTCGTCAGCGTTTTTCTGGGGCTGCAGAGTTCCCAAACGGTGAACGAAGTGATGAGCGCCGAACTGGATGCGGAAACCAGATCGGCGGCTTATCAGATCGAAGCGTTTTTTGAGCGTTACTATGGCATTACCGAATCGCTGGCAGCCAGCCAGACGATACAGGATCTTATCAGCCAGACTGAGGAGGGCAGCGCCGCCACAAATGCGCTGTATGGCGAGATGCTGACCACGCTGGAAACGGTGCGGCAGGGGAATATCGAGGACATCGCCTATATTTGGGTGTCCGATTTCCGTACCGGGGAAGTGCTGCAGAATGACGGCACGGTGTATGGTCCGGCACAGATGGACTATACCACCCGTTCCTGGTATACGCTGGTGATGGACAGCCAGAGCACCATCACAACGGAGTCGTATATCAGCGTGAATACCAATGATGTTATGATCACGGTGGCCAGCCCGGTTTTTGTCAATGGCTGGATCCAGGGCATTGTGGGCATCGATCTCAATATGCAGCACCTTCGTCAGCTGCTGGATGAGGTCAAGGTGGGTACAAGCGGCTATATCACGATGTACGATCTGAATAGCCAGATCATCTACCATCCGGACGATACCGTGCTCAATACAAACGCGGCGGACGCCAACTATTCGGCCAACATGCTGAATGCGATCCTGAACAAGGAAGACTCCGACGTCATGCTTTACACCCGGGGGACCACCGAGTATTACGGCAGTACGGCGCCCATTGGTTCGGTAGGATATATGGTGCTGGGGGTCATGCCGGTGGCGGAGTACACAGCCCATACGGCTTCTATTCTGCGTATCCAGGTGATCGGAATGGTGGTATGCGGGCTGCTTCTGACCCTGGTCTGCGTATTTATCGCGTTGTCGATCACCCGCCCGCTCAAGAGGCTGGATCGGGCTGTGGGCAGATTGGCGGATGGCGAACTGGACGTGGAAGTGGATGTCCGCGGCCGGGACGAAGTCAGCGAGGTGGGCGCCAATGTAGAGCGGATCGTGCAGCGCCTGAAAGAGTATATCCTGTACATCAATGAGATTTGGGAAGTGCTTAACCAGATCGGCGACGGCGACCTGATGTTTACGCTGGAGCATGAGTATGCCGGCGAGTTTTCCAAGGTCAAAGAGGCGTTGCTGCATATCCGCAGCACCCTGACCGAAACGCTCACCACCATTGCCCAGTCGGCGGATCAGGTAAACGCCGGTTCCGATCAGATCGCCAGCGGTGCGCAGGCGCTGGCCCAGGGCGCTACCGAGCAGGCGTCCTCCGTGGAGGAACTCTCCTCGGCGATCCAGGAACTGTCGGGCCAAGTTTCGGACGAGGCCGGTAAGGCGGCCGAGGCCGGCAAGTTCATGGAACAGATCAAAGAAGAAGTGGAAAAGAGCAATAAGCAGATGGAGCAGATGCGCAGCGCCATGGGGGATATCAGCACCCAGTCGGCGGCCATCCGGGGCATCATCAAAACGATCGACGATATTGCCTTCCAGACCAATATCCTGGCGCTGAACGCCGCTGTGGAGGCCGCCCGGGCCGGCGCGGCCGGAAAAGGATTTGCCGTGGTGGCGGACGAGGTCCGCAGCCTGGCGGGCAAGAGCGCGGAAGCGGCCAAAAAGACCAACCAGCTGATCGAAAGTTCGGTCCAGGCGGTAAAGCATGGCGAAGAGCTTACCCAATTGACGGCGGAATCGCTGGAGATCGTGGCTGACGGCACCAGGCAGGTGGTGAACACCATCGAAAGCGTGGCGGTGGCATATCGGGATCAGGCCAGCCGGATCTCGGAGATCGCCAAAGGTGTGGATCAGATCTCCAATGTGGTGCAGACCAACTCGGCCACCGCAGAACAGAGCGCGGCCGCCAGTGAGGAACTTTCCGGCCAGGCAAGCATGATGCGTGAGCAGGTCGCGCATTTCAAGCTGGGCCAGGATGCGGGCTTTGAAGAACCGATCCGGGAACCGGAACGGTATGAGCAGCCAAAGCGGCCGCAAGCGGCGTTCAGCGGTGCGGGCGCGGGCCAGGAAGGGAAATATTGATCGAATATTCCCAGCAGAAAAATACCGGCAAGGTCGCTTGCCGGTATTTTTTTGTCAGCCGTATGGAAAATTTTTCGTCCCGTATGCTATACTGATACAAAACCGGCGTATATTTCGGCCAAAAGCCTAAAACCGTTTGAGAGATAGGGGAGAGGCGGATGTATCAAAAATACAGTATCGGCAAGATGGCGTCGCTGCTGGGGATCTCTTCCTAGGCGATCCGCTACTACGAAAGCAAGGACATCATTCGCCCGCTCCGCGATCCGGAAACCGGATATCGCTATTACAGCACCTGGGATTTTCACATGCTGCTGCGGGCGCGGCATTATCAGAAATACGGTTTTTCACTGGAAGAAGTGAGCGAACTGTTTCGCAGCCGGGACCTTTCCTTTATCCAGGACCAGCTTCACAATCAGGAGGCGGCGATCGAGCACGAGATCATCTATCACATGAATATGCTCAAGCGTATCCGGCAGAGCCAGCAGATGATCCAGGATGCCCGCCAAAGCGTGGGGACGTACAAACTGGCCCAGCGGCCCGCATTTTTCGTACCAATACGCAGAAAAACTATACCCTGTTCAGGGAACAGGCCCAATTGGACCGGATCGCGCAATGGGTGGAAAAGGAGCCGTTCGTCTACTCCTGCGCGGTATTTTACGAAGCGAACATCCGGGCAGGGGATTCCCACTTTGATTTCGGTATGGGGGTAAACGAGGAGTACGCCGAATTTTTGCAGGTGAAAGAGGAGCCCGGGGTGCAGTATTATCCCCCTTGCCCCTGCGTACACACCTGCGTGTCATCCCGGTCGGGTCAATACCTGACCTTGGACAATCTGCGGGAAGGGCTTGCCTGGCTGCGCCGCAATGGTCTGACCCTGGCGGGGGATGTGGTGACCCAGGTGGTCTGCATGACCAAGCCGGAAGACGAATATTTTAACTGGCATATCGTCTGGTTTCCGATAGCGTCTCATTAAACTTTTTTGCAAAAGCAGCGCCGGATTTATTGTCGTTTTTGACAATAAATCCGGCGTTTTTTCTTGCAAAATGCCTGCTTGACATTCAAACGGCTTGAATCACTATACTGTGTTGCGGAAACAGACAGATCCTCCTGCCGAACGGGCCCCCGGCTTGAGGATTTCTCTATTGCCTGGGATTGTTAAAACAAAAACGTTATAAACGCGACGATTGTGAAGGAGCGAGGTAAGATGAGTCAGGAAAAAAAGGTCGTGCTGATCACCGGCGCTGCCATGGGACAGGGCCGCGCGCATGCGGTCAAGTATGCGCAGAACGGGTTTGACGTGGTACTGGCGGATATGCTGGAGGTGGAGGACCCCCGGTTCCAGGAGACCATTCGGGAACTGAACGAACTGGGCGCCGAGGTGCTGGCGGTCAAAGCCAACGTCTGCAGTACCCCCGATATGGAAAAGCTGTTTGCGGATGCCTGGGCGAAGTTCGGCCGGCTGGATGTGGTCATCGCCAACGCCGGTGTGATCAACTTCGGCAACACCTGGGAGCTCACCGATGCTCAGGTGGAAAAGGTCATCAATATCGACCTTATCGGCACCTGGCGCACCGATAAGTACGCTGCCCAGTATATGCTCAAGCAGGGCTTTGGACGGATCATCAACATCTCCTCCACCAGCGGCCTGTACGGCACCCCCAAGCTGGCCACCTACTGCATGGCCAAGTGGGGTGTGCTGGGCCTGACCAAGACCCTGGCCAAGGAAGTGGGCAGCAAGGGCATCATCGTGAACGCCCTGTGCCCCACCAAAGTCAAGACCCCCATGTGCGAGACCCAGGATTATGTGGCGTTCATCAACGAACTTACCGGCAAGCATTTCGCGGACTATAAAGAGATGTATGCCGGCGTGCCTTTCCTGGATGTGGAGGACATCTCCGATATGGTCTACTGGCTGGGCACCAGCCGTGCCGCCGGCAAGTTCAATGGTCGGGACGTGGCGCTGGATCTGGGCACGCTGCAGTGCTGATGAAAAACTGAGAGGAGAATCGGAATCATGACCGTTACCAAATCGACCCGTTGGCGGGTCTTTGCGGGCGTTTGGCTGCAAAGCCTGTTTACTTCGGCTACCGCCTATTTCAGCCTGTTCTGCATCCCGCTGACCACCCAGTTCGGCTGGAGCGACTCAGACTTTGCGCTGGCCTACACCACCTATATGTTCGTCTACTGCGCGGTGGGGTTCATCGGCGGTTCCCTGGCGGAGAAGCTCAGCCCCCGCATCACCATCTACATTGGCCTGTGCCTGTTTGCCGGCGGCTGGTTCCTGACCGGTTTCGCCACCACCATCCCGCAGCTGTACATCTTCTATGGCCTGCTGGCCGGCGCGGGCGGCGGTATGATCTATCCCGCCTGCCTGCCCACCGCCCTGAAGTGGTTCCCTGACCGCTCCGGCTCCATCTCCGGCCTGGTGCAGGCCGGCGCCTCCTGCGGTCCCTTCATCATGAGCCCCATTGCCCAGGCCATGATCGACTCCCTGGGCGCGCAGATGACCTGCCGCATCCTGGGCATTGTGTTCCTGATCGGCGTGGGCGCCGTGGCCTGGATGATCGTTCCCTGTCCGGAAGGCTGGCTGCCGGAAGGCTGGCACCCCTCAGAGAGCCAGGCGAAAGTGCTCCAGACCCGGGACTACAACCTGGGTCAGATGGTCAAGACCCAGGTGTTCTGGGTACTGCTGGTCATGTTCATCTTTGCCAACGCGGCCGGCACCATGATGGTCTCCTTCACCAGCCCCATCGCTCAGCGTCAGGTGGGCCAGGATGCCATGACCGCTGCCCTCTGCGTCTCTATTATGACCCTGTCCAATATGTGCGGCCGGATCGGCTTGCGGCTTTATCTATGATATCCTGAAGGGTTGGAAGAGCCTGATCCTGCTGATGCTCATCAACGGCGCTTCCATGCTGCTGCTGACCCAGGCCACCACCCTGCCGTTCTTCATTCTCTGCGTGGTGCTGGTGGGCTTCTCCTTCGGCGGTCTGCTGGTGGTCTTTGCCCCGATGGCCCGGCTGATCTTCGGCTCCAAATACTACAACCGCAACTACGGCCTGATCTTTATCGGCTATGGTATCGGCGCCTTTGTAGGCCCCAAGATCAGTGCCTACTTCTATGACACCACCGGCCAGTATACGATGGGCTTTGTGGGGTCCGCGATCCTGGCGGTCGCCGCCATCGTGCTGATCCTGATCGCTCAGAAGATGGCTGAAAAGATGACTCGTGCCTGATTTTTGAACCAGGAGAAAACCGCTGTGAGGCGGCATGGCAAACTGCCATGCCGCCCCACGCTTTTGGCGGGCGGACACAAAAAACAGTATAAATGTCAGGAAAACGTGGGTCCCCTTGCAACAAGGCTTTCCGCATGCAGTGAGCCCCGCTTTTGGGTAAAGTAGCTCAAAAAGCGGAGCTCATTCAGCCCGAAGAGTACGCGTCGGACCGTCTGCCGCCGAAGGCGGTCAGTCCCAGTGCCGGTAGCCGCCCTGGCTACTCTCCAGGCCGGTCACACTGCCAAAGGCGTTGACTTCCACCTCATACCAGGTGTTGCCATTCATAATGTCAAAGCTGTATTCGTTCCAGAGACCCTCCCGGTCGATCTCCTGCCCCACGATCTCTCCGCCGCCGGCGGTGGCCAGCGCGATTTCCCTGGCTTCCGCCACGTTCACACTCAGCACCAGAGAGGCGACCAGTCCGACGACCAGCACCACCACCACCGCTGCCCCGGCGATGATCAGGGCACGGCTTTTCCCGCTTATCTTTTTCAGCATAGTAAAATTCCTCCCTTTGATCGGATGGGTATCCCTCTTGCAATAGTAATGCGCCGGGAGACCCGTTTATTGCAGGTCCTTGAAATTCTCTTTCCTGCCGATCGGGCGGTGCGGAGAAGGAGAAGGTGGCAGCGGCCTCCGTCAGCGCAAAAATCATGGTGTTTCCGTCGTTGGGAACAGCTATTTCCTATCAGTCGCCTCACGTTTCATCTTGTCCAGCGCCGCCTGTGCGCGGGAGTATGCATGTTTCATGCAGAGAAACGAAAAATCCGAACCTGTTGCCGACGGCAAACGGATTCGGATTTTCCATTTTGGAACCTTAAAACAGTGATGTAATAACGTTCAGGTCCGCACCCATTGCTTTCCGACAGCAGTATTTTATCTGCATACTTCAACACTGGCTATCCGGTGTTCCTGTACATTATAACACACCTGCGTTACAATACAATTTCGTATTTATAATCTTTCATGATTATATCTGTTCCCTTTTTCTTATATGTGCTCTCGCTGACAATTTTTCCGCCACATTTCTGGGCAACACGATTAGAAGCGGCATTTTCCTGCCCCACATAAATCGTTACTTTCTCAGCTCCTTGACTACGAGCATAATCTATCATTCCTTGAGCGATTTCAGTTGCATAGCCTTGACACCAAAAATTCTTATGTATGCAATAAGCAATATCGTATACTTTCTTGTCATCA
This sequence comes from uncultured Gemmiger sp., assembly GCA_949295035.1. Taxonomy (GTDB): domain Bacteria; phylum Bacillota; class Clostridia; order Oscillospirales; family Ruminococcaceae; genus Gemmiger_A. Next base: position 8,734 of record CASFJO010000065.1, read on the forward strand.
CTTATCATGAAACTGCATGTCCCTACCCGCTCTAATGAATTCTTAAAAACAGGAATCAAATAACAACATTCTTCATCCTCGCCTAAGCCTTCTAACATTTCCAAATATTCGTCATCTATTCCTTCTTTTGCTTCATCTGGCAAATATTGTCCCATCTCTGGATTGTTCCAGATACTATATGCCCACAAAGCATCTTCTTTCGTAAATCCTCTTAATAAAAGTCTTGGAGTTTCAATATCATTTATCTTCATAAACATCCTCTGTCAAATTCAATATTTCGCCGTTGCTTACTGATGCTTCCATCTTCCACGCTGACTGCTTTTGTCCGGACGATCCGGCGATTCTGATTGAGCCATTCCATGTAGACTAATTTTAGAGCAGTATTCTCGTCATCTGATTTTCGCACAACAAATTAGGAGTTACAAAAAGCGGAAAGCCCCTTGTCACAAGGCTTTCCGTATACGATGAGCCCCGCTTTTCGATAAAACAGTTCGAAAAGTGGGGCTCATTCATTTGGAGCAGGTGATGGGAGTCGAACCCACGTCCTCAGCTTGGAAGGCTGATGTACTAGCCGTTGTACAACACCTGCAATCAGCTTTCCTATAATAGCACAGAACAGGGGCGTTTGTCCAGACCTGAAAAGATTTTTTTACGCGGGACTTTCCGCGTGCGCGGCGGCATGGTATAATGCGGGCAGATACCAAATACGGCCGCCCGCGCCGCGCGGACGGAGAAGGGAAGTTGCATTATGGCAGTTACCATTGCGCCTTTCGGCAAAACCGCCGACGGGCTGGAGGTTCGGCAGGTCGTTCTGAAGAACGGGCCCTGCGAATTGCGGGCCCTGACCTACGGGGCCACCATTACCCATCTGTTTGTTCCCGACCGGGCGGGCGGCAGGCTGGACGTTCTGCTGGGATATGAGCGCTTGCAGGAGTATGAAAAGGGCACGGCGTACCTGGGCGCGCTGGTGGGGCGCAACGCCAATCGCATCGGCGACGCCTCTCTCACCATCGACGGGCAGGTCTGGCCGCTGGCCGCCAACGAGGGAACAAAACAACTGCACGGCGGCCCGAACGGTTTTTCCCGCCGGGTGTTTGACGCTGTACCGGAAGGGGACAACGCCGTTCGCTTTACGCTGGACAGCCCGGATGGTGACCAGGGCTATCCGGGCGCGGTACATCTGGAGGCGGTCTATTCTCTTTCCGCCGACGGCGCGGTCACGCTGGAATACGAGGCCACCGCCACCAGACCCACCCTGGTGAATATCACCAACCACAGCTATTTCAACCTGGCCGGGCACGATGCCGGCCCTGACGCCCTGCTGAACCATACGCTCTGGCTGGATGCGCCCGCTTTTACCCCTTCCGACGCATCTTCGCTGCCCACTGGGGAGATCCGGCCGGTGGCAGGCACCCCGTTTGACTTTACCGCCGCCAAACCGTTGGGGCGGGATATCGGGGCGGACGATCTGCAGCTGCGTCAGGCCGCCGGCTACGACCACAACTGGGTGCTGGCGGGCAGCGGCCTGCGAAGGGCAGCCCGCCTGGTCAGCCCGGACAGCGGCGTGTGGATGGAACTTTCCACTACCCAGCCAGGGGTGCAGATCTATACCGGCAACTACCTGGCGGGCGGCCCCGATTCCAAAAGCGGCGCACCCTATGAAAACCGGGGCGGTGTGGCGCTGGAAACTCAGTTTTTTCCGGATTGCATCCATCATGCGAACTTTGGAGATCCGGTGCTGCGGCCGGGCCAGACCTATCGCCAGACCACGGTTTATCGCTTCGGTCTCGGAGAATGATCGCCCCGCCCGCTTTTTGCGCGCCGGGGCAGACGATACAGGCGGTACGCGCCCCCCGAGGGGGCGCGTACCGCCTTTTGCGTGCCGGGGCCCAGGGGGCCTTGCTTTTTTGGATATAGAAAAACCGGAGGCGCGGCGGCGTCCCCGATCGGTTGATTCAGCGCAGAACAAAGAATTGTTCATACCAGAGGATGAAGCTGTAGATGCTCCAGATCTGGGTCATGGCGCCGGGCTTTGCAGTTCCGTTTTTGTGGCTGTCCAGCAGACGGATGCAGGCCTCGGGCACAAAGAACCTGGCGCACACCTCGCCCTCGAACTTCTCCCGCACCATCCGGTAATACTTGTCCTGGCGCAGCCAGTCGTTCAGCGGCACCGGGAATCCAAGCTTCTTCCGTTTGGCCACGCTCTCGGGCAGCTGGGCCATGGCCGCGCGGCGCAGGGCGATCTTGGTCTCCTCCTTGCCGCTGCGCAGCCGCGCGGGCATGGCGGTGGCCACCTTCAGCACCTCCCGGTCCAAAAAAGGTACCCGCAGCTCCAGGCTGTTGGCCATGCTCATCCGGTCGGCCTTGAGCAGGATGTCATACAGCATCCAGGTGTGCATATCCACCCACTGCAGCTGAGTGGACTCATCCAGGTCCTGGACCTGATCGAAATAGGGCTTGAACCATTCCTCCGGCTTTTTGCTGTGGTAGTCCTTCTTCAGGTACTGATCCCGCTCGGCCGGAGTGGGAAACACATAGTTGGCCCGCATGAACCGCTGCCAGGGCTCCATGGCGCCCCGGATCGCAAAATTCTTTCCCTTGAAGGCGGGCAGACGCTTTGCCAGCGCGGCGGCCGCCTTGCGCACCGGGGCGGGCACCTTTCCGTACTCGGCAAAATGCCAGGCCGCGCAGTACATGGGATAGCCGCCGAACAGTTCATCCGCGCCCTCGCCGCTCAGCACCACCTTCACATACTTTGCCGCGTTTTTGGTCAAAAAGTAAAGAGGCACCTCGCTGGGGTTGGGCATCGGCTCGTCCAGATACCACTGGATGGTCTTGTTGGCCTCGAAAAATTCGTCGGCGCTCACCTTGTTGGCGATGCTGGGCACCCCGATCTCCTTGCTGAAGGCCTGGGCGTAGGGAAGTTCCGAGTACTTCTCCTCCTCGTATCCCACGCTGAACGACTTCACATGGGGGGTACCCTTGGCCACCTCGTTTACCACAAAGCTGGAATCCACCCCGCTGGAGAGGAAACACCCCACCTCCACGTCGGCGATCTGGTGAGCGGCCACGCTCTCGGCGAAGGTGTCGGTGATCTTCTTCTGCCACTCCTCGTCGGTCAGGCTCTCGTCGGCCGCAAACCGGATGGCAAAGTACCGGCGGGTCTCCAGCTCGCCGTTCTTCCAGCGCAGCCAGTGGGCGCCGGGCAGCTTGTACACGCCCCGGAACATGGTCTCCTCATTGGGGATGTATTCGATGGACAAATACTCCGGCAGCCGCTCCTCGTTCAGTTCCTTCACAAAACCCGGATGGGGCAGAAAGCTTTTGATCTCGCTGCCAAACAGAAAGTTCCCGCCCTCGTTGTAGTAATAATAGGGCTTGATGCCGAAGATGTCCCGGGCGCCGAACAGCGTCTCGTTCTTCTTGTCCCAGAGCATAAAGGCGAACATACCCCGCAGTTTGCCGGGCAGCTCTTCGCCCCACTGCTCGTAGCCGTGCAGCAGCACCTCGGTGTCTGACCGGGTGGAGAAAACGTGGCCCGCCGCCTCCAGTTCGGCGCGCAGAGCCTGAAAGTTGTAGATCTCCCCGTTGAAGACAACGACCAGGCTGCCATCCTCGTTGAACATGGGCTGCCTGCCGCCCTCAAGATCGATGATGGACAGCCGCCGGTGGCCCAGCGCCACCCGCTCATCCACATAAAAGCCCTCGCCGTCCGGGCCCCGATGGGCGATCTGCTCGCCCATCGCCCGGATGGTGGCCAGAGCCTGTTCCCGCTCCAGTTTTGCCGCGGCAAAACCTACGAATCCGCACATACGCCTTTCCTCCGCTCTCAGTCTTTCAGGCTCTTGTTGCCGAAATACCGCTTGTACTTGCGGTAGTTGTTCAGCTGGTTCTTGATATACCAGACGCCCCGCCGCAGGCTGAAATCCTCCCTGCAGAACAACTGGTGACTGGCTTTGCGCGCCCGGATCAGCGCCTCGGCCTGGGCCAGAAGGTCCTTGTCCTTCAGGTACCGGCGCAGGATGCCCGCCGGGGCGATCATCCACAGGCTCTGGGCGTCGGCGATGGTCAGTTCGGCGGGCTTGTGCAGCACCACGTCCTCCACCAGCCATTTGGCCAGGTTGTAGCCGCTGGCGGTCACAAAGAAGCTGCTGCGTCCCTGCCGGGGGTTCATCTCAAACATCTTGTACTGGCCGTCCCGCGCGTCGTACTTCATGTCAAAATTGGAAAAGCCCTCCCAGCCCACATCTTCCAGGAAAGCCTTCATACGGCCCATAAGTTCCTCGTCCTTCACCGACAGGATGGCCGCGTAGTTGCCGATCCCCTCCGGGGTCTGTTCCTCCAGCAGAGGCCGGCCCAGCGCCATCAGACGCACCTTGTGATCCAGGCCGGAGTAGCAGTTCAGCACCCGCATCTGGCAGTCCTCGCCGGGGATGTACTCCTGCAGCACCAGGCTGTCCTGGTAGCTGGAGGAGTAGATGGCCGCCACGATCTCCTCAAACTCCTGCCGGCTGTTCGCGATGAACACCTTCTTTTTGTGGGGGAAACGGCAGTTCCAGTAGGCCACGCTGTTAGATGCCTTGATGATGCAGGGAAAATCAAACGGCAGCTGCACCGTGCGCCAGTTTTCGGCGGTGCAGCCAAAGGTGCGGGGGTAGGCGATACCATGCGCCTCGCAAGCCTTGTAGAAGTTCTCCTTCATGTCCAGCTGCTCCCACAGTTCGGGGGTGGGGCAGGCGAAATGGTACAGCCCTTCCAGGGCGGCCCGGTTGCGGGCCATCAGGCCGGTGTAGTTGTCGCCGCAGCTTACCAGTACCCGGGTGGTGTTGGGATGGTCGGCGGCAAAGCGCTGCAGCACCGTCACAAACACCTCGTCCTCTTCCAGGCGGGGTTCCACCACCGCGATCTTCACCAGCCTGGAGTTGGCGGTGGCGGCCAGCGCCCCCTTGCCGATGGCCAGGCTGGTCACCCCGTATTCCATATAAAAGCTGCGCGCCATACCGTATACGTTGGCGTCGCTGCCCAATAATACCGGCAGCAGATTCGTCAGCTGTTCCATAGTTCCATGCCTCGATTCCCGCGCACATAGCGCGTGTTATACTGCACAGGTCATGCGATACTTTATTGTACTTCCACGGCAGCGGTATGTCAATGAAAAAGCCCTTTTACTGCCGCTGTTTTCGTAGTATAATAAAAACATCTTGTGCGCAAAACGCACAGGCAAACGGGGGCGGGGCAGATGCAAGCCGCCCCGCGGGAAAGGAAACAATGCCATGTGTGGGATCACAGGTTTTACCAGTAAACGGGCCGACAAGGCTGAGGTGCTCGCCGCCATGATGGAGGCTATCGCACACCGCGGGCCGGACGGCGCGGGCCAGTATATCGACGGGCAGGTGGCGCTGGGCCACCGACGGCTGTCCATCATTGATCCGGAGGGCGGCAAGCAGCCCATGTTCAATGAGGACGGAAGCCTGGTCGTCGTTTTCAACGGGGAGATCTACAATTTTGCGGCGCTTCGGCAAGAACTGCAGGATGCCGGCCATACCTTCGCCAGCGACCACTCGGACACCGAGGTGCTGCTGCACGGGTATGAAGAATGGGGCCGGGAACTGGTCACCCGGCTGCGGGGGATGTTCGCGTTTGCGATTTGGGACAAGAACGCGGGCAGGCTGTTCTGCGCGCGGGATCATTTCGGTATCAAGCCCTTTTATTATTACCACAAGGGCGACTGCTTTATGTTCGGCAGCGAGATCAAGAGCTTTTTGCCCAATCCCGAGTTTGACAAACGGTTCAACCCCGCGCAGCTGCAGCTGTATCTGAGTTTTCAGTATTCTCCCGGGGAGGATACCTTTTTCCAGGATGTGAAGAAGCTGCTGCCGGCCCATTGGCTGGAATGGCAGGACGGTACGGTCACGGCGCAGCGGTACTGGTCGCCCTCTTTTGACGCGGACGAGACCCGCACCCTGGAGGACTGGGAAAACGACATCGAGGCCGCCATGAAGGAGAGCGTGGCCGCCCACAAGATCGCCGATGTGGAGGTAGGCAGTTTTCTTTCCAGCGGGGTGGACTCCAGCTATATGGCCTGCCTGGCCCATGTGGACAAGACCTTTACCGTGGGCTTTGCCGAGGCGCAGTACGACGAGACCCACTATGCCCAGGAGTTCAGCAAGCACATCGGGGTCAAAAACTTTGCTTACCGCATCACCCCGGAAGAATACTGGGCCAACCTGTCCAGGATCCAGTACCACATGGACGAGCCCCTGGCCGACGCGGCCAGCGCGGCGCTGTATTTCGTCAACCGGGAGGCCGCCAAACAGGTCAAGGTCTGCCTGTCCGGCGAGGGGGCGGACGAGTTCTTCGGCGGTTACAACATTTACAAGGAGCCGTTTACCGTAAGCTGGTACGACCATCTGCCGCTGCCCTTGCGCCGGGCCATCGGCGCGGTGGCGGAAAAGCTGCCGCCGGTGCGGGGGCTGAACTTTCTGGTGCGCCGCGGCCGCCCGCTGGAAGAGCGGTACATCGGCAACACCGACCTGATGGGGGAGCGGCGCAAAAAGCAGCTGCTGCGCCATTATATCCCCGGCGTGCTGCCCACCGATCTGTCCCGCCCGCTGTTTGACAAGACCAAAGGGCAGGATCCGGTCACCCGGATGCAGTTTACCGATTTGCAGCTGTGGATGGTGGGAGACATTCTGCTGAAAGCGGACAAGATGAGCATGGCCAACAGCCTGGAGCTGCGGGTGCCTTTCCTGGACCGGAAGGTGTTCGAGCTGGCACGCCGTATCCCGGTGCGCTACCGGGCCGACGCCCACAACACCAAGATCGCCATGCGCCGGGCCGCCCAGCGCAGCATCCCGCCCCAGACCGCCGACAAAAAGAAGCTGGGCTTCCCGGTGCCGGTGCGCGCCTGGCTGCGGGATGAGAAGTACGCCGCCGTGGTGCGCGAGGCCTTCCACACCGAGGCCGCCCGGCAGTTCTTCTACACCGACGCGCTGGACAAGATGCTGGATCAGCACCTGTCCGGCAAGCGGGATAACTGGCGGCAGATCTGGTGCGTGTTTGTATTTCTGGTATGGTACGACGAATATTTTGTAAAGCGGTAAAGAACCGCAAACCAAAAACGGAGGAAACGCCATGCTGCTGAAAGATCTTCTGAACGGAGTGGAACACACCCTGGTGCAGGGCACGGCCGACCGGGAGGTGGCCGACGTGGTCTACGATACCCGCCGCCTTGTGCCCGGCGCGCTGCTCGTCTGCATTGTGGGCACCAGCCGGGACAGCCACGACCTGGCCGCCGACGCGGTGGCCGCCGGGGCGGGGGTGCTGGTGATCCAGCACGACATCCCGCTGCCGGGCCCCGGGGTCACGGTGGTGCGGGTGGATTCCAGCCGGCGGGCGCTGGCGCTGCTCAGCGCCAATTATTTCGGGCACCCCGCCCGGGAGATGACCATGATCGGCGTCACCGGCACCAAGGGCAAGACCACCACCGCCCACATGGTGCGGTCGGTACTGCTGGCGGCCGGGCGCCGCTGCGGCATCATCGGCACCAACGGCGTGGCCTACGGAGATGTGCGGCAGGAGCTGGCCAACACCACCCCCGAAAGTTATGAACTGCAAAAGATGTTCCGGGCCATGCGCAGCGCGGGCTGCGACAGTGTGGTCATGGAGGTGTCCAGCCAGGGGGTCATGATGGACCGGGTCACCGGTATCGAGTTTGATGTGGGGGTATTCACCAACCTGTACCACGACCATATCGGAGGCCCCGGCGAACACGCCACCTTTGAGGAATACCGGTACTGGAAGGGTCAGCTGTTCCGGCGGTGCAAGCTGGGCATCGTCAACGCGGACGACCCCAACACCGAAGCTCTGCTGGAGGGCCATACCTGCCGCCTTGTCACCTACGGCATGCACAACCCCGCCGACTACCGGGCCGATCACCTGCAGCTGCTGCGGGCGGAGAACTTCCTGGGTATCACCTTCCACGTCACCGGCAGGGAAGAGATGCAGGTCAAGGTGAACATGCCCGGCGAGTTCAGCGTCTACAACGCGCTGGCGGCCATCGCGGTGGGCCGGGAACTGGGCCTGCCCCACGACGCCATCCACAATGGCCTGACCGATATCGCGGTCAAAGGCCGGGTGGAGATGGTGCCCATCAGCAAGGACTTCACCATCCTGATCGACTTTGCCCACAACGAGGCAGGCACCGAGAGCCTGCTGTCCACCCTGCGGGCCTACAAGCCTCACCGGCTGGTCTGCCTGTTCGGCTGCGGCGGCAACCGGTCCAAGCTGCGCCGGTACGGCATGGGCAAGGTGGCCAGCGAGATGGCGGATCTCCTTATCCTCACCGAGGACAACAACCGGTTTGAGAAGGTGGAGGACATCATCGCCGATATCCGGCAGGGCATTGCCCAGGGCAATCCTGATGTGCCCACGGTGGAGATTCATGACCGGCTGGACGCGATCCACTACGCCATCGACCATGCCCAGCCAGGCGATTTGATCTGTGTGATCGGCAAGGGCCACGAGACCTATCGGGACAGGAATGGGGTCAAGACCCCCTTCCTGGAGCGGGAGCTCATTGAGGATTATGCCCGTCAGACCGGCCTGATCTGACCCGGGACGCCCGAAATCATACATCCCCCCTGTCTGCGCGTATCTTTATGGCAGACAGGGGGGATTTTCTATGCCGTTTTTTCACCGCCGTGCCGCCCGTCCGCCCAAAAGGCCACGACCGGCCCCGCCGCCGCCCGCCACCGCCGGCCAGTCCGCCGGCATGCGGCTGCGGGTGCGGCTGCTGGCGGGGGCCATGGCCCTGACCGTGGCGGGGGTGCTGCTGGCGCGCCTGGCCTGGCTGCAACTGGCCGATTCCACCTTTTATGCCGCCCGTGCCGCCCGCCAGCAGATGCGCTCCGCCACGGTGCCCGCGCCCCGGGGAGATATCTACGCGGCCGACGGTACTCTGCTGGCAGGCAGCGTGACTTGCTGGACCATCCGGGCGGTGCCCCGGGAGATGCAGGAGGAACTGCTGGACGCGGCGGCCGCCGATCTGGCCGCTCTCCTGAATGAGGACGCGGATTCGTTTGCCCAAAAGTTTGCCGACCGCAAGAGCAACGACGCGCTGCTGGCCCGCCGGGTAGACCGGGAGACCGCCGACGCGGTACGGGACTATTGCGAATCCACCGGCCTGTCCGGCATCCGCATCCAGCAGGATACAAAGCGTCTGTATCCGGAAGGGGATTTTGCCGCCAGTATCCTGGGCTTCACCAATGTGGACGGGGACGGCCTGGCCGGGCTGGAACTGGAGTATAATGAGACCCTTACCGGCGTTGCGGGCAGTGTGCTCACCGCCCGCAACGCCTGGGGGTATGATCTGGAACAGGCCGAAAGCCTTTACCAGGCGCCGGTACAGGGCAACAGCCTGACACTGACGATCGACGCCAACATCCAGCACTATCTGGAACAGCACCTGAGCTACGCGGTGCAGGAGCACAACGTCTCCGCCCGGGCGGTGGGCATCGTCATGGACGTGAACACCGGGGCCATTCTGGCAATGGCCACCAAGCCCGATTACGACCCCAATCAACCCCGCCTGATCGCCGACGAGGCCACCCGCGCGGCGGTGGACGCGCTGACCGGGGAAGAGCGCGCCGCTGCTTTGCAGCTGGCCCAGCAGACCCAGTGGCGCAACAAGGCGGTAAGCGATCTGTACGAACCGGGCTCGGTGTTCAAACTCATCACCGCCTCCGCCGCGCTGGATTGCGGCGCGGTGCAGCCGCTGACCCAGTTTACCTGCGGCAAGTCCTACAAGGTGGCCGGCATCGCGTTCCACTGCGCCAACAACAAGGCCCACGGCCTGCTCACCGTGCAGCAGGCGGTGGCCCAGTCCTGCAACCAATCCCTGATCCAGATCGGGCAGCTGTTGGGCAAGGAGCGGTTTTATCAGTATTTTGAGGCCTATGGCCTGACCGGCGCCACCGGCATTGACCTGCCCGCCGAGCCCGCCCGCAGCGAGTATTACACACCGGACCGCATGGGCCCGGTGGAACTGGCCAGCTGTTCTTTCGGTCAGTCCAGCAAGATCACCCCGATCCAGATGATCACGGCGGTGGCGGCGGTGGTCAACGGCGGCAAACTCATGCAGCCCTACGTGGTGGCCAAGGTCACCGACGCGGCGGGCAATACGGTCAGCGAGACCCGGCCCCAGGTGCGCCGCCAGGTCATCAGCGAACAAACCAGCGCCGCCATGCGGGAGATCCTGGAACTCACTGTGCTGGAGGGCGGCGGAAAAAACGCTTATGTGGCCGGTTATCGGGTGGGGGGCAAGTCCGGAACCAGCCAGAAGCTGGACTCCGAGGACGAAAAGGCCCGTATCGCCAGCTTTGTGGGGGTGGCCCCGATTGACGACCCGCAGATCGCGGTGCTGATCTGCCTGGACGAACCCCACAGCTTTACCACCGCCGGCGGCAGCCTGTCCGCCCCGGTGGTGGCCCAGGTCATTGAGGACACCCTGTCCTATTGGGGCGTGCCTCGGGTCTATACCCAGGAGGAGCTGGACGCCATGCAGACCGCCGTGCCAAACCTGACCGGCTCCGCGCCGGACAAAGCGCTGGAGCGGCTGGCCAACAATGGCCTCGCCGGCAAGGTGGTGGGGGAGGGGGACGCGGTGCTGCGTCAGTATCCGGAGGCGGGCCAGTCCTTGCCCCGCGGTTCCACTGTGCTGCTCTATACCAGCGACGCGGCGCCTCTCTCGGTCACAGTGCCGTCGCTGGCCGGGCAAAGCTATGACCAGGCGGCGGCGGCCCTGCGGGCCGCCGGGCTCAATCTGTGCGCGGAGGGCCCCGCCTGGTCGGAGGGCGCGGTAGCGGTGTCCCAAAGCCTGAGCGAGGGGCAGAGCGTGCCGATGGGCAGCGTGGTCACCGCCCGGTTCTGCGATTATTCCGGTGTGGAGGATTAGTTGCCGGTCCTTCTGCGCACACTGATACGGGGCCCCGCGCCCCAAGGAGGATGCCTGCCATGCGTCTGCGTTCACTCAAGGCCCGAATATTTCCGGCCGGGCTGCCGGGGATGGATCTGCCCTTTTTTCTGCTGGTGCTCACCCTGCTGTGTTTTGGTCTGGTCATGCTCTACAGCGCCAGCTGCGCGGTGGGCCAGTACCGGTTCAACGATCCCTATACCTATATCCGGCCCCAACTGCTCTTTACGGCGGTGGGGCTGGCCGCTCTCTTTGTAGCCAGCCGGCTGGACTATCATATCCTGCATGCCTGGGCCTGGCCACTGTTCGGCATATCGCTGGTGCTGCTGATAGTGGTGCTCTTCATGCCGGAATACAACGGCTGCCGCCGCTGGATCGTGATCCCGGGGCTGGGCACGCTGCAGCCCAGCGAGATCGCCAAGTTCTCGGTGATCGTGCTCTTCAGCCATATCATCTCGCTGAACCATCCCCGCATGAAAAGCTTTACCGTGGGAGTGCTGCCGTTTGCGCTGATTCTGGGGGCGGTCACGGTGCTCATGCTGTTGGAGCCGCATCTGTCCGGCACCCTGCTGATCCTGGCCATCGGGGCGGTGCTCATGTTTGTAGGCGGCACCGGGCTGCGCTGGTTTGCGCTGGCGGGAGGCGGAGCGCTGGCGGCGCTGGCCGGCGCGCTGATTCTGCTGCCGGATCTGGTGCCGTACGCCGCCAGCCGCCTGTCCAGCTGGCTGGACCCTTTTGCCGACCCGCTGGGCGCGGGCCACCAGACCATCCAGAGCCTGTATGCCATCGGCTCAGGCGGCGCGCTGGGCCTGGGGCTGGGCAACAGCCGCCAGAAACATCTCTATGTGCCTGAGCCTCAGAACGATTTTATCTTCTCCATCCTCTGTGAGGAACTGGGCTTTGTGGGGGCGGCGCTGGTGATCCTGCTCTTTGTGCTGCTGCTTACCCGGGGGCTCGTTATCGCGCTGCGGGCTGCCGATAAATTCGGCGCGCTGCTCACGGTGGGCTTTACGGTGCAGGTGGTGCTGCAGGCCGCCCTCAACATGGCGGTGGTCACCAATACCATCCCCAATACCGGTATCAGCCTGCCGTTCTTTTCCTCCGGGGGCACCAGCCTGATGATGCTGCTGGGGGAGATGGGTCTGGTACTTTCGGTGGCGCGTCAGGGAGAGCAGCCAGGCGGATAATTTCGGGCCCCGCACATTTTTTGAACCAAATCGCCCTCGTTCTCATACATTGGGGTACAAAACAAGCAAACGGGGGCGGTAACAGTGGGGGAGATCTTGCGGGTATGGGGCGGCAGACCTCTGGAGGGCGCGGTGCGCCTGCCCAGCGCCAAAAACAGCGTATTGCCGATCCTGGCGGCGGCGGTGCTGGCTGACGGGCCGGTGGTGCTGCGGGATGTGCCGGATTTGGCCGACGTGCGGGCCAGCGTGTCCATTCTCCGGGCGTTGGGCCTTACGGTGCGCCGCCGGGGCGAAGATCTGCATCTGCTTCCCGCCGCTGTGCCGGGCTGGCAGCTGCCGGAGGCGCCGGCCCGGGCCATGCGCAGTTCGGTGTTTTATCTGGCGCCGGTCCTGCACCGGGCGGGGCGTGTGCGGATGCCGCTTCCCGGCGGCTGCAAGCTGGGCCCCCGCCCCATCGACATCCATCTGGATGGGCTGTGCCGTATGGGGGCGCAAGCCGCCTGCGGGGAAGACTGGCTGGAACTGACCGCGCCGGCCCGCCTGCGGGGAATGGACTATACACTCCGTCTGCCCAGTGTGGGCGCTACCGAGACGCTTTTGATGGCGGCGGCGCTGGCCCAAGGGGATACCGTCCTCCGCAACGCGGCCCGCGAGCCGGAGGTCCGGGACCTGGCGGCTTTTCTCAACGGCTGCGGCGCGCGGATCGAGGGCGCGGGGAGCCCGGTGATCCGGGTGCAGGGAAAAACCGCGCTGCATGGCGCCCGCCACCGGCCCATTCCCGATCGGATCGTAGCGGCCACAGTGGCCGCTGCGGTGGCGGGCTGCGGAGGCTGTGTGACCCTGCTTGGGACCGGGGAAGACCCGCTTGGCCCGGTGGCCGGCGTGCTGGAGCGGGCAGGCTGCCATACCGACCGCCCGGCGCCGGAATGCTGGCGGGTGCAGCGCCAGGATGACCTGCAGGGAGTGGGACTGGTGCGCACCGGGGTATGGCCGGGCTTTTCCACCGACGCGGCCCCGGTGGTGGCGGGCGGCCTGTTGGCGGCCCGGGGGGATACCGTTCTGGAGGATACGGTATTTGAGGACCGGTTCGCCTGCGCCGAGGGCTTTGCGCTGCTGGGCGGGCAGGTCTGCCGCCGGGGCCGTGTGCTGGCGGTGCATGGCCCGGCCCGGCTGGCCGGCGCCCGGGTGCGCGCGTGCGATCTGCGGGGCGGCGCCGGCCTGGCGGTAGCGGCGCTCACCGCCGCCGGGGCAAGTGTGATCGAAGGCGCGGAGTACATCCGCAGGGGCTATGCCGATCTGGCCGGCCTGTTCCGGGGTCTCGGCGCGCAGCTTCAGGCCGCGCCGCAAGGCTGAAAGCGGGCAAGACGCCCGGCCGAACTGTCGGCCACCGCTGTTCGCGCGCAAAAAAGAGCGCAAAGAAGAAAAATTTGTTGGTTTGAGGGGCGGCTGCCGGGCGGCGCGCCCCGTTTTTTTCTGCCCGTTTGCAATTTGTGCATTTTTTTGCCTTTTCTGCCTGCCTTCCATACTTGAATTTACCCGCCAAATCTGGTACTCTTAATAGCAGTAGTATCACTTGGGACGAGCTATGCCTTTTTAAGGCGCCGCGGCAGGGCCAGGGGATCGTGCTCTCTCCGCGGGTTTCGGCAGAAAAAATGCCGTCTCCGCTCACAAGGAGATGCGCGCTTTGTAAAGGCTGTCTGATATTGTTTGCCTGGGCAGGAAAAAAGTTTTAGGGGGATTTGAAACATGAGCTTCATTCTTGACGAAGAGGTGCAGGGCATCACCAACATCAAGGTTATTGGTGTGGGCGGCGGCGGCGGCAACGCGGTCAACCGCATGGTGCAGGGCGGCATGCAGGGCGTTGAGTTCATCGTCATGAATACCGATCAGCAGGCGCTGATGAGCAATAAAGCCACCCAAAAGGTCCAGCTGGGGGCCAAACTCACCCGCGGCCGCGGCGCGGGCGCCGATCCCGAGGTGGGGCAGCGTGCCGCCGAGGAGAGCAAGGACGAGATCGCCGCGGCGCTCAAGGGCGCGCAGATGGCCTTTATCACTGCCGGTATGGGAGGCGGCACCGGTACCGGCGCGGCCCCCATCGTGGCGCAGATCGCTCATGACCTGGGGATCCTGACGGTGGGCATCGTCACCAAGCCGTTCGCGTTTGAGGGCCGCCGCAAGATGGTCCTGGCGGAGCAGGGCATTGCCGGGCTGCTCATGCATGTAGACAGCCTGATCGTGATCCCCAACGAGCGCCTGAAACTCATCAGCGAGGAAAAGATCACCCTGATGAACGCGTTTGAAGCGGCGGACAATGTGCTGCGCCAGGGCGTGGAGAGCATCTCGAACCTGATCAACGTGCCGGCCTTCATCAACCTGGATTTTGCCGACGTGCGCAGCGTTATGAAGGACGCGGGCTACGCCCACATGGGCGTGGGCCGGGCCAAAGGCGCCAACAAGGCGGAGAACGCCGCCAAGGCGGCCATCTCCAGCCCGCTGCTGGAGACCAGCATCTCCGGCGCCCGGGGCGTCATCATCAACTTTACCTCTTCCGCCGACATCGCCATGGAGGAGGTGGAACAGGCCGCCAGCCTGATCACCAAGTCCGCGCATCCCGATGCGAACATCATCTGGGGTATCGCGTTTGACGATCAGCTGAACGACGAGATGAGCATTACCGTGGTGGCCACCGGCTTTGAGAGCGTGCCGGAGCAGACCGCCGCCAACGAGGCGCAGGCGGCCGGCGCTACCGGTTATGTGCAAACGCCCCGCGCGGTGTTCTCCAGCGACGGCACGGCGGCTGCCGCGTCTCCCGCCCCGGCCCCGAACGAAAAGGACGACGATGACAATTATTTTGGCCAGATCCTGGACATCATCAACAACCGGCACTGACCGCCGCGCGCACGCAGGGAGGTGAACCCCATGGCGGTACCGGAACAGCGCGAGGGGTTCAAAACCGCGCTGATCGGATTCAATAAGGCGGACGTGCTGGCCTGTATCGACGCGCTCAGCGCGCAGGCCCGCCAGCAGCAGGAGCAGCTGCGCGCCCAGGCGGAACAGGCTCAGGCGGAATGGCAGGCCCGGCTGGAAACGCTTCAGGCGGAATGGCAGGCCCGGCTGGAAACGCTTCAGGCGGAAAAGACCCGGCTGGAACAGCAGACAGCACAGATGCAGCAGGAGATCGGCGCCGAGCGTCAGCGCGCGGACGCCGCCCAGCAGCGGGTGAACGATCTGGGCCAGAAACTGGCGCGGGAACAGTCCAACGCGGAAAATTTCCGCCGCCGCCTGTTCAACCGGGAAAAAGAGAACCGGGAACTGCGGGAGGCCAACGCCCGTCTTGCCGCCGAGGCGCAAACCACCGGCCGTGAACTGGAGCAGGCCCGTCGTTCCGGGCAGGAACAGCAGCTGCAGCTGGCCCAGCGTCAACTGCAGATGGACCGGGAAGCGGCCGAAAGCCGCGCCCGCATCGCCCAGGAACGGCAGGCTGAACAACAGCTTATGACCCGCAGCGCGCAGGATATCTCCGATTCAGTGGCCCGGCTGCGGGAAGAACTGGCCCGCGTGGATGACCAGATCGCCCGCGCGCAGACCCAGCTTTCCCAAGCTACGGGCGCGATCTACGCGGCGCTTGGCCAGACCGATCAGCATCTGCAGCAATTGGGGGCTCAGGCCCGCAGCTTTCCGCAGCCGCTGCCGGAATCGCCTTCCCCCATCGGCGAACAGGAGCAGACAGTGCCGGATGCGACGCCGGTCGAGGAAACTTGTCCCCAGCCGGCCGCTTCGGTCGATCCGGAAATTCCGCCTCCGCCGCGGCCGCCTGTACCGCGCCGGCCGCGTCCCCAGCCTCGCCGCCGTACCCGCGCCGAGCAGCTTCTGGACGCGATCGACCGCTTTTTGGGCAAGTGAACGTTTTTTCAATAATTTTCTATCCAGCGCCGGAGACCGACGGGCCTCCGGCGCTTTTTTGCGGGCGGCGCGCACAGCCGCTGCCCTGTGGTTGTTTTACAAATCAGCGGTTTGGTGGTACAATAAATAAATCTAACTATGCGCATGCCCGGCCGAACCTGCCGGGACGGGCGAACGCCGCCCCTTGCCGATTGTTTTGAGGGAGTTACTGGGATTATGGCACAAACAAAACGAAATACGACCACGGCCCGTTCAGGTACGGGAAAAACCGCCGCGGGGGGGAAGCGCCCCGCGGCCCGCAGCCGGAAAAAGCCGCCGGAACTGGATAAAAGCTGGAGCATCCTTCTGTTCGGCGTGGGGCTTTTGCTCTGCGCGATGGCGTTCGTTCCGGGCGAATCGGCATGGAAGGCGGTACGTACAGCTCTGTTTGGTGTGTTCGGCATGCCGTTTTATCTGTTGGGGCTGTTTTTGTTGTATTGGGCGGTGCTGGTGGCGCTGGAACAACCCATACGCGCCCGCTGCCTGCGCGCACTGGCTTTCTTTCTGATGCTCTGCGGCTGCCTGGTAGCGTTTTCGCCGGTTCAGCTGTCGGGCCTGGATTTCAAGGGGATTCTGACGGCGCTGTTTCAGAACGGTCAGAACCTGCTTGGCGGCGGTGTGCTGGGCGGCCTGGTGGGCGGCAGCTTGCTGCTGCTTTGCGGCCCCATCGCGGCCCGGATCATCCTGATCATTCTGCTGCTGGCCAGTGTGATGCTAATCACCGGTTTTACCCCGGGCGATGGCTGGCGCTTTCTGGCGGATTCCTACGGCGATTGGCAGGCAGACCATGAGGAACGCAAAGAAGAGAGGGAAGCCCGCCGCCAGGCCCGGGAAGAAGCCCGCCAGCGGGAACAGGCGGAGTCAGAGGCTTCCGAGCCCCGCACCCCCGCCCGGGTACGCCGCCGTTCGGTGGATGTGGATCTGGGGCCTGACCCCATCAACGAGACGGCCGGAGAGGCCGTACGCCCTGACCCGGATGAGCCGGTCGTAGGTCCGGGCGGTACCTTCGGGCAGTTTGCGCCCGCGGCGTCCGCCGAGCCGGAGGAGGTCTTCGAGACCACCATCACCCTGCCCGATCCGGAAGTGGAACGGCCCGCTCCGCCGGATTTCTCGTTCCTGAACGGGGAAATGCCTTCTCCCGCCGAAACTCCGGCGGAGGCTGCTGTTGGCGGTGAGCTGGACCACCTGGTGCGCAAAGCGATGGCGGAACCCTCGCTCACTCCGGCCAAGGTCGCCGGCGAGCCCGGCGACCAGTTGCGGATGGCCCCCGCTGCCGCCGGCGAACCGGAGGCCTACCACTATCCGCCGCTCACCCTCTTTCAGCCGTCTCCCGCCGGGGAGGACACCGGCGTGGAGGAGGAACTTCGCAAAAACGCGGAGGTGCTGGTCAGTACGCTGGAAAGTTTTGGCGTCAAGACACGGGTGCTGGATATCTGCCGGGGCCCTTCGGTCACCCGGTATGAACTGCAGCCGCTGGCCGGTGTTAAGATCAGCCGGATCACCAGCCTGGCGGACGATATCGCCCTGAACCTGGCCACCGCCGGGGTCCGCATCGAGGCCCCGATCCCCGGCAAACCGGCTGTGGGCATCGAGGTGCCCAACCGGCACAGTTCGCCGGTGTTCATCCGCAGCATTTTTGAAACACCGGTCTATACCAAGAGCGCCTCGCCCTTGACCATCGCACTGGGCAAGGACATCGCGGGCGCGCCCCAGGTGGCCGATCTGTGCAAGATGCCCCATCTGCTGATCGCCGGTTCCACCGGCAGCGGCAAATCGGTCTGCGTCAACAGCATCATCATCAGTTTTCTCTACAAATCCAGTCCCGAAGATGTGAAACTTATCCTCATCGACCCCAAGGTGGTGGAGTTGGCCGAATACAATGGCATCCCGCATCTGCTTATGCCGGTGGTCACCGAGCCCCGCAAGGCGGCGGGCGCGCTGGGCAGCGCCGTGGCCGAGATGGAACGCCGCTACAGGCTGTTTGCCGAGAACAACGTCCGGGATATCAAAAGCTACAACCGCATGGCCGCCGAAGCCGGCGATGTGGATAAGCTGCCCTACATCGCCATTATCATCGACGAGCTGGCCGATCTGATGATGGTGGCCGGCAAAGAGGTGGAGGACTACATCTGCCGCATTGCCCAGAAGGCCCGCGCGGCGGGCATGCACCTGATCGTGGCCACCCAGCGCCCCAGTGTGGACGTCATCACCGGCCTGATCAAAGCTAACATCCCCAGCCGGATCGCGTTTGCGGTGTCCAGCCAGGTGGACAGCCGCACCATCCTGGACTCCGGCGGCGCGGAAAAACTGCTGGGCATGGGCGATATGCTCTTCATGCCGGTAGGCGCATCCAAGCCGACCCGTATTCAGGGTACCTATGTGAAGGACGAGGAGATCGCCGCGGTGCTGGAATTTATCAAAAAGGACAGCAGTTCCCAGTACAATGAAGAGATGATCGCCGAGATGGAAAAGCGCGCCGTGCCCGAAAAGGGCGCGGAGAGCGGCGGTGACGAGGATGGCGGTCACGATCCGATGCTGCGTCAGGCCGCCGAGGTGGTCATCGACGCGGGGCTGGCCTCCACCAGCCTGCTGCAGCGGCGGTGTAAGCTGGGCTATGCCCGCGCTGCCCGCATTATGGACGAGATGGAGCAGATGGGCATTATCGGGCCCTACCAGGGGGCGAAACCCCGGGAGGTCCTTATGACCCGCCAGCAGCTGATCGAGATGACCATGAACAACCCGGAAAGCACCGAAGGCTGACCGGGCCCGTGCGCCGCGCCGACCCGCAAGCCGGGGCGGCGCGGCATCGCCCTGTCGGGCAGCAAGGAGCGCTAGGAATGTATACAGAATTTTTGCCCATCAGCCGCCAGGAGATGGAGAACCGCGGCTGGGATGCGGTGGACTATGTGCTGGTAACAGGCGACGCCTACGTGGACCATCCCAGTTTCGGCGCGGCCATCATCGGCCGGGTGCTGGAGGCCGAAGGCTTTCGGGTGGGGGTGCTCAGCCAGCCGGATTTTACTACCTGCGAAAGTTTCCGGGAGTTTGGCCGCCCCCGCTACGGCTTTTTTATCGGCGGCGGCAACGTGGACAGTATGGTGGCCCACTATTCGGTGGCCAAGGTGCGCCGGGCCGAGGACGAATACACCCCCGGCGGCCGGGCGGGCCGCCGCCCTGACCGAAGCGCCACCGTCTACAGCCGGCTGGCCAAACAGGCCTATCCCGACCTGCCGGTGATCCTGGGCGGTCTGGAAGCCTCTCTGCGCCGGTTCGCCCACTACGACTACTGGATGGACGAGGTGCTGCCCAGCATCGCCGAGACCTCCGGCGCGGACCTGATCTCCTTCGGCATGGGGGAACACCAGACCCGCACCATTGCCCGCCGCCTGGCGGCGGGGGAGCCGGTGGAGAGCATCCGGGACGTGGCCGGCACCTGCTATCTGACCGACTTTGCCGGTCTGCCGGAAACCTACGTGGAGTGCGCGGGCTTCAACAAGGTCAAGGCCGACAAGGTGGCCTATGCCCGGGCCTGCCGCATCCAGATGGACAACCAGGACCCGGTCTCCGGCCAGATCGTGGTGCAGAAGCAGAGCGAAAAATATCTGGTGCAGAATATCCCTTCCAAACCCCTGACCCGCCGGGAACTGGACGAGGTGGCGGCGCTGCCCTTCACCCGCCGGTATCATCCCGGCTATGACGCGCTGGGCGGGGTGCCCGCCATCGAGGAGGTGGAGTTCTCCATCATCCATAACCGGGGCTGCTACGGCGGGTGCAACTTCTGCGCCATCACCCTGCACCAGGGCCGTCGGGTCACCAGCCGCAGCGCCGACAGTGTGGTGGCGGAAGGGGAGCGTATTGCCCAAAGTCCCGGCTTTAAGGGATATATCCACGATGTGGGCGGCCCCACCGCCAACTTCCGCCTGCCCAGCTGCGCCAAGCAGATGCGGGAGGGGATGTGCCAGGGCGGCAAGAAATGCCTGGCCCCCGGCCCCTGCCCCCACCTGATCGTGGACCACAGCGAGTATCTGGGCATCCTGCGCCGGCTGCGGGCCATCCCCGGGGTGAAGAAGGTGTTCATCCGCAGCGGTATCCGGTACGACTATCTGATCCGGGACAAGGATGAGAGCTTCTTCAAGGAACTGGTGCGGCATCATATCTCGGGCCAGCTCAAGGTGGCGCCGGAGCATTGTGCCCCCACCACCCTGGCTTATATGGGCAAACCGCCCATTGAGACCTATAACAAGTTTTCCAAACGGTTCTATGAACTCACCAAACAGGCTGGCAAGCAGCAGTATCTGGTGCCCTATCTGATGAGCAGCCACCCCGGCAGCACGCTCAAGGACGCGGTGATCCTGGCAGAGTATCTGTACCGCAACCATATCCGGCCGGAGCAGGTGCAGGATTTCTATCCAACCCCCGGCACCGTCTCCACCTGTATGTTCTATACCGGCCTGGACCCCTATACCCTGAAGCCGGTGTTTGTGGAAAAGACCCCCGAAGGCAAAGCGTTGCAGCGGGCGCTGCTGCAATACTATGAGCCCCGCAACGCCGCCCGGGTAATCAAAGCGCTGAAACTGACCCACCGGGAGGATCTGATCCCCCTGCTGGTACCGGCTTCGGCCCGCCGAAAGGAAACGAAACCATGGCAAAGCGAAAAACGTTCCGCCGCCCCCGCGGCAAAGCGGCGCAGCGGCAAGCGGCGCTGAACCATCTGGTCCGCACCCTGATCGGGCTGGCTGCCGCGCTGGCCGCTCTTCTGGGAATCAACCACTATCTGGGCGGCCCTTCTCTGTGGGAGGGCCTGCCCGCTTTGGATTCTTTACTGCCCGCCTCCTCCCCGGCGGCTTCGACAGCCGCCGGCGCTTCCGGCGAAAGTACGACCCTGCGCTTTCTGGATATGGGCCAGTCAGACGCCACCCTGATCCAGCAGGGCAGCGGCTTCATTCTCATTGACGCGGCGGACTCCTCCCACAGCGAGGAACTGCTCCACGATCTGCAGGCCGCCGGGGTGCAGACCATCGACCTGCTGGTCATGACCCATCCTCACGCCGACCACATCGGCGCCATGGCCCAGGTGCTGGAAAATTTTACGGTCAAACAGGTGCTGCTGCCGGACTTTGACAAGGCCCCGCTGCCCACTACCCGCACCTTTGAAAATGTGATGGAAGAGATCGCCAGCCAGAACATCCCCACCGTCACCGCCCAGCGGGGCTGGACCTTTTCTTTGGGGGAGGGGACCCTGACCGTGCTGGGGTCCGGCGTTGAAACCAGCAACTACAACGAAGTGAGCATCGCGGGGCGCTTTGATTCTCCGGACATGACCTATCTGTTCACCGGCGACGGGGAAAGCGGAGTAGAGCAGGACCTGCTGGACAGCGGCGTGAATCTCTCCGCTCAGGTGTATAAGGCGGGGCATCACGGCTCCTCTACTTCCAGCGGAGAAGCGTTTTTGGCCCGCGTCCGGCCCGGGATCGCCATTATCAGCTGCGGGCTGGACAATGACTACGGCCATCCCGACGCCGAGACTTTGGACAAACTCAGCGCCGTTGGCGCGCAGGTCTGGCGCACCGACCTGCAGGGGACCATCACGGTGCGCCGTGTGAACGGTCAGCTCCAGGCCGAGGCGGAAAAGGAGGCTGCCTGATGCACTGTTCTGTAGATCGTATTACCCCCCATGCCGTGTACCTGGAGGATGAGGAAGGCCGCGCGCTGACCGTTCCGCCAGGCAGGCTGGCCCCCGGTGTGGCCGAAGGGGATGTGGTCGCGCCGGGAGACGACGGCCTGTGGCACACCGATCCCGCCGCCACCCAGGCCCGCCGCGCCCGTATCCGGAAGCTGCTGGACCGCCTGAACCGAAAGGAGCCCTGACCCATGTACATCCGTCAGCTTTTTGCGCAAAAATCCTGTGTATTTTCGCTGGAGGTCTTTCCGCCCAGGCAGCAGGCCAGTTATGAATCCCTGCAGAACGCTCTGCGCCGGATGGCGGAACTGAAGCCCGATTTTATCAGCGTTACCTATGGGGCGGGCGGCACCGTGCCGGGCGGGGTCTCCACCTGCCAGATCGCCTCCTTTCTGAAAAACGAACTCAACATCGAGCCGCTGGCCCACCTGACCTGTGTGGGCGCCAGCGAGGAGATGCTCCGTGCCCGGCTGGACGAGTTGTTTGCCGCCGGCATCCGGAACGTCCTTGCCCTCCGGGGGGATAAAAATCCGGAACGTCCGCTGCGGCCGCCGTTCCTCCATGCCAGTGACCTGGCCGCCTTTATCCAATCGCAGTACGGCAGTTTTGGCCTGTCCGGCGCCTGCTATCCGGAGGGGCATCCCGAGAGCGTCAGCCTGGCTGAGGACGTGACCAATCTGCGCAAAAAGCAGCAGGCCGGCGTTGCTCACCTGGTCACCCAGCTGTTTTTTGATGAGCTGCATTTCTACCGATTTTTGAACATGGCCCGCAAGGCCGGGGTGGATCTTCCGGTGTCGGCAGGGGTGATGCCCATTGTGAATCAGCGGCAGATCCAGCGCACGGTGGCCCTGTCCGCCGCCAGTCTGCCGCCTAAATTCACCAAGATGATCGCCCGCTGGCAGGACGATCCCGATTCTCTGTATGAAGCGGGCATCGAGTACGCCGTCGAACAGCTGCGCGGCCTGATCCAGGGCGGCGCGGACGGCGTGCATCTCTATGCCATGAACAACGCCGAGGTGGCCCGCCGGGTCTGGCAGGGCATCGAGGATCTTTTGTAAAAGGAGCCACCCATGCAACTGTCTCTTCCCGCCGCGCCGGATTATCCCCAGGCGCTGCGGTATCTGGGCGCCCCGCCGGAGGATGCCGCTTCCCGCGCGCTGCTGGAGCGCTGTGCCGCGCCGCTGTGGCAGGCCGCCTCGCCCCGGGGTACGGCCCGCGCCATCCCCACCGGGCAGCTGCCCGCCGAACTGACCACCGGGCGGGATATCCGCCTGCACCTGGGCGACAGTGCGCAGACTTTGCTCTTTGCCGCCACCCTGGGCCCCGGCGTGGACGCCCTGCTGCGCCGCCTGGCCGCCACCGACGTGGCCGCGGCGGCCGCCGCCGACGCGCTGGCCTCGGCCCTGGTGGAACAGGTCTGTGATGAATACGAGACCGCTCTGCGCCGGGAATGGGAGCGGAAGGGCCTGTATCTGACCGGCCGGTTCTCGCCCGGCTATGGGGACTATCCGCTTGCCGCCCAGCCGGTGCTCTGCCGTCTGCTGGATACCCACCGGGCCATCGGCCTGTCCACCGCGCCCAGCTGCATGCTCACCCCCTGCAAGAGCGTCACCGCCCTGCTGGGGATCGGGGATACGCCCCGGCGCGGTCACCGGGCGGGCTGCGCTACCTGTGCGTTGCGCACCAACTGCGCCTATCGAAAAAGGGGGACCTTCTGTGACGCTGAACCAACTGTTTGATACCTCCCGCACCACGATCCTGGACGGGGGCATGGGCACCATGCTCCAGGCCGCGGGCTTGCCGCTGGGCGTGCGCCCCGAGACCCTGGCGCTTACCCGCCCGGATTTGCTGGAGAGCATCCATCGCAACTATGCCCAGGCCGGCGCCCGGCTTCTCTACGCCAATACCTTCGGCGCCTCCGACCACAAGCTGGCGGGTACCGGGTACACGGTGGAGCAGCTGGTGCCCGCCGCCATCGCCTGCGCCCGCCGTGCCGCCGCCGATACCGGCGCGCTGGTGGCGCTGGATATCGGCCCGCTGGGCGAACTGCTGGAACCCGCCGGCGCGCTGCGCTTTGAGGACGCATACGCGGCCTTTGCCCGCACGGTGCGGGCCGGTCTGGACGCGGACGTGATCGTGCTGGAGACCATGACCGATCTGTATGAGGTGAAGGCCGCGCTGCTGGCCTGCCGGGAAAACAGCGACAAGCCGGTGCTGGTATCCATGACCTTTGAAGAAAACGGCCGCAGTTTCACCGGCTGCTGCGTGGAGAGTTTTGCCGCTGTGGCGGCGGGGCTGGGCGCGTCGGCCATCGGTATCAACTGTTCCCTGGGGCCGGTGGAGATCCTGCCCCTGGCCCGCCGCCTGTGCGAGTGCGTGCCCGCCGGTATTCCTGTTTTTGTCAAACCCAACCGGGGTCTGCCCCGGGCCGACGGTTCCGGCTATGATATGACCGCCGAGCAGTTTGCCGCCGCCATGGAGCCCTACAAGGAGCTGGGCGTTTCGATGGTGGGCGGCTGCTGCGGCACCGATACCGAATGTATCCGCCTGCTGGCGCGGCGTTTTGCCGGCTTTGTGCCCCCGGCCCGGCAGATAAAACCCGCTTCCCGGCTTTGCACTCCGGTGCGTGCGGTGGAGATCGACGGCCCCGCCGTGGTGGGCGAACGGCTCAACCCCACCGGAAAAAAGCGATTCCAGCAGGCGCTACGGGAGCAGGATATGGACTATCTGCTTGCCCAGGCGGTCAGCCAGATGGACGCCGGGGCCCAGCTGCTGGACGTAAACGTGGGCCTGCCCGGCGTGGACGAGCCTGCCCTTATGGAAATGACGGTGCGCGCCCTGCAGGCGGTGGTGGACCTGCCGCTGGTGCTGGATTCCTCCGACCCGGCCGCGCTGGAACGGGGCCTGCGGGTCTATAACGGCAAGCCGCTGGTCAACTCGGTCAACGGAAAGCAGGAGGTGCTGAACGCCATCCTGCCTCTGTGCAAAAAGTACGGCGCGGCGGTGATCGGGCTGACCCTGGACGAGGCCGGCATCCCCGCTGAGGCCGAAGCCCGGGTGGCGGTGGCCCGGCGCATCCGGGACGCGGCGCTGGCGGCCGGCATCGCCCCGGAGGATATCTATATCGACTGTCTGACCCTCACGGCCAGCGCTCAGCAGGACCATGTGATGGATACCCTGCGGGCGGTGGAAGTCTGCAAGCGGGAGTTGGGGGTGCGCACCATTTTGGGCGTCTCCAACATCAGTTTTGGCCTGCCGTGCCGGGAATACCTGAACGTGAGTTTTTTGACCCTGGCGCTGGCCCGGGGGCTGGATCTGGCCATCCTGAACCCCAACGTGGAGCCGATGATGGGGGCAGTGGCGGCCTGGCGGGTGCTTTCCGGCCGGGATGCCGGCAGCGCCGCTTATATCGCACGTTATGCCAACGCAGCGCCGGCTTCCGCCGCGCAGCCGGGCCAGATCAGCCTGGAACAGGCGGTGGAGCAGGGGCTGAAAGCCGAAGCCGGAGCGGCAGCCCGCCGCCTGCTGGCCGACACCGACCCGCTGGAGGTGGTCAACGCCCATCTGGTGCCTGCGCTGGACCGGGTGGGGCAGGGGTTTGAGAAAGGTACGCTGTTTCTGCCGCAGCTTCTCCAGTCCGCCGCTGCCGCCCAGAGCGCCTTTGAACAGGTGCGTGTCGCACTGGCCGAGCAGGGCGGCAGCCCGGTCAGCCGGGGCGCCATCGTGCTAGCCACCGTTCAAGGGGATATCCATGACATCGGCAAGAACATCGTCAAGGTGCTGCTGGAAAACTACGGCTACCAGGTCACCGACCTGGGCCGGGACGTGGCGCCCGAGCGGGTGGCGGAAGCTGTGCGCCGCACCGGCGCGCCGCTGGTGGGCCTGTCCGCTTTGATGACCACCACCCTCTCCAGTATGCGCCGTACCATCCAGCTGCTGCGGCAGGAGGGCCTGCCCTGCAAAGTGGTGGTAGGCGGCGCGGTGCTCACCCCGGAGTACGCCGCCGAGATCGGCGCGGACTTCTACGCCCTCGACGCCAAAGCCACCGCCGATATCGCCAACCAGCTGTTCGGTTGAAAAGAAAACAACAGGCGCGCCGCAGTTCTCTGCGGCGCGCCTGTTTGTATATAAGCGAATATCAGGGCTTATTCTTCCGAATCGTCTTCAAACGAGTATTCGTTCAATTCGTCAAAATCAAGAAATTCCGACAGGGTCATGTTAAATGCCAGCGCGATTTTGTGCAGCGTTTTTACACGCGGATTTTTTGTAAGGCCACGGACGATGTTGTCCAGCGTAGATTGTTTTACATCGCTCATCGTTGCAAGCCTGTTGATGGCGATCCCGCGCTCTTTGCATAGCGCGCGGATTCTTTTTACATAAAGCTCTGAATATTCCAACACAATCGACCCCATCATCATCGTTACCCATTTTTGGGTTATTATGATGATAACAGCGAAACAGGTTGAAATTACCCGAATACGGGTTGACTTGGCTGGGGAATTTGCGATAAAATCCAATTACCCATATATGGGTAATTGGAGGGGTTGCTATGGCTGTCTGTACCTTCTTTGGACATCGGGATTGCCCGTCATCGGTTCGCCCAAAACTGCGCGCCGCGCTGATTGAGCAGATTGAAAAGCGGAATGCAACCGATTTTCTGGTAGGCAACGAGGGCCGGTTCGATACAATGGTGCAGTCTGTTTTACAGGAATTGCAGCGGGAGTATCCCGGCATCTCCTGTACGGTCGTGCTGGCGTATATGCCGCGCCGTCAGGAGAATGCCGGCCTGGCCACTCTGTACCCCGCGGGCATCGAAACGGTCCCGAAGCGGTTTGCCGTATTCTGGCGCAACCGCTGGATGCTGCGCCGCGCCGACTGTGTGATAGCTTATATGACCCACAGTTGGGGCGGGGCGGCCCGCTTTTGCGGTTTGGCCCTCAAACAGGGCAAGCCGCTCTATAATCTGGCCGAAGAAATGGCCGGATCAGAACCCTGACAAAACACAGCGCGGGACGCACCCTCTTGGCCGGGGGCGCGTCCCGCGCTGCTGCATTTTGGCGGTTTCTGCCGAACCGTGCCCCGCTGCCCGATTCCGCCTCGTTTTGCCGGTTTTCCATGGTAGGATGGGCGCGGAGGTGATACCGATGCAGGCATTGGCCGGATTGCTGATAGCTGTGCTGTTTGTTTTCGCGGCGCTTCTGACGGCGGGGGAAGAGCGGAATCAGCCGTAGGTACGTTCACATACCTGCTGGATCTTCTCCCGCAGCGCCACAAAGTCCGCGAAAGCGTCGGGCTTTTGGCGGGGGTTGCGCAGCAGGGCAGCGGGATGCAGTGTTCCCATAAACCAGGTGCCGCTCTTTTCGGTGAACTGTCCATGTTCCTTGGTAACCGAGAAATCCGGGCGGATCAGCCGCTGGGCGGCGATGCGGCCCAGACAAACAATGATGCGGGGGCGAATGATGCGGAACTGTTCCCGCAGCCAAGGCAGGCAGGCGTCCCACTCCTCAGGCAGCGGGTCGCGGTTCTGGGGCGGGCGGCATTTCACAATATTGGTGATAAAGATGTTCTTGTCCCGGTACAGGTCCACGGCTTCCAGATATTGGTCCAGCAGTTTTCCGCTGCGCCCCACAAACGGAAGCCCCTGTTCGTCCTCGTTCTGGCCGGGGCCTTCGCCGATAAACATGACCTCGGCTTCGGGATTGCCCATGCCAAACACCACATGCTGGCGGGTGTCGCACAAGCCGCATTTCTTGCAGGCGGTGCAGGCCTGCCGCAGTTGTTCAAAATCCATAAAACGGCCCTCCTTGTGTTATGTGCCGATTATACCACAGTGCCGGCATTTTGTCTTGAAGTTTCGCCCGAATGTGCTACAATAAGAATGGAATTGCGCCCAGGGCGGCTGGTCTGCCCGGCGATACAGGAGGAAGAGAAAAATGAAATTTCTGGTAGAAACTTCGGCTCGTCATGTACATGTTACCCAGCAGACCCTGGAAGTGTTGTTCGGCGCGGGGTATCAGCTCACCGTCAAAAAGGAACTGAGCCAGCCCGGCCAGTTCGCGTCCAACGAGCGGGTCACCGTGGTCGGCCCCAAGAAAGAACTGGCCAACGTGTCCATTCTGGGGCCCTGCCGCAGCGCGAACCAGGTGGAGTTGTCCGCTACTGACGCCCGTTCCATCGGTATTGCCGCCCCCGTGCGTGAGTCCGGTGATATCGCCGGTTCCGGCGCCTGCAAGCTGGTGGGGCCCTGCGGTGAGGTGGAACTGAGCGAGGGCGTGATCGTGGCCAAGCGCCATATCCATGTGACCCCCGAGGATGCCGGGAAGCTGGGCGTTCAGGACAAGGAGATCGTCAAGGTGGCCTGCGGTAAGGACGGCCGCAAGCTGATTTTTGACGACGTGGTCATCCGTGTGCGCAGCGACTTTGCCACCGCCATGCACATCGACACCGACGAATCCAACGCCTGCCTGGGTGGCAGCGAGGGCGAGATCGTCCGCTGAAAGATTCTGCTACGGTATTTGGGCCGGGCGGGCAGGTGGTTGGCTGCCCGCCCGGCCTTTTGTTGGCCGCTCTTGCAATTTGCGGGCGTTTGGTATATAATAGTTCGTGTTCGGACAGAGCCGGCATCGGTGCGCTGTTCGGCATACGGATGCGGGTCCTGTGCGACGGGGCTCCATGAACCATGTCAGGCGGGGAACCGAGCAGCATTAAGTGGCCCGCCCTGTGCGCCGCAGATCGCCTGCATCCGTATGCCGAGCCACGCACCCGTTTTCGCGGGCGCTGTCCGTTTTTTGTACGGCTTTGCAAGGGAGGTGTCCGCCTGTGTACCAGGCATTGTACCGCAAATGGCGGCCGGCTGTCTTTGAAGATGTGGTGGGGCAGAGCGCGATCGTGTCCGCGCTCAAAAACCAGGTGGCCACCGGCCGGGTAGGCCACGCCTATCTGTTTACCGGCACCCGCGGCACCGGCAAGACCACCTGCGCGCGCATCTTTGCCAAGGCGGTCAACTGCCTCGATCCTCGACAGGGCGATCCCTGTGGGGAGTGCGCCATCTGCCGCGGAGTGGACAAGGGCAGCATCCTGGACGTGATCGAGATCGACGCCGCTTCCAACAACGGGGTGGACAGCGTCCGCGATCTGCGGGACGAGACCGCCTATACCCCTGCCATTTGCCAGTATAAGGTGTATATCATTGACGAGGTGCACATGCTGTCTACAGCGGCCTTCAACGCGCTGCTCAAAACGATGGAGGAACCGCCCTCCCATGTGATCTTCATCCTGGCTACTACCGAAATCCATAAGGTGCCGGCCACCATCCTGTCCCGCTGCCAGCGGTACGATTTCGGCCGCATCCGCCCGGAGGATATCGCGGGCCGGGTGCGGTATGTGGCCGGGCAGGAGGGCCTGGAACTGGACGAAGGGGCGGCCATGCTCATTGCCCGCCTGGCGGACGGCGCGTTGCGGGACGCGCTCTCCATTCTGGACACCTGCGCGGGCATGTCCAAGCAGATCGACCAGGATCTGGTACGCCGCATGGCCGGCGTTACCGACCGCAGCTATCTGTTTTCCATCAGCGACGCGGTGGCGGAAAAAGATCCCTCCCGCGCGCTGGCGGAGGTCGCCCGGCTGCGCCAGCAGTCGGTGGATTTGCGCCGCCTCTGCGAGGAGTTGATCGGCCACTACCGCAACCTGATGCTGGCCGCCATGCCCGGCGGCAAAGTTCTGCTTACCGGCGTTTCCGGCGAGGAGGAGGCTCTGTACCTGCAAAAATGCAGCCAGGTGCCCCTGGCCAAAGCGGTGCAGGCCATTCGGTCGCTGGGTTCCGCGCTGGAAAAGATGAGCCGGGGCACCGATCCCCGGATCGAGTTGGAGTTGGCGCTCTTCTCTCTTACCGAGGACACCGCCGCGCCCGCTCCCGTCACCGTTCCGTCTCGCGCGGCGTCTGCTCCGCCGGCACAGCCCGCTGCCGCCCAGCCGTTTGCGGCGGCCGCCGCGCCTGAGCAGCCATTTATCCACAGCGCCCCGCCTATTCAGGCCGCGCAGCCGGTGCGGCAGGCTCCGGCTCCTGCGGCTTCTTCTGAAAAGTCGCAGGAGCCTCCGGCGCAGCCCACCCAGTCCTGGGCGGCGGATGTGCCCTTCGCCCCGGTGGCAAAGCGGGGGACGCCCCAGCCGCCCGCCGGCGAACCGCAGCTGTTTCCCCAGTGGGGCAAGGTGCTGGAAGAACTGGAAAAAAACAAGGAATCCATGCTCTTTGCCTATCTGGAACACTCCAAGGCCTATTTCGACGGTCGGCGTGTGCTGATCGACGCGGGCAATACCTTCCGGGACTTCATCCGGGTCAACAAGGATGCCCAGCAGCTTATCAAGCAGACCATCCAGAATTGTGTGGGGGTCCGTTGCGGAATCGGTCCCTATGATCCCCCAAAAACGGAGGGCCCATCCGGCGCGCAGGTGCTGGACGATACCCTCAAGACCCTGAAACAACAAGGGGTACCCGTGATTTACCACGATAAAACATAAAGGAGAAACCAATATGAAAGCAAGACTGCCTCAGGGATACGGCAAACCCGACGTGAACGCGCTGATGCGCCAGGCCCAGAAGATGCAGGAGGACATGAAGGCCAAGCAGGAGGAGCTGGAGCAGAAGGAGTATACCGGTACCGCCAGCGGCGGCATGGTGCAGGTCACCATGACCGGCAAGCATCAGGTCACCGCCATCAAGATCCAGCCGGACGCCGTGGACCCGGACGACATTGAGATGCTGGAGGACCTGGTCGCCGCCGCGGTCAATGACGCGGTGCGCGCGGCGGACGAGGACGCCGAGGCCGAGATGGGCAAACTCACCGGCGGTATGAACATTCCCGGTCTTTGATCGCCGGGCAGCAAGGAGGAACACCATCCATGGGGTATAACGCCGCGCCGCTGGAGCGTCTGGTGGAACAGTTTTCCAAATTTCCGGGAATAGGCCGCAAGGGGGCTACCCGAATGGCATATCAGGTGCTGAGCATGGATGCGAAGGAGGCCGCCGAGTTGGCCAGCGCGATCCAGGACGCCCATACCAAGCTGCACCGCTGCCGGATCTGTCAGGATTATACGGAACAGGAAGTCTGTCGCATCTGTTCCAATCCAAAACGGGACCAGTCGGTCATCTGCGTGGTGGAAAGCCCCCGGGACGTGTCTGCGTTTGAACGCACCCGGGAATACAACGGCTTATACCATGTACTGCATGGTCTGATCTCGCCTATGGACGGCGTCGGCGCGGAGCAACTGTGCATCAAAGAGTTGCTGGCCCGCCTGCAGGACGGAAAGGTACAGGAGGTCATTATGGCCACCAACCCCACTGTGGAAGGGGAGGCCACCGCCCTTTATCTGGCCAAATTGATCAAACCGCTGGGCATCCGCACCACCCGCCTGGCCTATGGCCTGCCGGTAGGCTCCAGCCTGGAATACGCCGACGAGACCACCCTGTACCGGGCGCTGTCCGGCCGGGGAGAGCTGTAAGCCGACGCGGGATTTGACATTTTATCCCGGATAGGATATACTATACTACCAACCAGGCAGGGAGGTGACGGCATGGCCGCGGAAAAACAGAGCAGCAAGACCATCGCCGTCAACCGGCAGGCCCGGCATGAGTATTTCGTGATGGAAACGCTGGAGACCGGCATCGCGCTGGCGGGCACCGAAGTCAAGAGCCTGCGGCAGGGCACGGTCAACATGAAGGATTCCTGGGTCGATGTGGAGGATGGCGAACTGATCGTCCGCGGGCTGCACATCAGCCCTTACGAGAAGGGCAACATCTTCAATAGGGATCCCTTGCGCGCCCGTAAATTGCTGGCGCACAAGAACGAGATCCGCAAGCTGGGCCAGCAGATCAAACTGCAGGGATACACCCTGATCCCGCTTTCGTTGTATTTCAAACGCGGGCGGGTCAAGCTGGAACTGGGCGTCTGCAAGGGCAAAAAGCTGTACGACAAGCGGGAGACCGACGCCCGCCGCGCCGCGCAGCGGGACATCGACCGGGCGCTCAAATCCCACAACAATCGCTAAAACAGGCTTCGCGCCTGTTTTTTATGGGGATGTAAAGGTTTCGACGGGGAGAGGAACACGCGAGCAGCGGGTAGTGGATGGGGGCCACACTATAAACGCCTCCAAAAAAATAGCTAACAACAACAAATTAGCTGTCGCTGCCTAATTATAGGCAGCTGTCCTGCCCACGTTAGTGTTGCGTGGGGCCAGGGCATCATTTAGACACTGAACGTGAGCAGCCCTAAGCTTTGCGGGCGGCCATGACCTCATGAAGCTACCAAAGCGTCGGCCTGTTTGCCGGCCTGGCGCGGCGGGAATGTTGTAGACAAACTGCACCCGGAGATACTCTCGTCGACTTCTTTTCGGACAGGGGTTCGACTCCCCTCATCTCCACCAGATGGACATTACACGAACACCTACTTTTTCAAAGGCGGTTTTGCCGTCAGGGTGTGGCTGTGATGTCAAAACAGAACCCGAGGGCCAAGGTACATAGTACCTTGGCCCTCGGGTTTTTGTATGCTTCTGCCTTATCGGGGTTCAGTACCCAATCATAGTGAGTCGCAACACTCTTGCTGAATATCACACAAAATTAAGGTTCATCATCATCCTCAAACAAAGATTGCTGGCGAGCCTCTTCTGCCATTTCTTCCCAAGGCCATTTCATGGTGTGATGTTTACGGTAAAACAGCAACTGTAAATCAATTGCAAAAACAGAGTCAATGGATTCGTCATAGGATATCACAAGGCTTCTTCCTGTTTCGGGCCTTTGTAGTTCAACCAATTTTTTTAGCACCGACTTTAAGTTTCCTTTTTTGATTCGAGGTTCTTTCCCGTTTGTTATAGTATATATATCGTCGCGGGAGAAACCTTTCATCAGTTGCCTATCCGTTGCATTTACAATAGCTTCCATAGACAGAGCGTATATGCCGGTTGATTTCTTTTTCCTCTGTCGAATACCAGTAGAAAGTGTCTGCGCAAACTGCTGATAGAGGCCATCCAGCTGATTTGCATAGCCCTTGGCAGCATTATCATAGAATACAGGGTTTACAATAAGGGTATTGAAATCTTGAGTTTCCTCAATACCGGCTTCATCTTCAACTAGCCTTAACAAAAGAGATTGTAGAATCCCGACATTTCCAAAAGAGTCACATATCATATCATTTTTGATATTGTCATCAATCTGAATCTTAAGTGCCTGACTACCATTGTCAATCACTTGGCGAAGTTCGTCATCTGTCCATTCTATGGAAATTTCTTCTATCCGTCCCGTTAAATCAGGGTTCATGTAAGTAAGAAGATTTGTTTGGGTCCAGACACCTATAATAATCACTTTACAGTTATAGTCCCAAAATGTCTTCAAATCAAACCATTCGTGGATTTACAGACTTTCTCATAGAACTCCTTTCCCATCCCTTCCCATCCGGGATTTTCACCGGAAAATCCCGCACAAAATATCTCGGATAGGAATGGAATGAATCGAATTTACCTGAATAATTTTATCTTCTTCTTTTTATCTACCGTCCGATTTCCGTACTTCAAGAGGATTGGTTTCCGTACTTACAGGGCCTACTTTCTGTACTTCTGGTGTGCTTCAACCGGATTCCTTAAAGTCGGTGTGTGAAACCGCCTCGTAGCGTTTTGGGTATATCCGGTTGGGTTTTCCACATCCTTGTTTTTTGATGGACAGCAGATCGGCATATTGCAGCTCCCGCAGGGTATCTACCGCCTTCTGGCGGCCACAGTGCAGCAGTCCACACACCTCATTGATGGGGTAGTACAGATAAATTTTCCCATAATCATCTGCCCACCCGCTTTTCCGGGATAGCTCTGTCCGGCGCAGGATCATCGCATACAAAATTTTCGCTTCGTTGGAGAGAAAGCAAAAACTTGGAGCCTCGAACAGAAAGCTGGGCAGCTGGATAAAGCTCTGGGACGGTGGCTTCTGGCGAATGTAAAAGGGTTTTGTTGGCATGGTGCATTTACCTCCTTGCGGACAATTAGAACCTGATTTTGAGGGGTCAAGGATACCGTGTATTCACCTCCATAGTTGCCAGTTTTCAAATGGGGTATATATCCGCATGGGAGCACTCTATTTGTCGTCTCTCGACCTCCGTTTCCTGTCACTTGCTGTTTTCTGTCGGCGGTGAACCTGACAGGCGCATCCTGCGCAATATTTGGCTCGATTGGACTTGGCCTGAAATAGAGCGCCGCATTCCACACACCGCTTTACTCCCTTCACCTCCATGATTTCCGAATATAGAATTGGGGTTCCCGGCAGCACCCAATCCCGGAACCAGGTGCAGCAGAGTGTGTAGGAGATGCTCTGGACGCACACGCAAGGCTCGCCGTCATCCAGCGCGATGCAGTTGCCATGGTCATAATTGCAGCAGCTGGTTCGGATCAGCGCGTTGACCCTTCTTCTTTGTCGGGGTGATAGATACAAGCTGCACCTCCTCTCACGGTTACATCGGTGGTTGGGACAATCTTTCCTCCATGACCTCCCTCCGTTTTATCTTTGAATTGCTTTTCTAGGTCTTTTAGTTTATAATTGTCTTGTGCCGTAAACTCTAATTGAATTATACCGCAGATACTGACTGCAAACGGTATATCAACCAGAAATTATTTTAGTTTATAATATTTGATAGATGTAAATTATAGTTTAATCTTAGTGGAGGGATTTTCTCATGCTATATGACGAAAGCAGGATGGCGCTGACCAAAGAGCGTCTGGAAGATTTGCGCAAAGAAAAAAAGCTGTCCTTTGAACAGCTTTCCAAACAGCTTGCGGAGCGCGGTGTCAGCATCAGCCACACTAACTTGAAGAATTATGAAATCAACGACCCACTGCACCCACTGTATGGCCGTACCCGGAGCATGAGCATTGAATATCTGGTGGCCTTTGCAGATTTTTATGATGTGTCGGTGGAGTATCTGCTGGGCTTGTCCGACTCCCGCAAGCGGGAATACCATGACATTTCTGAGCAGCTAGGCTTGTGTGATGGAGCGATTAAAGAGTTGATCCAGTGTAAGGAGAACTCCAGTAATGAGCAAGAACCGCAGATGTATTTTACGAAAGATACCGCTGTGCTGAACGACTTTCTCACCAGCATGGAGTTTGAAATTGTGATGGAGAAAATCAAGCAGAGTATGTTCACCTATTATATGTATCGCTTGTCTCAGGACAGCATCTCGGCACAGATACGGAAAGAGCATACTGAGCAAATGGCAGAGGCACAGAAAGTGCTGGATGCGTGTGGTTATTGCTCGGTTGAATATGACTTAATTTCTCAAGTCCACATGGAAAGAGCCATTGGTGCATTGAACGCCTACTTGCGTAAGTTGCCGGGACGATTTTATAATCAATTTAAAAATTCCCCTGATTTTTTAGGAAGGAAGTGAAGTATTCCATGGATAACAATAAAATTGTAAAATGCATAATTTGTGGGCATCTTAAAGAGCGATCATTAGAACATATCATTCCTAAAGCATTGGGAAATGAAGCCTTAAAAGTATACGATATTTGCAGAGACTGTAATAGCAAACTAGGGGATAATGTTGATGTATACCTAACGAATAATTTTTTTATTGAAATGATTCGGCAGAAACTTCGCATCCCTGGCCAAAGTGGAAAAACACCAAATCCCTTTAAAGACGGAGTCGATGAAAATGGAAATCTTGTAAGGTTTGATCAAGATTTTAAACCTCACATTGTTCCCAAATCCACATTAGATGGAAATAAACTTCATATAGTGGGAGAGAGCAAAGAGCAGGTCATTGAAATGGGGCTCAAAAAATTAAAGCGCATAAAAGCAACAGATAGTAAAATTCAGGAATTTTTAAATGCGGCTAATAATGCACCTGTACACGAATCAGCGCCAAAATTATCATATGAAGTAGAAATAGATATTCAAAAGCTTTACCTTGCGGTATTAAAAATTGCCTACGAATATGCCTACTTGAAGTTAGGTAAGAGTTATTATGAAGATCCTACCGCAGAAAAAATACGTAGCATATTGTACGAGGCGGTAAACGGAAAATTTGATAAGCAGTATGAAAAGATTAGTTTCGCTCCCCAATTTATAACTGATAGGATAAAACTATTATCAAATATTCAGGGTCATCTAATTATGATGTCTCCGGATAAAGGAAAACAATTAGTTGTCAATGTTATCCTTTTTATGTCAGAAGCCTTTTCCTTTAGTGTGTGTGTTTCAGATAATGCAATACTATATCAAGAATTATTTACTCGCAATCCTATGA
>CASFJO010000066.1 GCA_949295035.1 uncultured Gemmiger sp.
CCGTTCCGGCGCGGACCCCGTCCGGCGCAAGGCCCCGGATACGCAGCGGCTCGGGCCCCGGCGCGGGCGCGCTGTGCGGCTGTGCCCGGCTGCCCGGCACGTTGGCCCGGATGATCGCCGCCACCCGGGCCGGGCTGCCCAGTTCCGCCAGCACCTGCTGCTCCTGGTCCGCCCCCGCGTCCCGCAGGTATTCCTCGTAGTACCGCAGCGCCTCCCGGCGCTCCTCCTCGGTCACGTCGGCCAGCATCTCGTCCAGCTGGCGCAGAAATTCCTCGCCCGTCATGCGTTCTCCTCCTCCCCCAGCAACAGCCGGTCGATGCTGCGGCGGTAGTCCCGCCATTCCCGGCGGTAGTCGTCCAGCCGCTGCCGGCCCGCCTCGGTCAGCCGGTAGTATCGCCGGTTGCGCCCGGCGAACTCCTGATCGTAGGTGTCCAGGCACCCGTCCTTCTGCAGCCGGCGCAGCACCGGATACAGGGTGCTCTCGCTCACCAGCATCACCGCCCGCACCTCCTGGGTGATCTTGTACCCGTAGGTGGGTTCCCGCGCCACAATGCTCAGCACCAGCGCGTCCAGCAGCGCGGCCCCGGTGTTGAATGCCATCCGCCCCACCGTCCTTTCCCGGTCGATATTGTACCACTGCCAATACTATACATCGTATAATATTGTTTGTCAATATAGTATTAAGCCGATCTGGGGGACCAGTCCCCCAGATCGGCCGTATCTCACCCTTCGCCGTTCAGTACCCGGCCCAGGTGTTTCTCGGCGGCCACCCGGGCCTGGGCGGCGCGGGCAACCTCGGCCTCGTCGGCGGGCTGCATCACGGCTATCAGGGCCTTGGTGGGGATGCCCCTGGCGGTGAACATCGCCTCGTGCTCGGTGCGGATGTTCCAGTCCGGCTCGTCGGCGTGCAGGTCCCGGGTCATCCACCGCACGGTGAACCCCGCCTCCGCAAAATAGGCCAGGCTGTCCTCAAACAGGCCGTCGTCGTCGGTCTTGAACCAGATCTCCGCCCCCGGCGCAAGAAACTGGCGGTAGAGCGCCAGCTGCCGGGTATGGGTCAGCCGGTGCTTGCGATGGCCGGCCTTCTTGTCCCAGGGATTGCAGAAATTGATGTAAATGCGTTCCACCGTATCCTCGGGCGCAAAGGCGTTCAGGATCCGCTCGATGTCCAGGCTGGCGATCTGCACGTTGTCCGCCGGCACCCCGGCCCCGGCATAGGCCGCCTCCAGCTTGCGCTTGGCCAGGATCAGCACCTTGTCGGTGATGTCGATGCCCAGATAGTTGATCTGTGGATGCCGGGGCGCCAGCTGCGCCAGAAATCCCCCCTTGCCGCATCCCAATTCCAGATGCAGCGGCTGGTCCGGCCGGGCGTAGGCCTGGTGCCAGCGGCCCCGGTTGGCCATCGGGTCGTGGGCGTGCAGGGGGCTGGCCAGCAGTTCCGGCCGCGCGTAGGGTTTGAATCGCATCCGCATAGATGGGTCATCCTCCGTGTATCGGTCAATGGTTGAAAAGTTCGTCGCACCGGGCCGCGAACCAGGCCTGCACCGCGGTAAATTCCCCGTGCAGGCTGCCCTGGGCCAGCGGCGGCCGGCCGCCGCCCCGGCCGGCAAAGGCCGCGTTCATCGCCCGGCACAGCCCGGCCACGTCCCCGCCGGTCCATACCAGCGCGTAGTGGAGGGTGTCACCCTCCCCCGGGCTGAACACCCCGCAGGGCCGTTCGGTCCGCTCCGCCAGGGCCAGCGCGCAGCGGCGCAGATCGTCCCCCGCCAGGTCCGGCAGACACAGGCAGGGCGCGTCCTGTTCGCCCACCTGCCGCGCCAGCAGGCCGAACCAGGCGTTGCGGGCCTCGGCCAGCTGTTCCCGCAGCCGAGCCGCCTGGGCCGCCTGCCGCTGCACCGCCTCGGCC
>CASFJO010000067.1 GCA_949295035.1 uncultured Gemmiger sp.
GCTCTTCTATGCTAAGATGATGGTAGTTCATACAGTTCCCTCCCGGTGGTTTAGTTGTGTGGTAACTCTATTCTACCAGGGTTCTGTATGAACTTCTTTTTATTTTCCTAAAGTGTTGCACTTGATAGTATAATTCACCCCCATAACAAAAAAGAGCGCGCTGTACAGCGCGCTCTTTCTGTTTGTTTTCAATCCTCCTTGCGGCAGCGCTCGTTGACCTTGCGGTTCAGTGCCCGCGCGGCCAACAGACTGATAGCCTTGAGCACCAGCCACAAGAACAGCTGCCGCCAGTCCAGCCCGTCGCCCAGGGCGATGCCCAGCCAGGTGTTCATGACCATATCGGCCAGGTTGCCCACCACCGAGCCCAGCAGATAGGGTCCATAGGCCACCCCGGTGCTGCCCAGGTACCAGCTTACCAGATCAAAAGGCAACACGTCCACCAGCCGCAGAATGGCGGCAAACAGCAGGTTGTTGCCGGCCTCAAACCGCTCGATGGCCCGAAGCCGGGGAAACCGGGCGCAGAGCCAGTGCCACAGCTGGTTGCCGGTGAAGCGCCCCACCCCGTAGGGCAGGGATAAACTCACCAGCATGCCCGCCAGATTCACCGCAAAGGCCCAGCCGGTGGGAAGCAGCAGCCCGCCCGCCACCTGCAGCACCGCCAGCGGAAACACCAGACTCAGCGATTTGAGCCCGTGCAGCCCGATCAGGCACAGCGCCGCCAGCGGCATGCTGGACGGCAGATAATGCAGCAGCTGGGCGGCGGTGAGCCCGCGCAGCTGCCCCCAGAAGATCAGACCCAGCGCGGCCAGCGCTGCGGGGGGAAGCACCAGCAGCACCAGCCACCGCTTTTTGGCCCGGGGATGCATATTGGATTCGTCTTGCACAGTTCACACTTTCCGGTGAACAGGCGACCGGTCTTACAGGATGCGCACCCGCACCACGCCCGGAATGGCCGCCATCTGCTGTTCCAGATCCCGGCCGATGGGGCCGGTGGCGTCCAGCATGGTGTAGGCCATCTCCTTTTTGCTCTTGTTCACCATATTCTCAATATTCAAGCCGGCCTGGGTGGTCACGGTGGTGATCGCGCTGATCAGGCCGGGCCCATTCTTGTGGATCACGCAGATGCGCCGCCCCGCCGCCCGGGGCTGGCTCACGCTGGGCAGGTTCACACTGTTGGTGATGTTGCCGTTGAGCAGATAGTCCGCGATCTCCTCGGAGGCCATCACGGCGCAGTTGTCCTCGCTCTCGGGGGTGGAGGCGCCCAGATGCGGCAGCGCCACCACGCCCGGAACCCCCAGCAGTTCTTCACAGGGGAAGTCGGTCACATAGGTGGATACCTTGCCCTGTTCCAACGCCTCCAGCATAGCGGCATTGTCCACCAGTTCACCCCGGGCAAAGTTCAACACCCGCACGCCCGGTTTGCAGCCCGCCAGCGTTGTGGCGTTCAAAAAACCGCGGGTCTGGTTGTTCAGAGGCAGATGCAGGGTGATGTAATCGCATTTTGTAATAATGTCGTTCAAATTTACACAGTGTACAACGCTGCGGCTCAGGTTCCAGGCGGCCTCCACCGAGATATAGGGGTCGTAGCCGTAGACGTTCATTCCCAGATGCACCGCGTCGTTGGCCACCTTGACGCCGATGGCGCCCAGGCCGATCACCCCCAGGGTCTTGCCCCGCAGCTCAGGGCCCACAAACTGGCTCTTGCCCTTTTCCACCAGCGCGCCCACCGCGTCGCCCTGGCCTTTAAGGCCGGCGGCCCAGGCCAGCGCCGGGGCCAGGTTGCGGCTGGCCAGTACCAGCCCGCCAACGGCCAGTTCCGCCACCGCGTTGCTGTTGGCGCCCGGTGTGTTGAAAACCACGATGCCCTGTTCGCTGCATTTGTCCAGCGGGATGTTGTTCACACCGGCGCCCGCCCGGGCAATGGCCAGCAGGCTGGCGGGCAGGGGCATCTCGTGCATCTTGGCGCTGCGCACCAGGATGCCCTGAGGCTCCTCGCAGTCGTTATCCACCCGGAAAAGATTGGCCGAAAGCCGCGCAAGCCCGGCGGCCGAGATGCTGTTGAGGGTCTTGATGGTAAACATGCTCCACACTCCTTTATAGTATGACGGCGGCGCCGGGCTGTCAATCGGCGCCGCCGAAGTTTTCACGGTTTTTTACGCGTTTGCCTTGCGGAAGTCCTCCATGAATTGAACCAGCTTGGCCACGCCCTCGGCGGGCATGGCGTTGTAGATGGAGGCCCGCATGCCGCCCACCAGCCGGTGGCCCTTCAGGTTTACAAAACCGGCGGCGGCCGCCTCGGCGCAGAACTTCTTATCCAGTTCGGGGGTGGGGCTGGTGAAGGTCACGTTCATGATGCTGCGGAACGCTTTTTCCACCGGATTGTGGAAAAATTCCTGGCTGTCCAGATAGCCATACAGCACCTTGGCTTTGGCGTTGTTGCGCTGTTCCATCGCCTCCAGGCCGCCCACGTCCTTCTCGATCCAGTTAAGCACCAGCCCGGTCATGTAGATGCACCAGCAGGGCGGGGTGTTGTACATGCTGTCCGCATCGATCAGGGTCTTGTAGTTGAGCATATCTGGCACAGCGGGCCCGGCGTGGCCCAGCAGATCTTCCCGCACGATGGCGATGGCCATGCCGGCCGGGGCCACGTTCTTCTGCACGCCGAAATAGATCAGCCCGTATTTGCTCACATCGGTGGGCCGGCTCAAAATGCAGCTGGACATATCCGCCACCAGCGGCACGCCGGGCACCTGGGGCAACTTTGTGTAGCGGGTGCCAAAGATGGTGTTGTTCTCGCAGATATGTACATAGCTGGCGCCCGGGGTGTAGGCGATGGTATCCACATCCGGGATGTAGGTAAAGTTTTTATCCTTGCTGGAGGCCACCACGTCCACCTGGCCAAACTTGGCGGCTTCCTTGGCGGCCCGGTTGGAAAAGTTGCCGGTCACGATGTAATCGGCGTGGCCGGTGGTCATCAGGTTCAGCGGTACCATCGCGAACTGGGTGGAGGCGCCGCCCTGGATAAAGCCCACCTTATAGTTGTCCGGGATCTTGAGCACCCGGCGCAGCGCGGCCTCGGTGCCCTTGATGATGGCGTCGAAGGTACTGCTTCGATGGCTCATCTCCATCACCGACTGGCCGGAACTTCCGTATTCCAGCAGCTGGTCCCGGGCGATCTCAAGGACCGGTTCGGGCAGCATGGAAGGGCCTGCGCTGAAGTTGTACACTCTTGCCATGATCAAACTCTCCTTTTTCTTCGCCTTGCGGCGGTTTCTATAGACTATTATACTCTGTTTCGGCACAGTGGTACAGTGCCGCTTTTGCACAAAAATCAGAGAAAACCGGCGGCGTGGATTTACTTAGCTTACAAATGTACGCGAACTGAGGACATACAGGGCCGAAAAAACCGCCGGAGCATGCCGCTCCGGCGGGTCGCGGGCAAGCGTGAAATCACTGCCCGTCGTTTTGCTTTTTCTGCGTCTCGCAGCCGTTGCAGTGGGCGCAATCACCGCCGCATCCGCCCCAGCCGCCGTTCTTGCAGATAAAGACCAGCGCAGCCGCGGCCGCCGCGATCACAGCGCCCAGTACGATCCAGGTACCCATAGGCACAATCCTCCGTTTATCCGAGAAACAACATCCCGGCGCACCGCACCAGGAAGGCCACCACCCAGGCGATCGCGCACTGTTCCACCACCACAGCCAGCGCAGCCCGCACGCTGCCCATCTCCCGGCGCACCGCGGCGATGGCCGCCACGCAGGGGGTGTACAGCAGGGTGAACACCAGGAATACAAAGGCAGTGAAGGGGGTGAACAGGCTGCTCAGATTCTGGGGCAGGGTGGCCATGGTAGAGCCGGTGAGCACCGCCAGATTGCTGACCACCGCCTCCTTGGCGGTGAATCCGGTGACCAGCGCGGTGGCCACCCGCCAGTCGCCAAAGCCCAGCGGGGCGAACAGCGGCGCCAGCAGACCGCCCAGCATGGCCAGCAGGCTCTGGGAGGAATCGGTCACCACGTTCAGCCGGGCGTCAAAGGTCTGCAAAAACCAGATCACGATGGAGGCCAGGAAGATCACGGTGAACGCCCGGGTGAGAAAATCCTTGGCCTTGTCCCAGATCAGCTGCCCCACGTTCTTGGCGCTGGGCAGCCGGTAGTTGGGCAGTTCCATCACAAAGGGCACCGGCTCACCCTTGAATACGGTGGCCTTCAAAATCAGGCTGAACACCACCCCTACCAGAATGCCCAGCAGGTAGAGCGCGATCATCACCCCGGCCTGGAATTTGGCAAAGAAGGCTGCGGTGAACATGGCGTAGATGGGGATCTTGGCGCT
Source organism: uncultured Gemmiger sp. (assembly GCA_949295035.1). Classification (GTDB taxonomy): domain Bacteria; phylum Bacillota; class Clostridia; order Oscillospirales; family Ruminococcaceae; genus Gemmiger_A. The sequence goes on from CASFJO010000067.1 coordinate 4,328, forward strand.
GCAGCTCATGAAGGGGGTCAGCAGAATGGTCATCCGCCGGTCCCGTTCACTGGACAGGGTACGGGTGGACATGATGGCGGGCACGCTGCATCCGAAGCCGATCAGCATGGGCACGAAGCTACGGCCGCTCAGCCCCAGCTTGCGCAGCAGTTTGTCCATCACAAAGGCCACCCGGGCCATATAGCCGGAATCCTCCAGCAGGGAGAGGAAGAAAAACAGTACCACGATCAGCGGCAAAAAGCTCAGCACGCTGCCCACGCCGGCAAAGATGCCGTCGATCACCAGGCTGTGCACCACCGGGTTGATGCCGTAGGCGGTGAGAGCGTCGCCGCAGCGGGCGGTCACCCAGTCGATGCCCAGGCTCAAGACTTCGCTCAGGGTGCTGCCGACCGGCCCGAAAGCGGCCCAGAACACAAACCCCATGATGGCGATGAAGATGGGCAGAGCCAGGTATTTGTTGGTAAGTACCTTGTCCATGGCCACGCTGCGGGCCTTTTCCTTGCTCTCGGCAGGCTTGACCACCGTATGGGCGCAGAGCTGCTCAATAAAGCTGTACCGCATGTCGGCCAGAGCGGCCTCCCGGTCGGTGTGCAGTTCATCCTCCATCTCGGTGATGGCGTGTTCCATGAGTTCCTTTTCGTTCTGGCTCAGCGCCAGCTTTTCCAGCATGGGCCCGTCGCCCTCCACCAGCTTGGTGGCGGCGAACCGGGGCGGCACCCCCACCCGCTCGGCGTGGTCCTCGATCAGGTGGCTGATGGCGTGGATGCACCGGTGTACCGCGCCGGAGCAGAAATCCAGCCGGCCGGGCTTCTGCTGCTGGCGGGCCACCAGCAGCGCGTGGGCGATCAACTCGTCGATACCCTCGTTTTTGGCGGCGCTGATGGGCACCACCGGGATGCCCAACTCTGCCTCCAGCCGGTTGACCAGAATGGTGCCGCCGCCGCTGCGAACCTCGTCCATCATGTTCAGTGCCAGCACCATCGGGATGTCCAGTTCGATCAGCTGCAGCGTCAGGTACAGGTTGCGCTCGATGTTGGTGGCGTCCACAATGTTGATGATGCCCTGGGGATGCTGCCCGATCAGAAAATCCCGGGTCACGATCTCCTCATTGGAATAGGGGGACAGGGAATAGATGCCGGGCAGATCCACCACCGTGGCCTCCGGATGCTTGCGGATCTTGCCCGCCTTCTGGTCCACCGTCACGCCGGGGAAATTGCCCACATGCTGGTTGGAGCCGGTCAGCTGGTTGAACAGGGTGGTCTTGCCGCAGTTCTGGTTGCCGGCCAGTGCGAAGGTCAGCGGGGCGTTTTCCGGCAGTTCCCGGCCGCTGCGCCGGGGCGTAAAGCCTGCCTCGCCGTGACCGGGATGGTCGGTGTCCTCCAGATGGGCGGCGCCAATGTCCCGCCGCAGAGGCAGATCCATCTTTTCAATGGTGATATCGGCCGCGTCGGCCAGCCGCAAAGTCAGTTCGTAGCCCCGCAGCTCCAGTTCCACCGGATCGCCCATCGGCGCGGTCTTGCGCAGGGTCACCCAGGTGCCGGGGGTAAGCCCCATATCAAAAAAGTGGCGCCGCAGCGCGCCCTGGCCGCCCACAGCCCGGATGATGCCGCTCTCGCCTATATGCAGTTGGTCCAGTGTCATCTTCCGTATCCTCCTCCTGGCATCCGCCAGCATTCCGCATTTTACCCACCTACTATACCACCCGGTTCCCGGTCTGTCAACGCGCGCCCGAAAAGGAAAAACGCCCCGGACGCACAACCCGTCCGGGGCGGAAAAGCGGCTGAAAAATGCGGATCATCCCAGACGGGCGCGCAGCGCGCGGGCCAGCAGCACCGCCGCCAGCCCCTTGAGAAAGTCCGGCAGGATGAACGGGAAAACGCAGGCGGTCAGGCTGGGCAGCGGTTCCATCTTCATAACGAACATGAACCAGGCGGTACCCAGCGCATAGCAGATCAGCTGGCCCAGCAGCACAGCGCCCAGCCGGGGCGCCAGGGGCCGCCAGCGCCGGCAGGCGGCCGCCAGGATGGCGGCCATCAGCGGATAAGCCCAGAGGAACCCGGCGGTGACCCCCGCCAGCACCTGGGCGCCGCCCATGTTGTTGCTGAACACCGGCAGCCCCACCGCACCCAGCGCCATGTAGACCAGCACCGCGGCGGCGGCCATGCCGGGGGAGGCCAGCATCGCCCCGGTGAAAAAGACGCCGAACACCGCCAGGGTCAGGCTGACGGGCCCGACGACGATGCTCCAGGGAGCGATCACGCAGAGCAGCGCGGCGCACAGGGCCGCGGTGGTAAGTTGACGGGTCTTGGTTGTGGCTTTCATGTAGATATCCTCCGTGTCAACAGGTTTCTCCGGGCCGGGGCGCGGGCCGGGTGCGCACCTCGCCGCAGCGCAATGCGCGAACGCCGCCGCCCGCCAGCCGCACCACCAGCCGCCCGGTATCGTCGATCGCCGTGGCCAGGGCGGTGTAGCGGCTGCCGTCCGGTTCGGTAACGGTGAGCCAGTGCCCCAGCACCAGGCTGCGGGCCCGGTACTCCGCCCACCAGGCGGGGGAGCCGTCCCAGCGCAGCAGTTCCTCGGCAATGGCCGCCGCCAGCCGGACCCGGCCGCAGGGGGCCGCCCCGTTGGGGAACAGGCTGCCTGCCTCCGGCGCGCCGGTCAGAAGATCGGCGGGGGTGCGCAGATTGATCCCGATGCCCACCACCACCTGGCTGGGCCGCCCGCTCTCCATATCCAGCAGCCCTTCGGTCAGGATGCCGCCCACCTTGCGGCCCTGCCAGTACAGGTCATTGACCCATTTGATCCGCAGATCCCGGCCGCAGAGCCGTTCCACCGCCCGGGCCGCCGCCACCGCCGCGGCCGCGGTCACCGCGGTGCCGTCGCCGGGGCTGTCCGGCTGCGGGCAGAGAAGCAGGCTCAGATAGACTCCGCCGGGCGGGCTCAGGAACACCCGTCCCACCCGGCCCCGGCCCTCGGTCTGGGCTCCGGCCACCACCAGGGTACCGTGGGGGGTGCCGTGCAGCAACATCCGCCGCATCTCCCGGTTGGTGGAGTCCACCTGATCCAGCACCCGGCCGGGATGGTGAGGCCACAGAAGGGCCAGTTCCTCGCCGGTCAGGCAATCGCTCTCGGCCTCCAGCTGATAGCCCCGACCGCTCACCGCCCGGATGGCGTATCCCTGCTTTTGAAGGGAGGCCGCCGCCTTGTGTACCGCTGCCCGGCTCACTCCCAGCCGGTCGGCCAGAGCCTGGCCGGACACATCCCGCCCGGGCCGGGCGCTGAGCACCGCCAGCAAAGCCTGACGGGTGGTGGCCATGGAAACCGCCTCCTTCTTCAAATGATTTGCGCTGCTCATTATACCGGCCGCCGCCCTTTATCGTCAACATAAAAATGGCATAGAGGTTTACAACTTCGCCCGCAAAAAATCCGGGGAACGCACAGCGCTCCCCGGAAAACGGTTTATCGGCCGGTCAGCCGGAAGTCGATGGTGTCCGGCGGGGCCATGGTGGCCCGTACCTCCCGCTCCACCGCGTCCAGGTCCTCCCGGCCTTCGGCGGCCGCCTTGCGGCGGGCCATGGCGGCGAACCATACGTCGGTGAGCTGAGTCTCGCCTTCCCGGATCACGGCGAAAGGATGGGCGAACACCTGATCCAGGAACGCATCGTTGTTCAGGTGCCCGGCGGCGGTGGCCGCCAGGATCATCACCCGCTCGTCCTGCTGCACCGTATCCGGCAGGGTGGAAAAGGCGCTCCACAACTCCTGCCAGCGGCTCTGGGCCTGCAGCATGGTCAGATATTCGGCGGCCAGGGCCGGGTGGGGCGTGTTTCCCTGCAGGGACATGGCCTGGCGCATCAGTTCCCGGGCCTGGGATTCCCGGCCGCGGCGCAGGCTGTTCTGGGCCAGGCACCGGCAGACGATGGCGGTGGGACGCATGTTCCAGCTCTCCCGCCAGACGGCGGCGCCTTCCTCCCAGTTTTCGTTTTCATACTCCAGCACCCCCAGGGCGGCGGCCACCGCCGGATTGGAGGGATCGGTCTGGTGGGCGTCGGCCAGCAGAGGCCGCCAGGCCGGGTCGGTCATCCAGCTTGCGGGCAGCTGGCCGGGTTCCAGCGCTGGCATCTGCCCCTCAGCCAGCAGTTTGACCCAGGGCTGCTCCTCCGGGGAAAATTCCAGCCCGGGATCCTCCTCCTCCGGCCAGCCGGGCAGCGGAGGCTCGCCCATGCGGGCGCGGCGCCGCTGCTCCAGCGCGCCCCAGCCGTGGCCCCGGTGCAGCAGGTCGGTCTGCGGCGCGTCCTCCAGGGCGGTGTAAGCCTCGTCCAGCTGAGCCAGACGCGCGGCGGGCAGGGCCTGTTCCGCCCCCTCGCCGGCAAGCCGGGCGGCCTTGTACCAATCCGCCTCCCTCCAGAGGGCGGGATCCAGTGTCATGCTGCCAAAACACTGGGTGAACCGCAGCGCCGTACCGGGAGCCATGTCCGCCCCGTGACACTGGGTGGGGGACAAGCCCGCCTGGATCTCCACATAGGCGCCCTTGCCGGGCAGAGCCAGATGGTCCTGCCAGTTGCGGCCGCCCTTGTGCATCCCCCAGCAGAACATTTTCCGGATGCGCAGCGGCTGGGTGCTGCGCTCCACAAAGGCAAAGCCGTCCGGGTAGAGGGCTGCCTCCCAGGGGGCCGGGTCGCTGGGCGGATTCTGGAAAAAGTACTCGTTGGAGTAAGGAAAATTGGAGGGATAGCTCACATCTGCCTGGCCCAGCGGGGGCAGATGGGGCATCCTGGCGGCGCCGTAGCCGTGCACCGTACCCTCTTTGGTCAGGGCGTTGGGGTTGATGTAGATGACATCCCCGCAGCCGCTGAGCACCCGGGCGCCGGTCTCGGGCACGGCGGTGTTGGTCCACCAGTAGAGCGGCGCGGTGCGGGTGGTGGGATTGATCACCCGCACATGGGCCGCCAGAAAGGCGCTGTCCTCATCGGGAAGGTGAAAATCCACCTGCCAGACCAGGCCGGTGGTGCGCAGATAGTCGTACAGCCGCAGAAAGGGCCGGCCCGCCTGGTCGGTGTAGCGGGCGAAGAACACGTCGTCACAGGTGGAGTAGGCGTGGCCCAGCTGACCCACGTTCCACTCGATGCCGCCGCTCATCCAGGCACAGCGCAGCGCCAGGTTGGCGGGCTGGATCACCGGGTTGCGGAACAGCAGTTCCCGGCCCAGCTGTTTGTCGTACAGCGACCAGAGCCGCCCGCCAAACCCGGGCAGGAACAGAGCCCGCACCCGCCGGTTCTCCATCCGGATGGCCGGATAGTCCCGCATTGGCTTTTCAAAGGAGAAGCGGTCCTGGGCGCAGTAGGGAAGCTGGCGGAAGCCGTTGTATTTGCCGAAGCCTTCCAGCTGTTCGTCGGTCAGGGTGCCGTCGCTGGCGGGGACCCGGTCGTGCTGCGGGTCCCGGAAACGGGGCAGGGGATTCTGCGGTCCAAGGGCCGCGCCGGGCAGGGTCAGGGTTTCCAGTGCGATTTCCATAACGTGGTCTCCTTGCTGCGCACAGGCAGCGGGCAGAGGGGGTAAAAGGCCGGTGGGGAAATCCCCGTCCGGCCATGCGTTCATTCGATCGTGATTATTGTAAAAAATCCCGGCGGGGAAAACAAGTCGCAAACCATACAATACTTTTTGAGGAAACCCCGGCCAAAAACAGCAGAAAAACCGGGCGCGCTCGGCCGAACGCGTCCGGTTTTTGTCTCACAGATCGTCGTTGTCCTCCACCAGAACGGTGAAGCCCCAGGGATTCACCTCGGCGGGTTTGCCGAAGGCGTTTTCCACGACCAGGGAATTGGAGCAGTTGAAGATCATCTCGGCGGTCTGGGTCCGGCCGCGACGGCGCAGGTGCAGCAGCCCGCCCTGGGCCTTGACCAGCTCCAGCGCGCCGTCCGTAAAAGCGTCGCAATCCCGGCGCATCCGGGCCAGATTGCGCAGCACCGGCCGCACCCGCTTTTCCTGGCTGTCCCAGTCGAAGTAGGCCCGGTTAAAGGGGTCCTTGTACCCTTGCATGGCCACCTCGTCCCCATAGTAAATACAGGGCACGCCGGGCAGCATGTAGATCAGCGCGTAGGCCAGCACCAGCAGCTTGACCCCCCGGTCATACCGCTGGGGCGGTATGCGCCGCCCGCTCTGCCAATAGCGGTCGTGCTGGCCCAGCGGGTCGCCGGCCAGGGCGGTGATAGCCCGCTCGGTGTCGTGGGTGGACATGAAATTCATCAGCACATTCAGCGCCGGCCGGGGATAGTGCTCGCAGATGGACATGATCTGCTCGGCGGCGTTGTGGGCCGAACCGGTGCGCAGATAGTCCAGCACCGCGTTCTTGAAGGGATAGTTCATCACCGCGTCCAGCCCGCGGCCCAGCAGATAGGTGCGGCGCTGGCCGTAGGCCTCTTTGGTGGAGGCATCCTCCCAAACCTCGCCCAGCAGATAGCTGTCCTGCCCGTGGGCCTTCACCGCCAGCCGGATCTTTTCGATGAAGCTGTCCGGCAGTTCGTCGGCCACGTCCAGCCGAAAGCCGCTGGCGCCCCGGCGCATCCAGGTGTCGATCACCCCGCCGGTGCCGCAGATAAATTCCTGATAGGCGGGGTCGAACTCGTTCACCTCCGGCAGGGTGTCGAAACCCCACCAGCACCGGTAGCCGCTGGGATATTGCCGGCCGAAATCGTACCAGCTGCGGTAGGGGCTGTTGGGATCGTGATAGGCCCCGCCAATGCCGTACCGGCCCTCCTTGTTGAAGTACCGGCTGTCCGACCCGGTGTGGCTGAACACCCCGTCCAGGATGATCCGGATGCCCCGCTTTTTCGCCTCGGCGCAGAGGGTGGAAAACTCCTCGTTGGTGCCCAGCAGCGGGTCGGCGTTCAGGTAGTCAGCGGTGTTGTACCGGTGATTGGCGTGGGCTTCGAAGATGGGGTTCAGGTAAATGCAGCTGATCCCCAGATCCTGCAGGTAGGGCAGCTTTTGCCGGATGCCCTCAAAATCTCCGCCGAAATAGTCCGCGTTCAGATGGCCGCCGGTCTCGGTGGGCCAGAAGTAGGGTTCGCCGTGTTTGTTCTCCCGATAGACCCGGTCGGCGAAGGGCATGGGCTTGTTCTTGACCCCTTCGCAGAACCGGTCGGGGAAGATCTGGTACAGCACCCCGCCCTTGAGCCAGTCCGGCGTGGTGAAGGAGGGCTCGTAGACGGTCAGCTGCCAGGGCACCGGTTTATCCCGCGTTACCAGCGCCTCGCCCAGCGCCCCGCGGGTGAGTTTGCGAAAGTCGCTGTACAGGTCAAAATGGTAAAAGTAAAGCCCCACCCCCGCCAGGTTCAGCGTATAGGCAAACTGGTGGATGCCGTTGTCCACCCCCTGGTACTCCATCCGGTATTCGGTGGTCTCGCCCCGGTCCCGGGCCACCACTACCCGGGGCTCCACAAAGCCGTAACTCTCCGGGATGGTCAGCCGCAGGCGCACCGGTGTGCCCGCCGGCACCGCGCCGAAGGGGGATTTGTAGTCGTCCAGAAAACTGTTGAATAAACGGTCCATCGTCCATAACACCCCATTGTGTCAAGAGTAATGCCCCGCGGCAAAAAACGGCAACGCCACGCCGCCGCGGCCACAAAGGCGGCGCGCAGGGCGTGGCGGAGTGCCGAATACAGGACTGGTCAGCGCACCGGCTTGATACGCCAGATGTTGTTGGCGTAGTCCATGACGCTGCGGTCGGCGCTGAAGATGCCGCTGCCCGCGATGTTGGCCAGGCTCATCCTGTTCCAGAGGGTGCGGTCGGCGTAGAGCTGCTGCACCTTCTGCTGGGCCTGCCGGTAGGCCTTGAAGTCGGCCATGACCATATAAGGATCGGAGGTGCGCAGGTTGTTCACGATCTCGTGGAAATCGTCGCCGCCAAAGCCCTTCTCCAAAAAGCTCAGCACCTGCATGGCCTCGTCGTCGTTGCGGATGAACATACTGGGATGGTAGCCCATCTGCTTGAGATGCTCCACCTCCTCGGTGAGCATCCCGAAGATGACCTCGTTTTCCATGCCAGCGGACTGGGCGATCTCCACGTTGGCGCCGTCCAGGGTGCCCAGGGTGATCGCGCCGCTCAGCATGAACTTCATGTTGCCGGTGCCGGAGGCCTCGGTGCCGGCCAGACTGATCTGCTCGCTCACCTCGCTGGCGGGCATCAGCCGCTCGGACAGGCTCACGCAGTAGTCCTCCAGATAGACTACCCGCAGCTTCTCCCGCACGGCCGGGTCCTCGTCGATCAGCTTGCCCAGCTTGCAGATCAGGCGGATCATCTGCTTGGCCATGTAGTAGCCGGGCGCCGCCTTGGCACCGAAAATATAGGTCTTGGGCGAAAAGTCCGCGTTGGGATTGTTCTTCAGGTACAGGTACTGGGCGGCGATGTTCAGCGCGTTCAGATGCTGGCGCTTGTACTCGTGCATCCGCTTGACCTGGCAGTCAAAGATGCTGGCCGGATCGATCACCTGGCCGGTGGTCTTTTCCAGATAGGCGGCAAAACCGGCCTTGTTGTCGGCCTTGACCTTGTCCAGCGCCTCCAGGACCTTCTTGTCGTCCTTGAAGCGGGCCAGCTTGGAAAGCTGGGACGCATCGGTCTTGAAACCGTCGCCGATCACCTCGCTCAGCAGGCCCGTCAGGCGGGGATTGGAGGCCAGCAGCCAGCGCCGGTAGGCGATGCCGTTGGTCACGTTTTTGAAAGCGTTCGGCTTGTAGAGATAATAGTCGTGGAAAACGCTCTTTTTGATGATCTCGCTGTGCAGCTTGCTCACGCCGTTGATGGAGTGGCAGGTGTAGCAGCAGATGTTGGCCATCCGAACCTGGCCGTCGCCCAGGATGGCCATATAGTCGATCTTGCCCTGGTCGCCGGGGAAGGCCTGCTCTAGCGCGATGCGGCAGCGGCGGTCCATCTCCTGCACGATGGTGTAGATGCGGGGCAGGGTCATCTTGAAGATGTCAATGCTCCACTTTTCGAGCGCCTCGCTCATAACGGTGTGGTTGGTGTAGGCGAAGGTGCGCTGGCAGATGTCGAACGCGGCCTCCCAGTCATAGCCGCACTCGTCCAGCAGGATCCGCATCAGTTCGGGAATGGCCAGGGTGGGGTGTGTGTCATTCAGCTGGATGGCCACCTTGTCCGGCAGGTTGTTCAGGGTGCTGTACTGGCTCAGGTGGTTCTGGATAATGTCTCCGATGGAGGCGGCGGACAGGAAATACTGCTGGCGCAGCCGCAGGATCTTGCCCTCCAGGTGGTTGTCGTTGGGGTACAGGATCTTGCTAATCAGTTCGGCGGAGGCGTTTTTGGTGATGGCGCTGCCGTATTCGCCGGCGTTGAAGCTGTTCATGTCAAAATCCGGGGCCTTGGCCTGCCACAGACGCAGCTTGCTGACGCTGGTACTGCCGTAGCCCTGCACGTACATGTCGCTGGGCACGGCCAGCACGCTGTTGTAGTCCCGGTGGGTCACATGGTGGAACCCGTTGTCCCAGGTCTCCTGCACATAGCCGTCAAACTTGATCTCAATGGCCTGGTCCGGATGGCTGCGCAGCCACACCTGACCGCCGGGCAGCCAGTTGTCCGCCCGTTCCTGCTGCCAGCCGTCCACGATCTTCTGCTTGAAGATGCCGTACTCGTACAGGATGGAGTAGCCGGTGCCGGGAATGCCGGTGGTGGCCATACCGTCCAGATAGCAGGCGGCCAGGCGGCCCAGACCGCCGTTGCCCAGGCCGGCGTCGGGCTCTTCCTCGTAGATAGTCTCCAGCTTGATGTCGGCGTCGGCCAGCACCGCCTCGGCCACCTCGTTCAGCCCCAGGTTGAACAGGCTGGTCTTGAGGCTGCGGCCCATCAGGAACTCCATGCACAGGTAGTACACCTGCTTGGCGCCGGTGCCGAACACCTTGCTCTGGTATTTTTTGTGCTGATCGCTCATCAGCTGCCGGCTGATCAGGGCCAGGCAGCGATAGACCTGCTGGTTGGACGCCACGTCCAGGGTCACACCGTATTCGCTGGTCAGCTTATCCTTCAGCAGACGATCAAACTCACGCTTTGTATAACGGATCATCCAATACTTCCTCCAAACGTACGGGGACCGCCCCTTCGGAGCGGCCGCCGCGTTTTATTGCTGTACATAATACGTTCATTATACCCGCTTCAGCCGCTTGTTTCAAGGAAAAATTGCGATTTGACGGCTTTGCGGCGCGGTTTTGAAGGGTAAAACTGCCAAAAAACAAAAAATGGGCTTTCTTATGCCGGCGGTTTATACTATAATAGTGAAAAACAACTGCGGAAAAGGGAGTAACCGATATGTCTGTAAGCAAAGTGCGCATCACCGTATGCGGTTCGCAATACATTCTGGGCACCGAAGACAGCGAGCAGTACGTGCTGGATCTGGCCAAGCAGCTGGACGAGGATATGAACAACATACTCACCGAGTGTCCCACCGCCAGCGTCACCAGCGCCGCGGTGCTGGCCGCCATGGACTATCTGGACCGGCTCAACAAGGCCACCAGCGGCGCGGACAATATGCGCGGCCAGATCAAGGAGTATCTGGAGGACGCCGCCAAGGCAAAACTCAGCGCCGAGGAGGCCCGCCGGGAGGTGGAGCGTCTGCGCCGGGAGCTGCAGTATCTGAAGGAGCAGAAGAGCTGATGCCCTCTCTGGAGATTTTGGCTCCCGCCGGCAATGAGGAGATGCTCCGCGCCGCCGTTTTCAGCGGCGCGGACGCTGTGTATCTGGGGCTCACCGCCTTCAACGCCCGCCGGTCGGCGGGCAATTTCACGCCCGAGGCTCTGGCCCGGGCGGTTTCGTTCTGCCATGGGCGCGGCGTGCGGGTGTGGGTCACCCTGAACACCACCGTTTATGCCGCCGAACTGCCGGATGTAGCCCGGGCGGTGGCGGATATCGCCGCCGCCGGGGCGGACGGGGTCATCGTGCAGGACCTGGCGGTGGCTGCCCTGATCCGGCAGATGGCCCCGGGCCTGGCGCTGCGGGGCTCCACCCAGATGTCGGTACACACCCTGGAGGGGGCGCGGCAGCTGGCCGATATGGGCTTTTCCTGCGCCATTTTGGCCCGGGAGTTGAGCCTGTCTGAGATCGAGGCGATCACCGCCGCCAGCCCCATCCCCACCGAGGTGTTCGTACACGGGGCGCTGTGCATGTCGGTGTCCGGCCAGTGTTACCTGAGCGCCTTTCTGGGCGGGCGCAGCGGCAACCGGGGCAGCTGCGCCGGGCCTTGCCGGCTGCCTTTTGCCGCCGACGGTTCCGGCGCGGCCCATCTCTCTCTCAAGGATATGAGCGCCCTGGACGCGCTGCCCCGGCTGCAGGCCGCGGGGGTGGGCAGCGCCAAGATCGAGGGCCGTCTGCGCACGCCGGAATATGTGGCCGCGGCGGTGGACGCCTGCCGCCGGGCGCTGGCGGGGCAGCCGTACGACAAAGCAAGGCTGGAGGCGGCGTTTTCCCGCTCCGGCTTTACCGACGGATACCTGACCGGCCGTATCGACGGGCGGATGTTCGGGGTGCGCACCGCCGAGGATTCCGCCGCCACCAGAGCCGCCCTGCCCGCGCTGCGGGAGCTGTTCCGGCGGGAGATGCCCTGGGTACCGGTGGATTTTACTCTCGCGTGCGGCCCCGAAGGGGTCACCCTCGCCGCCCGGGATGACGCCGGCCATTCCGCCGAAGCGGTGCATGCCGGCGCGCCCGAGCCCGCGCAAAAGGACCCGATCCCCGGCATCGAAAAGGCGCTGGCCCGCACAGGGGGTACCCCGTTCTTTCTGCGCAGCCTGACCCTGGCTGAGGGCAGCGAGCCTCCCGGCTACCTGCCCGCCGGCGCCTGGAACGAGCTGCGCCGCGCCGCGCTGGAACAGCTTCTGGCCCGGCGGGAGGAGCCCCGGCCCTGGCCCTGCGCCGCGCCGGCGCTGCCCGCGTTTGCCAAACATCCGGTCCCGCCCCGGCACGCCCTGTGGGCCCGTTTTGAGCGGGCGGAACAGATCCCCGAAACCGCCTGGGCCCGCTGCGCCAGGGTGGTCCTGCCCATTGCCGGGGCGGAGACCGTGCCGCCGGACAGGCGTACCGCCGTGATCCTGGAACTGCCCCGGGCCATGTTTGGCGACGGGGAGGAACAGACCGCCCGGCTGCTGGCCCGCTGGAGGGATACGGGCTTTGCCGGGGTGCTGGTCCAGAACATTGCCCAGCTGCGGCTGGCCCGGGGCTGGACGATGTACGGCGGCTTTGGCCTGAACATCACCAACCCTCTGGCGGCGCTGGAGTATGCGCGGCTGGGGCTGTCCGGCATGACCCTGCTGCCGGAGCTTACCCTTCCCCGGATGGCCGCCATTGAGCCGGGTGTGCCCACCATGGCCTTCGTCTACGGCCACATGCCGCTGATGCTGACCCGGGCCTGTCCGCTGCATAATATACACACCTGCGCGGGCTGTAACGGGCAGGGCGAACTCACCGACCGCAAGGGCCGCAAATTTCCGGTGCGGTGCGCCGGCGGGCTGCGGGGGGTGCGCACCGTCTACAATCCCGTGCCCCTGTACATGGGCGAACGGCTGGGCGAGATGCCGGTGAACACCGCGCTGGCCTGGTTCACCCTGGAGGACGCGTCCCGCGCCGCCCGGGTGCTGGACCTGTTGGCCACCCGCGCCCCCTTTGACGGGGAGTTCACCCGCGGGCTGTACTATAAAGGCACCAACTGAAAGCCAAGGAGGAGATCCATGCAGATCCGATACCGATTGACCCGTCCCGGGGCCAAGGAGCCCCGCTATGCCACCCCCGGCGCGGCGGCGGCCGATCTGTGCGCCGTGCTGGACGCGCCGCTGACCCTGGAGCCCGGGGCTCGGGCCTTCGTGCCCACCGGTCTGGCCATCGAACTGCCCGGCCCGGACTGGGTGGCGCTGGTCTTTGCCCGCAGCGGGCTGGGCATCCGAAAGGGGATCGCCCTCTCCAACGGGGTGGGGGTCATCGACTCCGACTACCGGGGAGAGATCGGGGTGGGCCTGATCAATCTGGGGGAGGAGGCCTATACCCTCCAGCCCGGGGAGCGGGTGGCCCAGATGATGATCCTGCCGGTGGCCCAGGCGGCCTTCGTGCCCGCCGACACGCTGGAGGAGACCGGCCGGGGCGAGGGGGGCTTCGGCTCCACCGGCCGGCTGTAAAAAGGGAGGAACGAACGTGAAAAAAACGCTGCTTCTGTGCTTCTACATACTGTCCGGCATCATCCTGGGCGCCATGATCGCCCAGCTCTGCGCCGGGGTGCGGGGCCTCAGCTGGCTGGCCTATTCCCAGGGCGTGCGGCTTACCCCCGCCATGGATCTGAGCGTGGTGCGTCTGACGCTGGATTTCTATATGGGCATCAGCGTGGCCCAGATCCTGACCATCGGGCTGGCGATCTTTTTGTACAACCGCAGTCACATCCGCTGAACAACAGAAAAATATCGCCTGCCGCCCGGCGGCTGAAATAAACCCAAGGAGTGTTTCGTTTATGTCTATGATACTCGCTTCCGGCAGCCCCCGCCGCCGGGAACTGCTGGCCATGATCACCCCGGATTTCCGGGTGGAGGTCAGCGATTTTGACGAGAGCGTGCTCACCGCCCCCACCCCCCGGCAGACCGCCGAGAATCTGGCTTTTGGCAAATGTATGGCGGTGGCCGGGCGCTTTCCCGGCGAGGTAGTGATCGGCTGCGACACGGTGGTGGAGTACAAGGGCAAGGTGTTCGGCAAGCCCCACAGCCGGGAGGACGCCCGCGCCATGCTCACCGCCCTGGCCGGGGCCGACCATTACGTACACACCGGTGTGTGTGTATGGGCCAATGGTTCCTCCCACACCTTCACCGCTACCACCCGGGTGCGGTTCTTCCCTCTCACCGAGGCGCAGATCGAGGCTTATATCGCCACCGATGAGCCCTACGACAAGGCGGGCGGATACGGCATTCAAGGGGCCGCGGCGCTGTTTTGCGAGGAGATCGAGGGATGCTATTACAATGTGATGGGGCTTCCGGTGTCCCGCCTTGCCCGCAAATTGGACGAATTGGGCGTTCTTGCGGGGCGAAAAAGTGAGTAAAATGCAAAAATCCTTCCGCCGGCGTTGAGAAACCGGACGCTTGCGGTTATAATAGGAACGTAAAATTCTGCACGATTGCATATACTGCACCAGATTGCAGGCAGGGAAGATAAAGGAGTAGTGGAAACTATGGCACTTTTCAGCAGGGATATCGGAATCGACCTGGGCACCGCCAACACCCTGGTCTATCTGAAAGGCAAGGGCATCGTCATGCGGGAGCCCAGCGTCGTGGCGGTGGATACCAAGACCAACGACGTGCGCAGCGTGGGCCATGAAGCCAAGGCGGTCATCGGCCGCACCCCCGGCAACATCGTGGCGGTGCGCCCGCTGAAGGACGGTGTTATCGCCGACTTTGAGATCACCGCCAACATGCTGGGCCAGTTCATCAAGAAGGTCTGCGGCAACAGCCTGTTTGTGCGGCCCCGGGTGGTCATCTGCATCCCCTCCGGCGTCACCGAGGTAGAGCGCCGCGCCGTCAAGGACGCCGCGTTCAACGCAGGCGCCAAACAGGTCAACCTGATCGAGGAGCCGATGGCCGCGGCGATCGGCGCCGGCCTGCCCATCAGCGAGCCTTCCGGCAGCATGGTGGTGGACATCGGCGGCGGTACCAGCGAGGTGGCCGTGATCAGTCTGGGCGGCATCGTGGCGGCCCGCAGCGTCCGGGTGGGCGGCGACGAGTTCGACCAGGCCATTATCGCCTACATCAAGCGCAAATACAATCTGCTGGTGGGTGAACGCACCGCCGAGCAGGTCAAGATCGAGATCGGCAGCGCCTATCCGCTGGACGCCGAGATGGAGATGGAGATCAAGGGCCGCAACCTGGTGGACGGCCTGCCCAAGAACATCACCATCCATTCGGAGGAGGTGCGAGAGGCCCTGACCGAGAGTTTGACCCGCGTGGTGGAGGCGGTCAAGGAGACTCTGGAGCGCACCCCGCCTGAACTGAGTGCCGATATCATCGATCACGGCATCATGCTCACCGGCGGCGGCGCGCTGCTGCGGGGCATTGACCAGCTGGTGCAGTCCGAGACCGGTATCGACGTGCATGTGGCCGAGAGCCCGCTGGACTGCGTGGCGGCCGGCACCGGCGCCGTGCTGGATCATATTGATATCCTGCAGGATGTGCTGGACGACAATTCTTCCCATCTGTGATCCGGTATAGACGCACCGGCCCGCAAACGGCCGGTGAGCGGCGCGGGCGGCCGCGGGGCATCTCCCGCGGCCGCCCGCGTCCTGTTTTATTTACTGACCCGACCGTGAGGTGGCCCGATGAAGGACTTTTTTTCCACCGTTAAATTCAAGATCCTGCTTTGCGTGATGGTGGTGCTGGCGGGTATTATGGCCTGGGCCGGCGCCAACAACCGGCTCACCGCCGCTCCTCAGGAACTGCTGGGGGCGATCCTGACCCCG
This sequence comes from uncultured Gemmiger sp., assembly GCA_949295035.1. Lineage (GTDB taxonomy): Bacteria > Bacillota > Clostridia > Oscillospirales > Ruminococcaceae > Gemmiger_A. The sequence goes on from CASFJO010000067.1 coordinate 19,810, forward strand.
TTTCAGAAGATCGCCGCGCTGGGAAGCGGCGGTCTGGCTGAATTGTGGGAGAAATACACCAGCATTGACAGCATCGTTGCGCAAAACGAGGCGCTGGAGGAGGAGAACGCCGAGCTGCGCCGGCAGCTGGTGGACTATGAAAAACTCCAGGCCGAGAATCAGGCGTTCCGGGACCTGTATCAGATCCAGCAGGAGCATCCGGAGTATACCTATGCGTCCGCCTTTGTGATCGGCCGGGACGCGCTGGATCAATTCGGCGGCTTTACCATTGACCAGGGTACCGCCGCCGGGGTGGAAAAGGGAGACGTGGTGGTCAGCGACAAGGGATATCTGGTGGGGCGCATCGCCGAATCCAATCTCACCAGTGCCAAGGTGCTCACCATCCTGAGCCCCAGCTTCAACGCGGCGGCCATCATCAGCCGCACCCGGGACAACGGCATCCTGTCCGGCAGCGCCGACTATGTGCCTCAGGGCCAGTGTACCCTGAACAACCTGACCCGGGACACACTGGCCAGCGTGGGGGATGAGGTCATCACCACCGGCCTGGGCGGGGAGATCCCCGCCGATATCCTGGTGGGCACGGTGGATCAGCTGGTGCCCGAGGTGAGCGGGCAATCCACCATTGCGGTGGTCCAGCCCGGCGCGGATATCCTGAGCCTGACCCACGTGTTTGTCATCACCGATGAGACCGAATGATCCGGCGGCCATTCCCGTTTGTTAAGGAGAAAGCATGGAAACACGGCGCAAAAAAAATATGCTGCTGGCGGGCAAGTGGCTGTGCTACTGCCTGCTGATGCTTTTGGCGGCGGTGCTGCAAACGATACCGGGATTCCTTACCATTGCCGGGGCGCGGCCGCTGTTCATCCTGCCGCTGTGCATGGCGGTATCCATCTATGAGGGCGAGTTCCGCGGCGCGCTGTTCGGCGCGGCGGGCGGCCTGCTGTGGGATCTTACCGCCGGCCGGGTGGCCGGGCTGCTGGCCATTCTGCTGCTGGTGGTCTGTTTTATGACCTCGGTGCTGGTGCAGCTGTTTTTGCGGGTCAACCACATGAACTTTATCCTGCTCTGCGGGGCGGCGGTGTGCCTGGTCACGGGGGTGGATTTCCTGTTCAACTATCTGATGCGGGGCTATTCCCGGGCCGGCTGGTACTACGGCACCGTGATCCTGCCGATCGTGATCTTTACCAGCGCGGCCGCGCCGCTCTCTTTTTTGACGGTGCGGCGGGTGTTTGAACGGTTCTCCAGGACCGAATGAACTTCCCGGCGCGTTTGAAAGGCGGTGAACTCCCTTGAACGACAAACAGGTCCGCACACGGATCTATATCCTGATCGGCTTTCTGTGCACGGTGCTCTGCGCCTTTCTGCTGCGGCTGGTCCAGTGGCAGCTGATCGACGGCGAGGACTATCTTTCCCGCGCCGAGAGCACCAGCACCTATGCCTTTTCCGCCACGGCGGCCCGGGGCGAGATCGTGGACTGTTACGGCCGCAGTCTGGCCACCAACGAAACGGTGTACCAGATCGAGATCAATCAGCTGATGATGGGCCAGGCCGATCTGAATGAACTGATCCGTCAGCTGATCGAGATCCTGCAGGCCTCCGGCGAAAGCTGGAACGACACGCTGCTGGTCGGCGATCCGGATGCCGCCGGCCGCTATACCTTTACCAATGAAGCGGGAAATTCCGGTCAGGAGTCCCGCCTGGCCGCCCTGAAAAGCAGCCTGGACCTGCAATCCTACGCTACCGCCGATCAGGTGATGGCAAATCTTGTGGAAAAGTACGATCTGGAGGAGTATGAACCGCTGTGGCAGCGCCGGATCGCCGGGGTACGCTACCAGATGACGCTGGAAGAGTTCAGCGTGCGCAACAATTTTGTCTTTGCCAGAGATATCGGTTCGGTGACCATGGCTACCGTCAAGGAGCGCAGCATGAATCTGCCCGGCGTTCAGGTCATCGAGACCAGCCGCCGCACCTATCCGGACGGTACCATCCTGCCCCACATTCTGGGCAGCGTGGGCGCCATTACCGCCGAACAGTGGAAGGTGGAGGACGAGGACGGCAACACCAGTTACCCGCTGCGGGACGCCGGCTACAACATGAACGATCTGATCGGTCAGTCCGGCCTGGAGAAGGTATACGAGGAGGAACTGCGCGGCACCGACGGCACCACCGAGATCGTGGTGGGCAACGGCGAGATCCAGGAGATCCGTACCGGCGTGGCGCCTACTCCTGGCAAAACGGTGATGCTCACCATCAACCGGGAATTTCAAAAACGGGTGGACGAGGCGCTGGAACGCAATATCCTTACCCTGCAGCAGACCCGGGCGGAGAACGCCGGCAAGGAATGCAACGCCGGCGCGGTGGTGGTCGTGGACGTGGATACCGGCGGGCTGCTGGCGGTGAGCAACTACCCCAGCTATGACCTGAATCTGTACCGCAGCAACTACAGCGATTACGCCAGTGACCCGGCGCTGCCGCTGCTCAACCGGGCCTTTACCGGCCAGTACGCCCCCGGTTCGGCGTATAAGCCCTCGGTGGCGCTCACCGGCCTGCTGAACGGGATCATCACCTCAGAGGATATCATCGAGTGCGACGGCACCTACACCTATTATGCTCCCAGCTACACCCCCCGCTGCCAGCATTATCATCCCGGCAACCGGGTGGATCTGTATACCGCCCTGCAGTACAGCTGCAACGTGTATTTCTATGATGTGGGCCGCCGCGCCGGCCTGGCCGCCTGCGCCGATATGGCCAACCGGCTGGGTTTGGGGGTGGCCACCGGCGTGGAGGTGGGCGAGGCGCTGGGCCATCTGACCAGCACCGAGGACGACAACTATACGGTGGGCCTGGATGTGCAGTCCGCCATCGGGCAGGGCAACAACGCTTTCACCCCGGTGCAGCTGGCCACCTACGCTGCCACCATCGCCAACGGCGGTACCCGCTACAAGACCCATCTGGTCAGCGGCCTGATGGATACCAATACCGGCGAGGTCATTGAAACCGTGGAACCGGTGGTAGAGGAGCAGATCGAGGATACCCAGGGCGCTTTCGCTGCGGTGAAGGAAGGCATGGTGCTGATGGCGCAAGGCAACAGCACCCTGCGCAACTATCCGCTGACCATCGCGGCCAAGACCGGCAGCCCCCAGCGCAGCGAGGTGTACAAGGTGATCAACGGTACCCGCTATTACTACTGCAACGGCGTGATGGTCGCGTTCTGCCCCGCGGAAGACCCGGAGATCGCGGTGGGCATCGTGCTGGAGTACGGCGGCAGCGGTTCCAACGCAGCCCAGCTGATGGTAGATGTACTCAACGCTTACTACTTTGACCGTACCGGCAGCTTTGAACCCGACCCGGAAGGGGAACTGCTCTCCTGATCGTATGCAACAAACGTACAGGCGCGCGGCAGTGCGCCTGTACGTTTGTTCCGGCGCATATCCCGCTGTAACGCCATCGGCGGCCCCTGTACCCCGAAGGAAAGGGCGGATGGGCAATGCACACAAAATTTTCTTGTCAAGACCTTTCTTTTATGCTACTATAAATATAAGTTGGAGCGGCGGCCCGGTCAGACTGTTGCTTCGGCTATTTTGTGCGTTTCCGGTCCGGGCGCGGCGAAACCGCTGTGCGCCGTACCCTCGCACCCGAAAAGGAGCCGGTGATTTGAGCGCAAAGGTCATCATGGTGGCGTCCGGCAAGGGCGGCACCGGCAAGAGTACCCTGTCGGTACTGGTAGGCGGCCGCCTGGCCGCCGCAGGGCAGAGGGTGCTTCTGGTGGAGCTGGACTCCGGCCTGCGCAGTGTGGATATCATCGCCGGCGTATACGGAAAGACGGTTTACGACATAGAGGATGTTCTATGCGGGCGCTGCCCCGGCGACAAAGCCGTGGTGGAAAGCCCGGTCTACCCGGGATTGTCGGTGATCAGCGCCCCTTATGAGGGCGGCCAGGTGCCTGCCAGGGAGTTGAGCCGATTGATCCAGGCCATGCGCCCCGGGTTCGACTTTATTCTGCTGGATACTGCCGCCGGTATGGGCGCGCCTTTCACCGCCGCGGTGCCGCTGGCCAATCTGGCGCTGCTGGTGCTCACCCCTGATCCGGTGGCCCTGCGGGACGGCCGCATCGTGGCCGACGCCATCCTGGACCGGAACGGCCCGCCCGCCCGTCTCATCGTCAACCGGATCCCGGCTTCCGGATTTTCCAATACCGGCGTGCGCGATCTGGACGAGTGCATCGACACCGTCTGCGTCCAGCTGATCGGCGCGGTGCCGGATTCTCCGCTTATCGCCCGCGCCGCCGTCTCCGGGCAGGCGCTGGCGCCCGGCAGCACCGCTTTTCAGGCGGTGGACAACATCGCCGCCCGTCTGCTGGGCGGGATGCCCCCGCTGGCGCTGCGCTGAATTTCGTTTGCAAATCCCGCTCTGTGCGTTTATATTTCCGCCGGACACATATAGAAAGGAGAGGAGTGCTCATGAACATTGCACTCATTGCCCATGACTCCAAAAAAGAACTGATGGTCCAGTTCTGCATTGCCTATTGCCGGGTCCTCAGCCATCACACCCTGCTGGCCACCGGTACCACCGGCAAGATGGTGGCAGAAGCTACCGGTCTGTCGATTCAGCGCTTTTTGTCCGGCGCTCATGGGGGGGACCAGCAGATCGCGGCCCGCATTGCCTGCAACGAGATCGACATGTTGCTTTTCTTCCGGGATCCGATCAGCGCCAAACCCCATGAACCCAACGAGATGAACCTGCTGCGGCTTTGCGACGTACATAACATTCCCATTGCCACCAATATCGCCACCGCGGAGGTGCTGATCCACGGCCTGGAGCGGGGTGATCTGGAGTGGCGCTCCATCGTCAATCCGCAGCATTGAACATCGGATTGGGCAAAACGGCAGGCAGCCTTTTCGGACTGCCTGTTTTTTTGTATGTAAAAAGGCCCGCTTTGGCAAACACGTCCAAAGCGGGCCTTTTTCCCGGGCGAAAGATCCCTTGCCGGCGCATGGGCATCAGGCGCGGCCGCGCCGTCCGGGCACCCGCCGACGCAGTGCGGCGGCAAAATCGGTGAGCGCCTGGATACCGCAGGGCGCCGCCAGGATCAGGAAGGGCAGGTAGCCGAACAGGTACCGGGAGCGCCACTCCCAGACCAGTTCCAGCAGGAACATGCCTAACAGGCACAGATGACTGAAGAATATCCCGTCCACGGCCGGCTGCCGGTGCTGAAGCAGCCGAAGGATGGCGCCGGCGGCAAGACAGATGAGAAACGCAAAGTGCATCCCGTTGGAGGCGTAATAAAAGACCTGATAGGGGCGGGTACCCGGGTTGAAAAACTCCTGTACCAGCGTGCCGGGATGGTAGTAGGTGTCCCGGTCGTACTGGTTCACCTGAAAGGTGCCGTCCTTCCAGGTCTCCACTACCTTGCGGTTGGTAAAAAGCAGGTTTTCCAGCGGGCTGCGGGAGGCGATCCGGTCAACACACATCTGCAGGCATATCCGCGTGCGTGCTTCGTAGCTGAATTTTCCCTGCTGCAGCCCATAGGTGAAGTCGTAATCCTCCGCTACCCAAGGCCCCTCCGGATTCTGCGCCATCATGAGCCAGTGGGTGGTGGGCACCTGCCATTCCTGCTTTACATAAGAGGCGGAAAAGGTGCCCCAAATGCCGGACCGGACATAAAATGCCCGGAATCCGGCAGAAAACCCGAAGCAGCATACCGCGAAGGCGACCAGCGCCGCCAGTTTGCGCCAAAGGCCGCCAACCGGGAGCAGCGCCAGCCAGATCAGCACGGCCACGATCAGTACCGCGTAGGTGCCCTTCAGCTGAAAGGCCGCGCCGGCGCACAGCCCGGCACCCACGGCCCAAAGCGGCTGACTGGTCTTTCTGAGCAGGGCCAGGCACAGCAGCATCCCGGTGCAGAAAGGAAGCGACATGGTATCGGAGTAAGGGGTGGAGGCGTAGCCGTAAAAGGGCAGCATCAGCACCCAAACCGCCGCGCCGAACAGCCCCTGCGCCGGCCCGGAAAAGATCCGTACCGCGTGGTAGAACAGCAGCTGGGCGATCCAGAGAAACAGCACTGCCAGCAGGCTTGCCGCCAGGTTCAGGTCCGCGCCCGCCCCACCTGCCAGCAGCCACAGCCGGTACCAGCCGGTGAACAGGGCCAGCAGAGCGGCGTTGTTGGGGAACCGGTAGTAATACTCGGCGTTCTGCATCTCGGCAGGGAAGGGATTCACGGCGATATTCCGGGCCTCCGCGTGGATCACCCGGATGTCCCAGTCGGTGCCGGTGAAATCCTCCAGCTGGATCAGGGCGCTGGCCAGGCAGAGCGCCAGAAATACCCCGGAGATCGCGATAAGCGCCAGCCGGCGTCGGCGCGGATCGTTCGCCAGGGCGGCAAATCTCTCGCCCCGGGCCAGCCGCCACAGCCCGAACAGAATCGCCAGTCCGCACACGGCGGCCAGGGTGATGGCCAGCGGATCGGTGCGGTTCCAGTACAGGGCTGCTGTGGTGAGATACAAAAAGGCAGCCGACGCGATACCGTAAAAAATCCGTTCACACAGAGGGGGGATTTTAGCTGCCATGAAAACCTCCGGTCCGGCGGAAGAAGCACCCGCCTCCGCCCAGATAAATCTGTTGTTATTGTACCATGTTTGCGCGGGTTTGAAAAGCAAATGAAAGGGAAAAGCGCTTTGCAGGTCAACAGGCTCTTGTAACCGGGAGAAAAAAGCGGTATAATAACAACGAATCTGCAACAATCTGCAAAATCAAGGAGCATTTTCATGGCTGTGAAATATACCCGTCCCCGAGGCACTCAGGACGTGCTGCCCGGCCAAAGCGGCCGGTGGCTGCGTCTGGAGAAACTCATGCGGCGCACCGTGGGTTTGTACGGCTACAAAGAGATCCGCCTGCCCACTTTTGAGGCCACCGAGGTGTTTGCCCGGGGCGTGGGGGGCACCACCGATATCGTATCCAAGGAGATGTATACATTTCTGGATAAAGGCAATCGCAGCATCACTCTGCGGCCGGAATGCACGGCTGGCGTGGCCCGGGCCATCCTGGAAAACGGCCTGCTGGGGTCCAGCCCGGCCCCGCTGAAGGCCTATTACCTGCAAAGCTGTTTCCGGTATGAGAAAGCTCAGAAGGGGCGCTTGCGAGAGTTCCACCAGTTGGGCATCGAGTGCTACGGCGCAGACGATCCCGCCGCCGACACGGAAGTCATCGCGGTGGCCCGGCAGATCCTGTCTGCGGCGGGGCTGCAGCAGGTGCGGCTGGAGATCAACTCCATCGGCTGCCCCCATTGTCGCCCGAAGTACCATGAGGCGCTGCGAGAGTATTTCAGTGCCCACAAAGCGGCACTCTGCGAGACCTGCCTGGACCGGTTGGACCGCAACCCCATGCGCATACTGGACTGCAAGGTGGAGAGTTGCCATCAGGTGGCCGCCGGCGCACCGGTGGTGCTGGATTATCTGTGTGAAGACTGCCGCGGCCGCTTTGACCAAGTCAAGGCGCTGCTGGATGCCCAGGGCATTGCGTATGTGGTGAATCCCACCATCGTGCGCGGCCTGGACTACTACACCAACACTGTGTTTGAATTTATCCATACCGCTGTGGGCACCCAGGGAACTATCTGCGGCGGCGGCCGGTATAATGGTTTGATGGAGCAGTTTAGCGGGCCCGCCACCCCCGCGGTGGGCTTCGGTATGGGGATCGAGCGGCTGCTTATGGCTTTGGAAGATGAAGGCGTGGAACTGGGCAATGATCCGGTGCCGGTGCTTTACCTGGCGCCGCTGGGCGAAGCGGGCAGGGCCGAAGCCATCCGGCTGGCGGCCGAACTGCGCGGCCGGGGTCTCTATGTGGAGACTGACATTGTGGGCCGCGGCCTGAAGGCTCAAATGAAATACGCCAATAAGCTGGGCGCGGTGTACAGCCTGGTGCTGGGCGATGACGAGGTGGCCGCCCGCCGTGCCCGCGTCAAGCGGATGGAAGACGGCGCTGAAACGGAACTGAGCCTGGAAGATCTGGGCGAGTTCCTCTGCCAGAGCCTGTGAACCTGCGCCGGGACAGGCTGCGGGTGCTGGCTGTGTGGCTGGCGGCGGGGTTGGGGTATCTTGTCTGGGTGCGGGCCACTGGCTGGGGGATTCCCTGCCCGATCCATGCGGTCACCGGGCTGGAATGCCCGGGCTGCGGTATCACCCGTATGCTGATCGGCCTTTCCCGGGGAGATTGGGCGGCCGCCCGGGCTGCCAACGCCGGGCTGTTTTACCTGTCGCCGCTGCTGGTACTTGTGCTGGGCCGGGTCCTATGGCGTTGGCTCACCGGCCGCAAGGCTGATACGCCTGGGACCTGCATTGTCATTTGGGCCCTGGTGATTTATCTTGTAGTCTGGGGTATTTTTCGCAATTTGCCTCTGTAAATACAGTCGCCTGTTTCGGGCGGCGCTATCCACACAAAAAGAAGAGAATAAAAGGAGAAATGCATGAACAAGAATATTGCGGTATGTGTGATTCTGAGCATCGTTACCTGTGGCATCTATGGCCTGTACTGGATGTACACCCTGAATGAGGCTGCCTGTCTGGTCAATCCGGCAGAGTGGAACACTCCTGGTGGCATGGTCATCGTGCTGAGCATCGTCACCTGCGGAATCTACGGGATCTACTGGAACTACAAGATGGGCAAGACCTTCGCGGTAATCCCGGGCGCTTCTGACAACAGCCTGCTGTACATCCTGCTGAGCATCTTCGGGCTGGGGATCGTAAACTTCTGCATCATGCAGAGCGATGTGAACCGCGCCTATCCTGTCTGACACAACTCTCGCCGCCCGGTCCCCAGACGCCGGGCGGCTTTGCTTTTGGCAAATTGCGCGGCCTGCCTTGTATTATCCATCCAAACGCGCTATAATGGGGCGGTATGGAGATACGGGCCAGCGGCCCGAACGATGAGAATAAAGGGGTTAACAAACTATGGAAACCATGGGCAATCTGCGCCGTACCCACTATGTGGGCGGGCTGCGCCTGGCGGACGCGGGCGCCGAGATGACGGTGGCCGGCTCCATCGCCAAATGCCGCGACAAAGGCGGTATCATCTTCGCCGACCTGCGGGACACCACCGGCGTGCTGCAGATGGTGTTTGACGACGGCACCGATCGGGAGGTTTTTGCCAAGGCACAGAGCCTGAAAAGCGAGTATGTGGTGATCGCCCGGGGCACGCTTCGGGAGCGGGACGCCAAGACCGATAAGATCCCCACCGGCGAGGTGGAGCTGTACGTGACCGAACTGCGGGTGCTCAGCGGCGCTGATACCACCCCGTTCGAGATCCGGGACGAGGTCAAGGTCAAGGATGAACTGCGGCTGAAATACCGGTATCTGGATCTGCGACGGCCCAGCATGCACGAGCCGCTGGTGGTGCGCAGCCGTATCTGCCAGATCGTGCGCAACTATTTCTGCGACCATCATTTCTGCGAGATCGAGACCCCCATGCTCATGAAGAGCACGCCGGAAGGCGCACGGGACTATCTGGTGCCCAGCCGGGTGCAGCCGGGCCATTTTTACGCGCTGCCTCAGTCGCCCCAGCTGTATAAGCAGATCCTGATGCTGTCCGGCTTTGACCGGTATTTCCAGATCGCCCGCTGTTTCCGGGACGAGGACCTGCGGGCCGACCGGCAGCCTGAGTTTACCCAGATCGACCTGGAGATGAGTTTCGTTACCGAGGACGACATCATGACCCTGAATGAAGGGCTCATCAAGAAGCTGTGGAAGGAGATTTTGGGCATCGACCTGACCACTCCCTTCCGCCGCATCCCCTGGGATGAGGCCATGGCCCGGTTCGGTTCGGACAAGCCGGACATGCGGTTTGGCCTGGAACTGATGGACGTGACCGAGGCGGTTCGATCCAGCAGCTTTGCGCCCTTCCGCGGCGCCATCGACGCGGGCGGCAGCGTGCGGCTGATCAACTGCAAGGGCCTGGCCGCCCAGCTTACCCGCAAGACCATCGACAAGCTGGGCGAGGTGGCCAGGACCTATGGCGCCAAGGGCCTGGCCTACACACGCCTGACCGAGGAGGGCGAGACCTCCAGCTTTGAGAAGTTCCTTACCGAAGAGGAAAAGGCCGCCCTGCGCGCTGCCGCCGGCGCCGAGACCGGCGACGTGCTGCTGCTGGTCAGCGACGCCAACAATACCCGGGCCTGTACCGCGCTGGGTCAGGTGCGTCTGGAAGTTGCCCGCCGCTGCGAACTCATCGACCCGAAGAAGTTCGAGTTTCTTTGGGTGGTGCGCTTCCCGCTGTTTGAGTACAGCGAGGAGGAGGGGCGTTTCATGGCCATGCACCATCCCTTCACCATGCCCACCGAGGACAGCCTGGACAAGGTGGAGACCGACCAGGCCGGCTGCTATGCCAACGCCTACGACATCGTACTCAACGGCGTGGAGCTGGGCGGCGGGTCCATCCGTATCAACGATCCGGTGCTGCAGGGCCGGATGTTCAAAGCACTGGGCTTCACCGAGGAGAAGGCCCGGGAGAGCTTCGGATTCCTGATGGACGCGTATCGCTATGGCGCGCCGCCTCACGGCGGCATGGCCTATGGCCTGGACCGTCTGGTCATGTTGATGCTGGGACGGGATTCCATCCGGGATGTGATCGCCTTCCCCAAGGTGCAGAACGCCAGCGAACTGATGAGCGGCGCCCCCGACGTGGTGGATCAAAAGCAGCTCAGCGATCTGCGGATCGCCTGCCTGGAGGAGCCCCAGGCTTGAGTTTCACACAAAAAAGCGGCGCGGGGCGGGGGGA
>CASFJO010000068.1 GCA_949295035.1 uncultured Gemmiger sp.
CGGGGAGCCGCCAGCATTACACGGATTTTGGTCGAAGAAAAAGTACCTACTCCCGGCTGGCTGAATTTCCAGAGATACGGCACTTTCGCAAATATCTATGCCGGAGCGCCGGAGGAAAAAGCCTATGCGTGGACGATAGCGCAGGTGAAAAGTATTCTGAAAGAGGAAACCTATATCGGACACAGCGTCCACAATAAGCAGACCAACATTTCATTCAAAAACAAGAAGAAAGTACGCAAGCCAAAAGAGGAATGGTATCGTGTGGAGAACACCCACGAAGCGATTATTTCCGAAGATGTGTTCCGTCAAGTACAGGAGCAGATTTGCAACAGGCGCAGACGGCAGAAGAACGGCACAACGCAGATATTTTCCGGGCTGGTAAAATGTGCGGACTGCGGCTGGTCGCTGGCCTATGGTGTGAACAGCCAGAACAAAAATCCCTATGCCCACTACCATTGTAGCAAGTACGGGCAAGGGTTGCACCAGTGTTCCATGCACTATATCCGCTATGATGTGCTTTACGCCTATGTCCTTTCCCGTCTGCAATACTGGTCTGTGCTGGCACAGCAGGACGGGGACAAACTTCTGAAACGGTTACTTAACGCCAGCGACAAGGAACGCAATACCGCAAGGAAGCGGCAGACAACCGAACTGAAAAAGACGGAGAAGCGCAAAGCAGAAGTAGACACCCTGTTTGCAAAAATGTATGAGGACTGGTCTGCCGGACACATTACAGGATACAATTTCAATATGCTGTCCGAAAAGTGTCAGGGCGAACAGCGAGAATTGGACGCAAAAATTGAACGGATTCACGAAGCGATGGAGGCCGCCGCCCAGACAGCGGTTGACGCTGAAAAGTGGATAGGTCTGATGAAACGGTATGTCAATCCCACAGAATTGACGGCTGAACTTCTGAATACGCTGATTGAAAAAATCCTTGTCCATGAAGCGGTCAAAAGTGAGGACGGAAGCCGGGAACAGGAGGTAGAAATCTTCTACCGCTTTATCGGCAAAATCGAATGACACATCTTGAAATATCCAACAATATCTTTAACTAAGGGAAACGGGGAAATCCCGGCCGGATATGGAGCATCTGATCTGTCTGGCACAGATTTTGGACGCGCCGCTGGAGAGCCTGGCCGGCCGGGAACAGCCGCCTTTACCACCTGCCGCCAAAGAAAAACGGCATATCCGCCGGCCGGTGCTGGCTGCATGCCTGCTGGCGGTATTGGTGCTGGCGGCAGTTCTGCGCATCCACACGCTGCCGGTGGATTGGGACGCGGGTGCCTGCGGCGGGGGATATGCTACCTATATCTTTGATAAGTACAGCCGGCAATTGACCGAACGGTATCGCTCCGGCTCTCCCGACCCGGAGCAGCTTCTCTCGGTACAGGCGGTGCGTGGCTCCCAACAGGCGGAATGGGAAGGCCGTACCCTGTATCTTCGCTTTACCATCGCCTATGAGGATGCCGTGCAGGGAGCAGGCACCGCGCAGGTGACCTTTATCGGGCATCGCTACTGGTTTGACTCTTTCACCTGGGGCGGGGCGATCGTGGCCCTGTAAAAAAGACGCGCAGGCTTCCGGAGAAATACGGATGTCTGCGCGCCTTGCCGTGTCTTAACCATAGTATTTATCCCGGGAGGAGCAATGCTGCGTCAGCGACCAGCGCGTTCCGTCGTGATGCAGCACCACAAAACCACAGTTGCCTACGCTTTCGGCCCAAAAGCGGGAAAGGGGAGCGTTCAGCGCCGCCGTGATCATCGCATGGATCGCGGCCCCATGGCTCACGGCCAGTACGGTGTGATTGCCGGCGTGCTCCCGGCTGACCCGCTCCAAAAAAACTTCGACCCGGCGGATCAGGTGCTGCAGGTTTTCACCACCTTCTGGCGGCTGATACGCGGGAGGATCGGCGAAAAAAGGGGCGAAGGCTTCGCCCAGGCTGTCGGTGTTGTGCCCTTCCCAGACGCCAAAACTGATTTCGATAATGGCGGGTTCCATGGTCAGCTGTTCCTCAGGCAGACCGGTGGCCAGCACAGCAGTGTCCCGGGCTCGGTGCAGCGGGCTGACATAAATGCGATCGAACCGCACGCCGGCCAACTGGCGGGCAACGTCCCGGGCCTGCCGGCGTCCGGTCTCGTTAAGGGGGCTATCCAGCTGCCCCTGCAGCGCCTTGCGGCGGTTGTAGTCGGTCTCGCCGTGGCGCAAAAGATACAGATCCATTATACGTTGCGGGCCAGATGGCTGTTGACACGCCAGACCAGCATGTCCAGAGCCACCTGGTTCTTGCCTCCTTCCGGAATGATCAGATCCGCCTTGCGCTTGCTGGGCTCCACAAACTGCTCGTGCATGGGCTTGACGGTCGTCAGATATTGGGTCACCACACTGTCCAGCGTGCGTCCCCGCTTTTTTACGTCCCGCATGATGCGCCGCAGGATGCGCACATCCGCGTCGGTATCCACGAATACCTTGATATCCAGCAGATCGCACAGTTCCTGGCTGCAGAACAGCAGGATGCCTTCCACCAGGATCACCGGCGCGGGCTGAATGGTGATGGTGGCTTCGGCCCGGTTATGGACCGTGTAATCGTAGGTGGGGCACTCGATGGCATGCCCGGCCTTAAGCTGACGAAGCTGTTCCACCATCAGGTCCGTGTCGAAGGCGTCCGGATGATCGTAGTTCAGTTTGCAGCGCTCTTCGTATGTCATGTCGTCGTGGCGCTTATAGTAGTTGTCCTGATTTACCACGCTGACCTCGTGATCGCCAAACCGTTCTTTCAGCCGTCGGGTAAGGGTCGTTTTTCCGCTGCCGGTCCCGCCGGCGATGCCCAATAAAATAATGTCCATCGTCATACCATCCTCGTCGGTCGGCACGGCGCGCTCCGGGCCGATGCTGTCGGTGGCGGCCCCGCGCGCGGCCGCTTGGATCCGCGTTTACAGCGTCAAACTCACAGAACGTCCCGTGGGGGAATAGGGGGTGTAGCGCACGCCCGCCTTGTTCAGCAGAAACCGGCTGGCTACGCTGATGTCGCTGTCATGGTATTTATCGGAAAGATAGATGATCTCCGATATGCCGCTTTGGATGATGGCCTTGGCACATTCGTTGCAGGGAAACAGGGTCACATAGACCCGGGCGCCTTTCAGATTGCCGTGGGCGTTGTTCAGGATCGCATTCAGTTCCGCATGGCATACATACATATACTTGGTGTCCAGAGGCGCGCCCTCCCGATCCCAGGGCATCTCGTCGTCCGGGCATCCGATCGGCATCCCGTTGTAACCCAGCGACAGGATCTTGTTTTCCGGGCTCACGATGCAGGCGCCTACCTGACTGTTTGAATCCTTGCTGCGCATGGCGGTCAGCATGGCGATCCCCATAAAATATTCATCCCAGCTGATATAATCCGTTCGCTTCATCGGCGTGTTCCCTCCTGATTTTGCAGTCTGTCAGGCCCGGTCTGCCCGGTCCAGATACTCCGCCGCGCTCAGAGCGGCGATCAGCCCCTCTCCCACGGCCTTGGACACCTGCAGCGGTTTGCCTACCAGATCGCCGGCGGCAAACACGCCGGGAACGCTGGTGCTCATATCCCGCTCGGTGTATACAAAACCATCGCGGAGTTCCAGGCCCGGAAGCAGGGAATCCGGCGCCACCGCGGCGCGAAGGATGAACACGCCGGTACAGGCCAGCTCCCGGCCGTCGGTCAGCCGCACGCCGGAAACGGCCCCTTGGCCCAACACTTCGCGAACGGAGCCCGTCTCAAATGGAATGGCCGCGTCCAGCCCGGCGGGCCGCCGGCCGGAAACAAATGTCACCCGGCAGCCGATCCCGGCCAGGAAATTCGCTTCAGAAGCGGCCTCCTCCGCCAGTCCCCAGACCACCACGTTCCGGCCCCGGTAAAGCATTCCGTCGCAGGTGGCGCAGTAGGATACGCCCATACCCAGCAGTTCCGCCTCGCCGGCCACCGGTTTGGCCTTGCTCACGCCGGTGGCCAGGATTACGCTGCGGGCTTCCAGCATGTCGCCGCCGAAATTCAGCATAAAATGTCCGTCAAAAGGCAGAATGTTGCCTACGCGCCCGGTCCGGGTCTCGATCCCCATACCGGCGGAATGTTCAGAAAAGCGGCGCAGCATCTCTTGTCCGCTCATACCGGGCATCCCCAGATAGTTGTCCATTCGCTCCGCTTTGGCCAGATAGCCGGCCGCCGCGCTCAGTACCAGGCAGCTTTTGCCCCGCTGGCGCAGGTTGATCGCCGCCGAAAGCCCGGCCGGCCCGCCGCCCACTACGATACAATCCAGCATACAATCCTCCGCCCGCTTCAGCGGGTCTTATATTTTCTAACCATTATACCCGAAACGGCCGCAAAGTACAATGCTGCGGCGGGACAAATCGACAAAAAGAGCGTTTCGGCCCCGCCTTCGGCCGGGAACCAAAACGCTCGCTTGTGCTGTCACGGGTCAAAGCCCGCGGTATTTCTGCCGTGTGGCGGCCCCGCCCCGCAGATGCCGCTCTGCCTTGTTGCGCTGCAGCACCTGCCGCACCTGCCGGTACAGCGCGGGATTGTATCGTTTCAAACGGCAAGTCACATCCTTATGCACGGTGCTTTTGGAAATCCCAAACGCCAGCGCGGCGCTGCGCACGGTGGCGCTATGCTGCAAAATGTATTCTCCCAGCGCGGCCGCGCGTTCCTCCGGGTTGCCTTTCATGCGGGTCCCCCCATGCTGCTTTTTTACCATGGGTATGAGGGAAAGCCCTGAAATATGCGGTCAGGAACGCAAAAACGCGTTTCAGTCGTCCTCGCGGCGGATACGGTCCCGCTGCCCCAGCCGCCAGGCGGCGGGCGATACGGCAAAATACTGCTTGAATGCCTGGGAGAACGCCCCCGCGCTGGTATAGCCGAACTGTTCCGCCAAATCCTGAATGGTGGCGGAACTGTCGCAGAGTTCCCGCTCGGCCAGTTTGAGCCGGTAGAGGGTCAAAAATTTTTGCGGGGAGCAGTTCATCTCTCGCTGAAAACACTTGTACAGATAACTCTGGGTCACATGGGCGAACTCGCACAATTCCGCCACCGAAAATTCCCGGGGCGGCACCCGGCGCAGATGCTCGATACATTGGCGCACCAGCTGCGCGCCGGCGTCGTTGTTGCCGGTATGTACCGAGCGCGCGTCCCGCAGCAGGCTTTGCGCGACCCGCAGCGTTATCCACTCCAGAAGAAGCCGTGCCTCGGTATGCGCGCCGGGCTCGTCGGGGGACAGGGCGCGCAGAACACGGCAGATCGCTTCGATATCCGCCGCGGCCAGGACCTGCCGGTACAGGGCGGGCAGTGCGCAGTCCAGCAGGGCGGTGAAATTCGCTTCCATATCGCTGTCGGTCAGGTCAAAATAGACATAGCCGTATTCGGCCTCCCGGTCGGTTGTGCAGCAGGCGGTGTAACGGATGAAAGGCGGGATCACCAGCACGTCGCCGGGATCCATCAGGAAACGGCGGCTGCCTGCCTCAAAATCCACCTGCCCGCACACCAGAAACACCAGTTTGAACCGTACCCCCACGGTGGTTTTGTCCTTATGGGGCGGAACACTTCGGTACAGGGCAAAGTGCCGGATACGAAACCGCAGCCCCTCCAGCGAGCGGCTGAGAGGATCGCAGGTAAACGGATTGGGACGAAACGACTGCATGCGGCATACCCCCTTCCGGTCAGGCGCAGCGGTCTCTGTATTGATTGTACCAGACCTTTCGCCGTAAAGGAATGATTTTCTGTGGTTTTGGATTGAAAACCTGATTGCGTTCAAAAATTAACAAAGTGTACAATGAAGAGGTCAAGCGGCGGCGGAAAGCGCCGTGTGAATGGCGCGTGCCGCCCGGGTGCGCGCAAAAGAAGAAAAGGAGAAGAAGAATGAAACGTATCCTTGCCTTGCTTCTGGCGATGACCATGGCGCTCAGCCTGGCCGCCTGCGGCAGCACCGGTTCCAGCGTCAGCGAGCCGGTCAGCGAAAGCGATTCCCAGGCGGCCGAGCCCGTCTACGCGGAGACCAAAACGGCCGACGTGATCGTGATCGGCGCGGGCGGCGGTGGCCTGTCCGCGGCCAATGAGGCCACTGTGAACGGCGCCGGCAGCGTCATCATCGTGGAAGAGACCGGCAAGACCGGCGGCTCCCTGAACTATACCAGCGGCAGCATGTCCTGCGCGGAGAGCGTCATCCAGAAAGAGGACGGCGTGGAGGATACCCAGGAGAGTTTTGTGCAGGATATCCTGAAAAACGGCAGCGACTTCGGCGGCAAGCCCAACGAGGCGATGGTCCGCGAGTTCGTGGCCGAGGATATCAACGCCTTCCAGTGGCTGTGGGACAACGGCCTGAGCGAGTACACCTTCAACACCGACTCGGAAGGCCGCCGCGCGGTATTCGCGCCGGAGCACGCCCTGTACTCCATTCCCCGTACCTACAAGACAAAGCCCATGGACTCCGCCAACTACTCCTCCGCCGCCCATGAGGTGATGGACAAGGTGGTCAAATCCAACGACAAGATCGAGATCGTCTACAACACCAAAGCCATCGAACTGCTGGCCAACGACCAGGGGCAGGTGCTGAGCGTCGTGGGTCAGGATCAGAACGGCAACCTGATCCGGTTTGACGCCACCAAGGGCATCATCGTGGCCACCGGCGGCTACTCCGCCAACAGCAAACTGATGGGCATGTACGCCGAGCACGGCGCGGACTATCTGCGCGGCGGCCCGGCCAGCGCCGACGGCAACGGCCTGCGGCTGATGCAGATGGTGGGCGCTGCCCTCAACGAAGAAAGCATGAGCTACATCCCCACCTTCCCCATGGGGCTGCAGAGCGCCGATGACCCCGCCACCGGCACCATTGCCTCCACCTATACCTGGAAGGCCGGCGGCATCGTGGTCAACCAGAACGGTGAGCGGTTCGTGAACGAGTGCGAATCCAACCCCTCCATCCGCGAGGTGGCCCTGGAAGAGCAGCCCGGCGCGGTGCAGTACGATATCTTCACCGACAAGATCCTGGAGGATCTTCGCGCGGCCGGCGGTTCTTTCATGTACGACTTCACCTTCGAAGGGGAGAACGCCCGCGGCGCCCATGTGCTGCAGCAGGCCGACAGCCTGGAAGAACTGGCCGAAAAGATCGGCGTGCCGGCCGAGAACCTGGTCGCTACCGTGGACGCCTATAACGCCAGTGTGGAAGCGGGCGGCACCGATGAGTTCGGCCGCAGCTACGACGACAGCCGCGATACCTACAAGCTGGCCGTGAACAAGATCGAGGGCGACCACTTCTACGCGGTGCCGCTGCACGCGCTGTGCGTTATGACTCTGGGCGGCATCACCACCAACGAGCAGATGCAGGTGCTGGACGAGAGCGGAAACGTGATCCCCGGCCTGTATGCCGCCGGCGAGGTCGTGGGCGGTATCTGGGGCAAGTTCGTGTCCGGCGGCACTGGCGTCATGGGCCCCATCACCTTCGGCCGTATCGCCGCGCAGAACGTGATGAGCCAGCCGCTGGCCACCGGCTACACCGTAAAGCCCGCCAGCAATCTGCTGGACGAGAGCCTGTTCGTCAAGGAGACCTCCACCGAGAGCCTGTTTGACATGAGCAGCGTCAACCTGACCGATGGCGAGTACACCGCCACCGTGGATGGCCAGGAAGGCCCGATGACCGTGGTGGTCACCATCACGGACGGCAAGATCGCCGACGTGCAGATCACCGAAAACGCGGAGACCGAGGCTGTGGCCGGTGCCGCGCTGGAGAGCCTGCCCGGCGCCATTGTGGCGGCCAACTCGGTGGATGTGGACGGTGTGTCCGGCGCGACCCTGACATCCAACCGCATCAAAAAGGCTGTTGCCCAGTGCCTGGAAGAGGCCAACAACGCCTGAGCGTATACCCGCGAAACGCCCCGTTCTCCGCATAAGGCGGAGGACGGGGCGTCCGTCGTATCCGCAAAAAAGATGCCCCGCAGCCGCCTTTCCGTTTGGGGAAATGGCAGCCGCGGGGCTTTTTTTTGGCCTGGCCGGTTTCAGCCGCCGCACAGAGGCAGCAGTTCGTCAAATACAGCAGGGGCGGCGGCCACCACATCCGCGTTGGCCAGTGGGTAAAGCGGCGCGCCGTCGTAGCCGGCCACCTTTCCGCCCGCCTCGCTCACCAGCAGCATCCCGGCGGCAAAATCCCAGGGCTTCAGATTCCGTTCCAGATACCCCTCCAGCCGTCCGGCCGCCACGTAAGCCAGGTCCAGTGCCGCCGAGCCGGTGCGGCGGATATCCTCGCACCGGTCAAACACCGCCCGAAATGCGGAAAAATTCACATCGGCAAACTGCCGATCATAGGGGGAAGTGCCCACCGCGATCACGCTGCGGGCCAGCCCCGGCGCCGTACTGGCCTGGATCGGCTGCCCGTTGCAGAACGCCCCGCCGCCGTGCCGGGCGCAGAACATCTCGTCCCGAAACGGGTCATAGATCAGCCCCAGAACCGGCGCGCCGTCCCGCACAAGCGCCAGCGATATGGCGCTGTGCCCAAAATGGTGCATCAGGTTGGCGGTCCCGTCCACCGGGTCCAGTACAAACACCCCGCCCGACGGATCCGGTTCAGCGCAGCCTTCCTCCTCGCCCAGAAACTGGATGTTCGGCCATCGCTTGCCCAGTTCCTTTTGCAGAAAATGCTGCACACCGGTATCGCACCGGGTCACAAAATTGGCCCGCCCCTTTACCGTTACATCGGCCAGCGCCGTTTCGTCCAAAAAAATCGTCCGTGCCTGCCGCAGCAGCGTTTCCAGTTCTTCTGCCATCCCGTTCAGCATGTTTTTTCCATCCTTTCTTCCGGCATCTGCCGCCAGATCGACGCCCGCAGCCGGTCCTTCAGCGATTCCTCCGCAAAAGCGGCGTCGA
This sequence comes from uncultured Gemmiger sp., assembly GCA_949295035.1. GTDB lineage: Bacteria > Bacillota > Clostridia > Oscillospirales > Ruminococcaceae > Gemmiger_A. The sequence goes on from CASFJO010000068.1 coordinate 8,883, forward strand.
CGGCGTTCAAAAGAAGCTGCCGCACCTGTTCCGGCCGCAGGGAAAAGCAGTCTGCCAGCCGCTGCAGCTCCTGCCGCGCGTCGGTACCGCTTACGGCCATGTTGTCGGAATTTACCGTGACCACAAGCCCCGCCGCCAGCATGGCAGGCAGCGGAAAGTCCTCCAGCCGGTCAAAAAGGCGGGTGTCCAGATTGCTGGTGGGGCATACCGTCAGCGGTACCCGTTCCCGGGCCAGCCGGGCGGTCAGGGCCGGGTCCTCCAGCGCGCGCACCCCATGGCCGATCCGCCGGGCCCCCATATCCAGCGCCGCCGCCACGCTGTCCGGCCCGTCCGCCTCGCCGGCGTGGATCACAAAGGGAACGCCGCGATCCCGGGCTAAAACAAATAGAGACGCAAACTGCCGGGTGGGGAATACCGCCTCCGCCCCTGCCAGGTCCAGCGCCACCACTCCGCGGCCCAGATACCGCTGCGTCAGCCGTACCGTCTCCCGGTTGGCCGCTTCGTTGTCCGCGCCACGCATGGCACACAGGATCAGTCCGGCCGGGAGGGAAGAATCCCGAATCCCTTCCAGCACCGCCAGTACCGCCTGCTCCTGGGTCATCCCGTTGCGCCCGTGCGACTGGGGCGCGAACCGCAACTCCGTGTAGATGTACCCCTTGTCCGCCAGTTCCGCCAGCAGGCGGCGCGTCGCCTCCCGCAGCGCTGGGCCGGTCTGCAACAGAGACAGCGGCAGATCAAAGCAGGCGAGATATTCGTTCAGATCCCGGCACCCTGCCGGGCAGTGCAGCATCCGGTCCAGTTCCGCCGGATTGTCGGGCAGGCGGATGCCCTGCATGGCGGCCAGTGCCCGGGCGGAGGCAGGGGAGAGCGAGCCGTCCAGGTGCAGATGCAGGTCGATCATACAAGGCCCCGCCAGAAAAGAGCGCTGCGTTTTATGCTCCATACATACCTCCGTATACTACTGATTTTGTACCCAGTATAGCACAGTGCTGCTGAAATCGCAAAGAACGGCCGCCGCCCGCGCAAACGCGGGCGGCGGCCGTAAACCGCTATAGGGCCGGGATGCCGGCACAGGATCAGGTGATCAGCTTTTCCAGCAGCTGCAGCGCTTCTTCCAGCTTGGGATTGGGCTCATCCGTCTGCAACGCGTCCCGCACACAGCCCCGGATATGGGCGCGCAGGATCTCCTGATTTACCCGTTTGAGCAGCGCCTGAGTGGCCAGCAGCTGGTTGGAGATATCCACACAGTAACGGTCCTCCTCGATCATGCGCAGCACCCCGTCCAGCTGGCCTCGGGCGATCTTGAGCGAGCGGGTGACCTTTTCCTTGTCAGCCTTCATAGGCCTGCACTCCGGTCACTTCGTATCCCGCTTCGGTCACGGCGGATCTCAGGGCCTCGTCGGAAACATCGCCACCGGCAGTTACCACCGCCTGCTTGTTTTCCAGGCTGACTTCCACCGCGGAAACGCCGGCAACGCCTTCCAGCGCGCGGGTCACGTGTTTAACGCAGTTCTGGCACATCATACCTTCGATCGACAGTTGTTTTTTCATGATCGTTCCTCCGTTCGGTTGGTTGGATTGGGTTGTATCCGAAACGTGTTTCCCGCCCGGGAAACCGTTGGAAACCATGCGTACAGGGGATTCGGCGACCGCCTGAGCGGTGGCGGCCGAGCCGTGTCTGGGCTTGAAAAAGCGCAGGCGCAGGGCGTTGGAGACCACAAACACCGAGCTGAAGCTCATGGCCAGCGCCGCTACCATGGGATTCATCTTCAGGCCAAAGGCGGCGTGCCAGCATCCGGCGGCGATGGGGATGCCAATAATGTTATAGAAGAATGCCCAGAACAGATTTTCCTTGATGTTGCGGATGGTGGCCTTGCTCAATTCGATCGCGCCTGCCACGTCCAGCAGATCGTTTTTCATCAGCACAATATCGGCGGATTCCATTGCCACATCGGTGCCCGCGCCGATAGCGATGCCCACATCCGCCCGTGCCAGGGCGGGGGCGTCGTTGATGCCGTCGCCCACCATGGCCACCTTTTGTCCGCCCTGCTGCAGGCGGCGGATCTCCTGTTCCTTGTCCTCGGGCAGCACCTCCGCGACCACCCGGTCTACCCCCACCTGTTGGCGGATAGCCTCGGCGGTGCGGCGATGATCGCCGGTCAGCATCACCACTTCGATACCCATGCTCTGCAATTCCCGCACGGCGGCTTTGCTGGTGGGCTTTACCACGTCGGCCACCGCGATGGCTCCCAGCAGCTGGCCGCCCTGGGCAAAGAACAGGGGCGTTTTACCTTGATCGGCCAGTTCATCCTGCAGCGCCTCCAGAGCCGGATCGCTCAGGCCGGCGGCCTCCAGCAGCTTGCGGTTACCGGCCAGGCACGCCTGCCCGCCGATCGCTCCCCGCAGCCCCTGACCGGGGATCTGGGTAAACTGTTCCACCGGCAGAAACTCTGTCTGCAGTGCCTGGGCCTGAGCCACGATGGCCTGGGCCAGCGGATGTTCCGACATCCTTTCCAGTGAGCCGGCCACCTGCAGGAGCCGCTGCTCCGCCACGCCGTCGGCGCATACCAGATCGGTAACCGCGGGCTTGCCCTGGGTAATGGTACCGGTCTTGTCCAGCACTACTACATTCACGCTGTGCGCGGTCTCCAGCGCCTCGGCGGATTTGATCAGGATGCCGTTGGCTGCGCCGCGGCCGGTGCCCACCATGATGGCGGTGGGGGTAGCCAGCCCGAGCGCGCAAGGGCAGGAGACCACCAGTACCGATACCGCGATGGTCAGCGCAAACTCAAAGGTCGCGCCGCAAAGCAGCCACACCACCATCGAGAGCAGCGCGATACCGATCACGATCGGCACAAACACGCCGGCCACCCTGTCCGCCAGCTTGGCGATGGGCGCTTTGGAACTGGTGGCCTCGTCCACCAGGCGGATGATCTGAGCCAGCGCGGTCTCGTCGCCCACCTTGTCGGCCCGCATCCGAAAATAGCCGCTCCGGTTGATCGTGGCGCCGATCACCTTGTCGCCAGGTTGTTTGTCCACCGGGATGGATTCCCCGGTGATAGCGCTCTCGTCCACCGAGCCGGCCCCCTCCAGCAGCACCCCGTCCACCGGGATGGATTCCCCGGCTTTTACGATGAGCAGATCGCCTTTTTCCACATCCTCGGCGGGGATCACCACCTCCGTGCCGCCGCGCACCACGGTGGCCTTTTTGGGGGCCAGATTCAGCAGTTTGTTGATGGCGTCGGAGGTGCGTCCCTTGGCCCGTGCCTCCAGAAACTTGCCCAGTGTGATCAGGGTCAGAATGGTGCCGGCACCCTCAAAATACAGGTCGTGGGTAAATTGCTGCACCATCGCCATATCCCCGTGCCCAAGGCCGTAGGCGATCTTGTAAAGCGCGTATACCCCGTAGGCCAGCGAAGCGCCGGACCCCAGTGCGATCAGCGAATCCATGTTGGGCGAACCGTGCAGCAGGGTCTTGAAGCCGGTGCGGAAATACCGGCCGTTGATTACGGCCACCGGCAGCGCCAATACAAACAGGGTAAGCGCGTAGATCATGGCGTTGGCCGTGCCCAAAAAGAAGCCGGGCAGCGGCCAGCCCATCATGTGGCCCATCGAGATATAGAACAGCGGTACGGTAAAAACAAACGACCATACAACCCGTCTGCGCATGACCTCGTATTCCTTGCGGGCTGTGTCGGCCGGCGCGGCGGCGGGGGCAACGCGCCGACTGGCCAGGGCCTGTACGGCGGCGCCGTATCCGGCCTTTTCCACCGCGCCCACGATCTGCCCGCTGGACAGCGCGGCGTCATCGTAGGTGACCACCATGCTGTTTTTTAGCAGGTTGACGCTGCACGCCTGCACGCCAGGCAGGGCGGATACGCTCTTTTCCACCCGGGCGGAGCAGGCCGCGCAGGTCATACCGGTAACATCGTATTTCTCCTGCATAGCAACCTCCTTACTGCGAAATACCCATAGGGGGTATGGGTGTTGACAAGGATAGTATACTTCACATTTCATCGTTTGTCCAGCCCTTTTTGAAAAAGAGGCAAATAGTCCAAGCTATGCGGGCGTGGAAACGCTGTGCTTGTTTGCGATACCCGCAAAGGAATGAGTGCGCCTGTATACATTTCCCGGTAGGGACGGGTGTCCCGCCAGAACTTATAGATGCGGTATCCGGCGACCCCGAGGCAGATAGCTGCTGCGATGATCACCAGCCCGACCCAAACGTCGGCGAGAAAGCCGATACCCAGCTTGATGAGGAACCCGCTGAGGGCGATGATAACGGCGGCCTCCAGCAGTCTGGCGAGCAAACTGCGTCTTGGTTCCATACCGCATCACGCTCCCTCCTTTGGCTTCTGCCCAGTTTCCGGCGCAGCGGCTTTGCCGCCGTCCTGTACCTTGGCGCTGTAGCGCGGCACCGGGTAGCCGGGGATCACAAGATCGCTGTCAATCTCGTTGCCCCAGACGTCCCAGCCGGGCTGACGGCGGCGGGCAAACAGCTCCAGATACGGACCGTCCGAGAGCCGCTCAATGATGGCGAACTGTTCCTCCGGCTTGTGGGAATGCTCCTGCACGGGCGCGAACAGCCAACTGCCCTGGCCGTGGAACTTGACAGGTGCGTGTCCACGGGTAGCGAACAAAGTTGTCTCAGATGAACTGCGGATGTAAACTCCAAGTCCGAGCCTTGACTTGGTCCAGGTCAACATACTGCGGTAGGTAAATCCCCACGCCTTGATCACATCCAATCCTTCCTGTAAGAGGCCGCTGGGCACCCAAAGGTAGAGGTGGGCGTTCTCTTCTGAGAGGTCTTTAACCGGCATGGCCTTGATCTGATCTAAGGTCATGAGCGGATAGTGGCGTGCGGCTCCGCGCTTTCCCTTCCGGTTGATGTCCCAGGGCGGGTCGGCGAGGATGGCCTTATATTTGTTGTTTTGTAATTTATCCATATTCCATGGCGTCCTTTCTTGTAATTATTTGGTTGGTTTATACTCCGATTACACCACACATTGACAGACCGTCAAGGGGTTTTCTGAGGCCAAAAATGCCCTTAAATTGACCGATAGGACACTATATCTTCCGGCTTACAGAGGAAGATTTCTCGCGTTTTGTCAAACGAACACGCCGGAAAAATCTTGCAAAAAAGTCCGTTTTGTGGCACAAAATCGGCTATTTGCGGGATTTTTGCTGACCATAGTAGGTGCGAAGCATCTCCCGCTCAGCATCCAGTGCCTGTTCCTCCAGCCGCAGCTGCTTGTCCAGCAGACGGCAGGCGTCCCTCGGGCGGCTCCGGCTGCGGTACTCCATAAAGGACACGACTGCCGCGACCAGCAGCACCACCGCCAGAATGACCGAGAGAGCCAGAATCACGATTACCATCGGGATCACCAGCTTTCCAAGTGCCGGATGGCCTGATCGGCATAAGACCTGACGATCCGCCAGTATTCTTCCGATGCCTCCGGGGTAAGCTGGGCCAGCTTCTCCGCTGTGACCGAGAGAGAGCCGAGGTTCTCCAGCGCACAGCGGTGCAGGACAGCGGAACAGCGGTCACGGCCACAGGCGAGATAGGCGTCCTCCATCAGCTGGACGGCCTGTCGCTGCGCCCGGAGGCTGTACCTCGGGGCTGGGGAAACCATCTCCACCACTTCGGCGGTATAAGGTTCTCCAGGGTTGATGTAGTTTCTATTCATGGGAATGCTCCTTTCTGAGGGGAGAGTGTAGTTTGTTTGCCCCTCTACCGCTAAAAAGACACATCCCGCCCGCTTGACACCTGATCCCGAGATTTTTCTATAAAACTATTTCCGGGCAACAAAAAAGGCACCTCCGAAAAGGTGCCAAAAGTGTTTATAGAGGGATATTAGAGATAACGCTTTTTCTTATGGATCTTGATCCGCAGGATGATAAACGCAGCGCCAAAGCAAATGGCTAGAGCCAGCATAATCGTGCAGAGAATATAGATTGGCATGTTGTTCTGCACCACAACTTCGGCGTGATCTTGCAGCATGGTCTCGCCTACAGAAACCTGTCCCCAGTTGACGAGAGTATTAGAACCCCAAGCGAGATCCACGTCCTCCACCTTGGCGGTGAAGCGAACAAAAGCGTTGGAACCGGCAGTATAAGCGCCGATATTGATGCCGTTATCTGCCACCACGGCATCCGTATCCAGCACTAAACCGTTGGGATGGTTGACGTTATAGAGCACGGTGGAGCCAGCCACATACTGCATATTGGCAGGCAGTGAGTCGCTGATCACTACATCGGTCTGGGTAGAATCGCTGGTATTTTGGTAGGTGATTTGGTATTCCACCTCATCGCCGATCTCTGCATCGATTGAGTCTTGCCAAGTGCCATCCTCGCTGTCCTTGAAGCGAACCTGCGTGTCAACAAAAACAGCGTCGGTGGTATTGGTACTGTCCAAGGCAAGGACTGTCAGCGGGGTTGCTATAAGACAGAGTATAACGGCCAGGCAAAGAAAAAACAAACATACGGGTCAAGGCCCTCCCATTCGGGGCCGCCCCCGGCGTAGGCCGTGACGGAGAAGCCGCACAGGAACACGGCAACGCACAGCGTTACCATCAAAACACGCAGTTTTTTCATTCAGACACCTCCTCGGACTTCGGGACATTTTGTCCCAAGGTGGCCCCGGCCCGGATCTGCTGGAGCACCACGGGCAGCTCGGCAAGAGGGATGCTCATGCCCCGCACGATGTCCACGATCTCGCTGTTTTCCGCCTCCACCTTTTTCTGTTCCAGCTCCTTCAGCCGGGCCTGCTGTTCGGTGATTTTAGCCTTGACCTTTTCAATTTCGGCCTCAATCTTTGCGCTTTTGGAAATTGCCATGAAAGCCTCCTTTATGGAACTCGTCAAAGTATCTTATCGCGGCGATATCCTTGCGATGGAGGTTCTGCTTCAAGCCATTCCATTTTTGATGGAATTTATCATCTCGATGAGCATAAGTCAAAATTTCAAGAAAGGCTCCACAGATGCTTTTGTGGGCCAGTGTGGACCATGGATAAAATGAGCCGGTTTTGGCAGATGCCAAAACCGGCTCATTTTGATTTTCCTGTATCGCGCTCAACGGCGTTTCCAGCCGCCAAACAGGCCTTTCTTGTACTTTTTCAGCTCCTCTGCCGCTTCGGGCGCCTTGGCGCTCACCCGCAGCAGGAAGCCTACGCCCTTGCCGATGTCCATGGGCACGCCCAGGCCCTCGCAGTACAGACGGCCCAGTACATAGCAACTGTCGGTATAGCCGGACCGGTCCTTGCTTTCCCAGGCCATGTCATAGGCCTTCTGGTAGTCCGGCGCGGTTCCCCAGCCCTCCAGATAGCACCGGGCCAGATAGGGCCGCGAGAAGTTGTTCCCTTTTTCGTACGCCTCGCTGAAATAGGCGAACGCTTTGGCAGGGTCCTTGGGATAGCCATGGATGCCTAAATAGTACCACTCGCCCAGCTCATTCAAGCCGCCTATCTCATGCTGCGCGGCGGACTGCTCAAAACAATACCGAGCCTCAGCCTCGTCTTTCGGGCCGCCGGTACCGTTCATATACCATTCGCCGACCGTATACCATACGCCGCGCTGGCCGCCCTCCGCCGATTTGCGGTACCATTTGCGGGCTTCCGCCAGATTGCCGGCCTCCTCCAACTCCTTGGCATAGAAATACTGATGGAGCGGATAGCCGATCTCCGCGCCGATTTTGAAGATCTCTTTTGCCTTTTCCGGCTGGGGCGACACGATATCCTCGTCACCATTTTCATAGTAGTGATTCAGGTTGTTGCCCGCCAGGTACATACCGCCGCGGAAGGCTTTCCAGAACCAGTCCTCGCACTGGGTGATATTCTCTTTCAGATAGGCCTTAAATTCTTCCCGGGAAGAGAAACTGTCGCCGGTCTTTCCCTGGATACGCATAAAGTCCCACCAGAAATAGCAGTTGCCGATAACGAACTGGCTGAACGCGTCACCGCCCGCCGCGTTTTCCTTCACCCGGTCAAAAGCTTCCTGCAGGGTCATCGGCGCTTTGCGCTCCAGTCCCTTGCTCAGCTGGCCGCTGCGCAGCGCGACCAGCATCCCGAGAGCGCTTCCCTGCTCCACAGACTTGCGGTAGAGAGCCTCCGCTTTTTCATCGTCCTCCGGAAATCCGAAGCCGCTCCATACATACTGGTGGCCGCACAGACACCGGGCCAGCACGCAGGAGGCATCCCCGTCGCCGGCCGCTGAGGCGTCGATCAACAACTGCAGGCCCTCCTGCCCGTGCACGGCACGGCCCCGATTCTCATAATAAACGTATTGCAGCGCCTTTTCCACGCTGTCACTGTAAAACTGTCCCATACGCTATCCTCTCTTTCGTTCATGTATAAACTTTGCAATCCCTCAGTGAGATTGATCCAACTCCGTGATCAGCAGATCGCCCGCCCGGCACAGAAGCTGTATGTCCTGCCGGATATCGGCCGTCTGTTCGGCAAGGGGCGTGTCAATATATCCGTCAAACATATTGCGGGTGCGGGTGATCGCCACATACAGTACCCGACCGTTAAATGTGATGCTGACCTGTTCTTTCACTTCATCCGCAAACCGCAGGATCTGCTCCATCATACGCGGCGTCAGAATATAAAAAGCGTTGTGCGGATCGGCCGAATAAACCTGGAACCGCCGGTTGAAAGCTTCATTCTCCGTCTCGATGCGGTTTTGCGCAGTCCATCCCTTGACATTGCTCAGAAACTCTTTCTGAAAGATCTGCAGGTGACCAACGCTGCGCTTGGTTTCGTCGAAGGTGGCGAAGCGCATGACCTGTCCTTCAAAGATAGTGCGAACTTCCCGCCGCTTGCCGGAAGATACCATGTGCCGGGTCTTTACATCCGCATACTGAAATTTGATCCCCTGATAGTTGCCCGACAGCATGTCCTCGCTGTGATAATAACGGGCCTCACCGCTGGCCACCACAGCGCTGTCCCGGATCTCGTTGTAGGAAAACCCGCCGCGCGGCGAATAGGACAGATCCCGGAAACAGCCGCTGTTTTGGATCAGGGGCATCACATAACTCTGTTTGAAAAAGCTGTTGAAATCCCGATAGGCTTTTTTGATCAGCAACTCATAAAATACCGCCACAAAGCCAAAGGCGACCACCCCCGCCGCGCAGACCGTCGTACCCACCTTCTCCGCCAGCGAGTCGGATGCGGAAGAGGTTCGAAACACATACGATCCCATAAACAAAAGAAGCGCCACAAAGATGATCCCCGCCAGGATCAGCATGATCCGGAACCGGACGGCAGCCTTTTTTTGCAGCTGCTCCAGTTTTTGCCATTCACCCGTAGCTGTCATGACTGCTTTCCCCCTTAATCGAATTTCACCTGAAAGGACTGCTTGTGATCCTCGATCTCATAAAAGCCAGCCTCCTGCATATTGCACAGGGCCGCCACCAGTGACCAGGGGATCGTACGCACCATTTGGTTGTAGAGAGAAACATTGGAGTTGTACAATCTTCTGGCCGCCTGCAGGTGTTCCTCGGTGTTGCTGATGGAACGCTGGAACTGATCGACCGAGATCCAGGAATTCAGCATGGGATACTGCTCACAGAGCGCGTCGATCCCGGCAGCCACCCCGGACAGATTGCGCTGTGCGTCCGCCAGAACGCCGATCTTCTGGTTCAGCGCGTCCTGACGCAGGCCCGTGGCCTTGGACAACCGGCTTTTCGCCTTCGCCTGATGCTGGGCGCTCTGCTGCGGCGGATTGCGGCGCCCGGCGCGGCGGCTGGAACGGCTGAAACGACCACGATCCAGTTGATGGCGGATCGCCTCCATATTTCGGGTCTGTCGGGATATCTCCGCGTCGATGCTCCGCACCGCTTCCTGAGAAAGGTCCTGCTGAAGTCCCAGCCGCCGTTCTTCGCCCGCAGCGCCGGTACGCAGCGCCGTAACGCCGGTGAGCACCTCGTATTCATGGGAAAGATATTTTTTTACCACTTCCAATTGTTCGGAAAGCAGGTCATATCGCTTTTCCAGCGCCACGTCGATACCGGAGCTGGCCTCCTCAACCCGGACCCGAAGCTGCTGCAGGCGGTTGTAGCAATAAACAAACGCCCCCGCAAGAAGAAGCACGATCCCAATCGCGATCAGCATATACTGCATACCATTCATTCCTCCCTTGGCACTATTACCGGTTTATTATACCTGTTTTTCCATAATTTGTATAGAACTACACGGGATTTTTGTAACACGCCCAGGAAACAGCCCTTTTTGTGCGACGGAAAAAAGCCGGTCGATCCCAATGGATTTTTTGCGAATAAATTCAAAAAAATATATTGACAACCTGAAAAAGCCATGGTAAGATATAAGACGTTCCGCGGCGGAACAACAGAATATGCGGATGTGGCGGAATTGGCAGACGCGCTAGATTCAGGTTCTAGTGGGGGCAACTCCATATGGGTTCAAGTCCCTTCATCCGCACCAATTAAAAACCCCGTAAAGTTCAGGCTTTGCGGGGTTTTTGCTATTTTCATATAAGAACCACAAGCTATGCTTGTGGGCGAATATAGCACGAGCGTTGATACGGAAAAAAGAACCTCCTTTTGCTAAAATAGAAGCGGGTAACGCCAACCGCACTACAGCAAAAGGAGGTTCATCCAAATGGACG
>CASFJO010000069.1 GCA_949295035.1 uncultured Gemmiger sp.
GCCGTATCTCTGTGATAGACCCGGCGCACGCCGGGCATGGGTCGCTCTCGCTTCATGGGCCCCTCTCTCCCTTGGTTTTATCCGGCCAGCTGCACCGCCACCCCGCTCACACAGCACAGCCGCGCGTCGTAGTACAGGCAGAGCATCCCGCCGCCGTACCGGTCGGTGATGGTCAGCAGCACCTCATTCTCCAGCCGGATGATCTGGGCGTCCAGCATCAGGTCGTCGCACAGCTGCCGCAAAAGGGCCTCGCCCTCGGGCAGGACGTAGGGGTCCTGCCATGGCCTGTTCTGAAGCCGCATCACCAGCTCCGTGCCGACGCCATCGGTGAGGCTGTACCAGCTGTCGGACGGAATGCCCAGCAGGGTGTCCTGCCAGCCGGCCAGGAATTGGGCCAGGTCGTTCTGTACCATCTCCACCGCCTGGTCCAGCTGGGCGGCGCGGGCCTCGGGCTCGTCCGGAAGGTTCAGCCGCATCGACAGCTGCATCCCGGCCAGATCGCTGCCCGCGGCCAGATCCATGGTCACGCCGGTCTGCTCCATCGTACGGCCGCTGTACAGGTTGGTGAACATCAGGGCGCCGGGCAGCGCGTAGTCTTTCAGATAGTAGGCTGCGCCGCTCTCGCCGCTCAGCAGGCTGAAGGGCAGCGGGCCCGGGTCGTCCCCTTCCCAGACCCCGTAGATGCCCAGCGGCAAAAAAAGGTACTCATACACTCTGTCCAGACTGACGCCGGGGGCCCCGTCCGGCGGGACGACCGTCTGCTCCGGGTCATACCGCTGCCAGATGGGCAGCACCGGCTCGTCCTCGGCGGCCAGGCTCAGGGAGGTATACACCGGCAGAGGATCGGCGCCGCCGCCGGCGGGCAGCGCCCGGGCAAGCGCGCCGCCGCCCAGCCCGGCCAGAAGCGCCCCCGACGCCGCGATGGCAGCCGCCCACAGCGCCACCCGCAGATGGCCGGACAGCGCCAGCTGCTTTTCCACCGCTTCTCCCCCTTGTTCAATACTCCACCACCAGCCCGGTGACGCACCGCAGCCGCACATCGTAGTACAGGCAGATCATCCCGCCGCTGCCCCGCTCGCCCAGCACCACCAGCAGTTCGTTGTCCAGCTGGATGGTCTGCAGGTCCATCCACAGCGCGTCGCTGATCTGCTGCAGCTGCTCGGTGGGGGCGGCGTCCGCCGGTATTATCTCGGCCACCCAGGCCCGCGCGTCCATCCAGGTGGTCATGCCGTTGCTCACTTCATAGAACGGGATGCCCAGCAACAGGTTGTTGTCGCCGCGCAGCAATTCCAGCAGCCGCTGCTGCACCAGTTCCCGGGCCTCGTCAAACTGCGCGGGTTCGGCGGGCGGCAGGTCGGGGAAGTAATACCGGGCCGCGCTGCCGCTGCCTATGGCCAGGTCTGCCAGGACCCGGCCCGGGTCGTGCAGCGCCCCGGTCACCTGGTCGATCAGCCGCAGCGTGCCGGGCAGCTCGTACTGATACAGATACCAGGCGGAGCCCGGGTTGGAGGCAGGGGTCTGCCAGGGCAGTTCCACGGCCTGGCCCTGGGACGGATCGTACAGCATCCCGGACAGGCACAGCCGCTCCTCCGCCCAAAAAGCATCGGTATCCGGCGCCGGCGGGTCTGCCAGCGGCATCCCGAGCTGCGCGGCGGCGGCAGCCCGGTCCAGCATCTCGTCCGGATCGTACCGCTGCCAGATCGCCGGCACCGGCTCGTCCTCCGCCACCAGGTTCAGGGAGGTATATACCGGCAAGGCCTCGGCGCCGCCGGCGGCGGGCAGCGCCCCCGCCAGTGCCCAGCCGCCCAGCCCGGCCAGAAGCGCCCCCGCCGCCACGATGCTCACCGCCCACAGCCCGGTACGCGCGATCCCCGCATGCTCGTTTTCCTTACGCCTCATGGGCCGCGTCCTCCTGCGTTTCGCTGCCGGCCAGCGGCAGATACAAGGTGATCAGGGTGCCCTGCCCCACCCGGCTGTCCACCTCATAGCGGCCGCCGTGGATCCGCACGATCTGCTCACATAAAGTCAGGCCAAGCCCCGCGCCGCCCGCCTTGCGGGCCCGGGACTTGTCCACCATGTAAAAGGGCTGGCGGATCTTGTCCAGTTCGGAGGCGGGGATGCCCCGCCCATAGTCCCGGATGCAGATCTCGGCCCAGCCCTTCCGGGGCCGGCCCGCCAGCACCAGTTTGCCGCCCGCCGGGCTGGCCTTGCGGGCATTGTCCAGGAAGTTGTACAAAAGGCTTTTCAGCAGTTCCCGGTCGCCGTTCACCACCATGGGCTGGCAGTATTCCTCCAGCCGCAGCCGGCTGCCCGCCAGCAGGGGCTGGATGGCGGTGGCCACTTCTTGAAACAGCGCCGGCAGATCCACCGGCGCCAGCACCAGGTTGCGGTTCTCCACCGCCAGCAGTTCCATGAGCTTGCCGCTCAGGCTGCGCAGCCGCCGCGTCTCCTCCACAATGATGCCCGCGTACCGCATCCGCTGCTCGTCCGGCACCTGCTTTTGCAGCTGCAAAAGATCCGCGAAGCCCAGGATACTGGTCAGCGGGGTCTTCATTTCGTGGGCCATGTTGGCGGTGAAGGTCTTTTGGCTCTCGGCGGTGTTCTCCAGCTGTTCCACCCGCTGCTGCACCGCCCGGGCCAGCCGGTTCATGTCCTGGGCCAGGCCCGCCAGTTCGTCGCCGCTGGTCAGCTCCAGCCGCTGGGCGTAGTCGCCGCCGGCAATGCGGCGGGCGGTGCGGCTCAAGTTGTGCAGCGGGCGCAGCATGGTGCGCACCACCACCACCAGCAGCCCCGCGCCAGCCAGGCTCACCGTCAGGCTCACCGCCACCAGACGCAGGCTCTGCCCCGCCAGCCGGTCCACCCCGGCCTGCACCGAAAACCGGCACACCAGCCGGTAGGCCTGCTGCTCGGCGGTGAAGGGCAGGCTGCACACCAGCACCGCACCCTCCGCCCCGCGGGAAAATTCATACAGGGTGCCGGGGACCTCGGCGGCGGCGTCATCGGCGCCGGCCATCGCGTCGGTGCAGCCGTCCACCGGCCGCTCCAGCGGCTGGCCGCCCCGATACAGCCCCAGCTGCAGAAGGAACTCGTCGGTCAGCTGGCTGGAGGCGCTGCGCACCGCGGCCGCGTCGGCCGCGTCGGCGTCCAGCATCATCAGGCCGTTCTGCAGCCGGGTACTCACCACCCCGGTCTTGATCAGCCGGGCCAGATACTGCTGCTGGGTCAGCGCCCGGTCCAGCTGCTCGTCCCACACTGTCTGCCAGCTCTCCCGCACAAACAGCAGGGTCAGCAGGCTGGTGCAGAGAACCATCAGCGCCAGGGTGCCCAGAAAGATCTTCTGCCACAACTTCATTTCATTTCTCCAGCCGGTACCCCACCCGGGGCAGGGTCACCAGCTTGTCGGCCAGGCCCAGTTTCTGGCGCAGCCGCTGCACGTGGATGTCCACGGTGCGGGTCTCCCCCGCGAACTCGTACCCCCACACCAGCGCCAGCAGCTTTTCCCGGGAAAGAGCCAGGTCCTGGTGCTGCAAAAACACCCGCAGCAGTTCAAATTCCTTGGGGCTCAGCGCCACCGGCACCCCGGCCCGGGTCACCGTATGGCTGCCCAGATCCTGCTGGATGTCCCGGTAGACGAGCACCGGATCGCCTTTTCCCCGGCGGCGCAGCGCCACCTCCACCCGGGCCAGCAGTTCCAGCGCCTCGAAGGGTTTGGCGATGTAGTCCTCCGCGCCCAGCTGCAGCCCGCGCACCTTGTCGGTCACCTGCTGCATGGCGGACAGAAAGATCACCGGCACGTCCAGCCCGGCCACCCGTTCCATCACCCCGAAGCCGTCCAGCCCGGGCAGCATCACGTCCAGCAAAATCAGGTCATAACCGCCGGAAAAGATCTTATCCACCGCCTCGGCGCCGTCAGCGCAGTTTTCGCAGGTATAGCCGCCCAGCTGCAGGGTGGCCTCGATCATCTGGGCGATATGGGCCTCATCCTCCACCACCAGGATATGGGCCGATTGTTGGGTATTCTGATTCATGGTCTCATGCACCTCCAGTCCCATTATCCCATACAAAACGCAACCAAAACCGCACAAACTTGTATCAAAACCGTAAAAACGCCCCGTTTCGCGAAGATTTTCCTTTACTATACCACATCCGGCCCGCCCGCGCAAAGCGGAGGATATTGGCAACACAAACCCGCCGGGATGTGGTACAATAAGCAGAGCAAGGAGGGATTTTTCATGGACCTGAAGGGCAAGACTGTGGTGCTGGCCATCACCGGCGGCATCGCCGCCTACAAGATCGCCACCCTGGCCAGCATGCTGGTGAAGCAGAAGGCCACCGTGCTGGTGCTGATGACCGAGAACGCCACCCGGTTCATCGCGCCGCTGACCTTTGAGGCGCTCACCGGCACCCGCTGCATGGTGGACACCTTTGACCGGAGTTTTTCCTTTGAGATCGAACATGTGGCGGTGGCCGACCGGGCGGACCTGGTGCTGGTGGCCCCGGCCAGCGCCAACGTGATCGCCAAGATGGCGAACGGCATCGCGGACGATATGCTCACCACCACCGTGCTGGCCTGCCGGTGCCCCAAACTGGTGGCCCCGGCCATGAACACCGGCATGTACGAGAACCCGGCCACCCAGGCCAATCTGGCCCGGCTGCGGGAGTACGGCGCGGAGGTGATCGACCCGGCCTGCGGGCGGCTGGCCTGCGGGGCGGTGGGCCCGGGCAAGATGCCCGAGCCCGAACAGCTGCTGGCCCATATCCAGCGGCATCTGGCCTGCGAAAAGGACATGGCGGGGCTGCGGGTACTGGTGACCGCCGGCCCCACCCGGGAGGCGCTGGACCCGGTGCGTTTTTTGACCAACCATTCCACCGGCCGGATGGGATACGAACTGGCCCGGGCGGCCATGCTGCGGGGCGCGCAGGTGACCCTGGTGAGCGGCCCCACCGCGCTGGAGCCGCCGCCCTTTGTGGAACTGGTGCCGGTGGAGAGCGCGCAGCAGATGCGCGACGCCGTGATGGCCGTCGCGCCGGCGCAGGACGTGATCATCAAAGCGGCGGCGGTGGCCGACTACCGGCCCGCCCATCCCGCCGACGAAAAGATCAAAAAGAGCGGTGATGCGCTGACGCTGGAGCTGGCCCGCACACCGGACATTCTGGCCGAACTGGGGGCCGCGCGGCGGCCGGGGCAGTTTTTGTGCGGCTTTGCCATGGAGACGAAGGACCTGCTGGGCAACGCCCGAGCCAAGCTGGAGAAAAAGGGCGCGGACATGATCGTGGCCAACAGCCTGCGGGAGGCGGGCGCGGGCTTTGGCGGGGCCACCAACCACGTGACCCTGGTGGAGCCCACCGGCTGCACCGAGCTGCCGCTGGCCGGCAAGGACGAGGTGGCCCACCGCATCCTGGACCGGATCCTGGCCCGGCGCACCGAACGGTAAACGTTCTGTATCGGAACTGTGAAAACCCGTGCCGGGCGGTTGCGGGCGCCGGCCCCGCCGTGGTATACTGGACACACCACACGGGCCATGGGAGGGATCGGGAATGAAGCGATACGCGCTGCGCTGCGCCGCCGCGGCGGCGCTCTGCCTGGCGCTGACCGGCTGCGGAAAGCTGCGGGGCAGCTACAGCTGCGGCGAGGAAGGGGCCGATATATTCGCCTTCACCGGTTCCGATACCCTGACCCTGACCTGCTACGACATGATCTACGGCTGCACCTACCAGCGCAAGGGGGACCAGCTGATCGTGAGCAGCGAGCTGTTCGGCACCATCGCCTACACCTTTGACACCGAGGGGAAAAACCTCATCATCGACGGGGTCACCTACTCGCCGGTGGAGTGAGGCATGGCCCGCACACTGTACCTGGTGGGCGGCCCCATGGGGGTGGGCAAGACCACCCTCTGCCGCCTGCTGGAGCACCGCCTGCCCGCCTGCGCGTTTCTGGACGGGGACTGGTGCTGGGAAATGGACCCGTTCGTTGTCACCGAAGAGACCCGGCGGATGGTGCTGGACAACATCGTATATCTGCTCAACAGCTTTCTGCACTGTTCGGTTTATGAGAACGTGGTGTTCGGATGGGTGCTGCACCTGCCCGGGACCTGGGCGGAACTGGAAGCCCGGCTGGACACGGCGGGCTGGCGGGTGGTTCGCACCGTGCTGGTCTGCGCGCCGGAGCAGCTGCGCGCCCGCCTGGAGGCGGACATTGCCGCCGGGCGCCGGCCGCCGGATTGCGTGCCCCGCGCGCTGGACCGTCTGGAGACCTGCCGCCGTCTGCCCGCAGCCTGGCAGCTGGACACCACCGCCCTGTCCCCCGCCCATGTTGCCGACCGGCTGCTGGCCGGCACTTTGGAAAAACCGTAAAATAACGCGCCCGCCGGGGCTCAAGGCCCAGGCGGGCGCGTTTTGTCTTATTCCCAGGGCGGCGCGTCGGGAGCCGGGGCAGGCGCGTGCGGCCGGCCGGGCACTTCGGGCTGTGCCGACGGGGCCGGTGCTTCCGGCGCGGGGGCCGGCGGGGCGGGCTCTTCCGCGGGCTGTGCCTCCTCCGGCTCCTCCGGCTTGACCCAGGGCTCCGAGTCCAGAATGTTCCAGCCGATGGCCTTCCAGTGGCGGGGCCGGGCATAGAACTGATCCTCCACCCAGGCTTTGGCCGCCGCCAGACCCGCCTCGTCCCGGGAGAAGCTCTCCCGCACCTTGAGCGCGTCGTCGGTCTTTTCCAGGCACCAGGGGTTGGGCCAGACCACCGCCCCGATGCTCTCGTCGTCCATCGTAAAGGCATACCGCATCCCGCTGTGGCTGCCGGTATAAATTTTGTTGCACTTCAGATACAGAAAGCCCGGCACAAAGGCGAAGGTCTCCCGTTCCATGGCGTTCCCCCCTTTTCGGTCCTGCTTTATTCTATCGTGTTTTCGCCCTCCGGGCAAGGGGCGAAGGTCACATCCAGCACCAGCACCTCGCTGCGGGTGCCCACCCGCATGGGCGGGCCCCACACCCCCGCCCCGCTGGTGGTGGCCAGCCAGGCGCCGCCGCGGCGGCGCACCCCGCCCGGGTTGTGCCACAGCAGCCGCATCAGCCAGTTGGCCGGCCAGAGCTGCCCGTCATGGGTGTGGCCGCAGAGCACCAGATCCGCCCCCGCGTCGGCCAGGGCCCGGTCCTCCCGGGGCTGATGGTCCAGCACAAAGATGGGCGCGGCCTTGTCCAGCCCGGCCAGCATCTGCGCCGGCGCGGCCCGGCGCAGATGAGCCCGGCGGGCCATGCCCCGGTCCGCCCGGCCCGCCAGCTGCACCCCGCAGCCCAGCCGGGCCGTCTCCTCACAGAGCATCCGGATCCCGGCCTGTTGTATAAACGCCTCGAACCGGCCGTCCTGCTTCGGCCGCCCCACCGTAAAGCCCGCCAGCAGCTCCTCCGGCAGGTCGTGGTTGCCCCAGCAGGCCCACACCCCCCACCTGGGCCGCAGCCCGGCCAGCAGCCGGGCGGCCTCGTCGGGCTGCTCGATGTCGTCAAAGCAGTTGTCGAACAGGTCCCCCGCGATGCAGACCAGGTCCGGTTTCTCGGCCCGGATCGCCGCACAGAGCCGCCGCAGCCCGGCCAGCCCCAGGTTGCTGCCCAGGTGCAGGTCGGCCACCAGCGCCACCCGAAGCCGGGGCGTTTCGCAGGATTTCGCGACGGATACCGCGCGCCGGCGCACCCGCAGCCGTTCCGCCCGCCACCGGCCCCACAGGCAGAGCGCCAGGTCGATGGCCAGGGCCAGGCTGCCAGCCCCGGCCAGCAACCGGGCCCGCGCGGCCACCGGCAGGGCGGTATAGCCGGGCCAGCGCAGGGCCAGCTGCCGCAGCGCCGCGAACGCCCCCGCCAGCACAAAACCATAGAGCATAAAGGCCAGCCACATCCCGCAGGCCCGGCGCAGAGCGCGGCGCAAGGGGCCTTTCCGGGCCAGGAAGGCCCACACCGGGCTGGCTGCCCAGAGCCAGAACACCGCCAGCACCGCGGCCCCCGCCGCCGGGGCGGTGACCGGCCAGCTCCAGGCCGCCAGCCACCGCAGCAGCCAGACGCTCAGATACAGATTGCCGGCCAGATAGCCAAGGCCGGCCAAGAACAAGGCCATAGAGTTCCCCTTTCCCGCCCGCGGCCACTGGCGCGGGCGTCGATTCTATGATACCATACTCTATGCAAAGAGCAAGGGAGGCGATCGGAATGGAACTGGCCCTGAGCCCGGCGGGGGCCGGGGTATTGGCCGGGCTGGAGGCGGCGGGCTTCCGGGCCTGGGTGGTGGGCGGCTGCGTGCGGGACGCGCTGCGGGGCAAAACGCCCCACGACTGGGACGTATGCACCGACGCCCGGCCCGACCAGGTGATCGCCTGTTTTGCCCGCACGGTGCCCACCGGCCTTGTCCACGGCACGGTGACGGTGCTGTGGGGTGAAACACCGGTGGAGGTGACCACCCTGCGGGCGGAGAGCGGCTATTCGGACGGGCGGCGGCCGGACCATGTGGAATTTGTCACCGACCTTTCCCGGGATCTGAGCCGGCGGGATTTCACGGTGAACGCCATGGCCTGGAACCCCCGCACCGGGCTGGCCGACCCCTTCGGCGGCCGCGCGGACCTGGCGGCGGGGGTGCTGCGGGCGGTGGGCGAGGCGGATGCCCGCTTTGCCGAGGACGCGCTGCGCATCCTGCGGGGGCTGCGGTTTTCCGCCCGGCTGGGTTTTGCCATTGAGGCGGCCACCGCCCGGGCCATGGAGCGGCAGGCCGGGCGGCTGCGGGCCGTTGCGGCGGAGCGGGTGCGCACCGAACTGGACGGGCTGCTGCAGGGCGCGGCGGCGGAGGAGGTGCTGGCCCGGTGGCCCGCCGTGCTGGAGACGGTGCTGCCGGAGATCGGCCCGGCGGTGGGCTTTGGCCAGCACAACCCCCACCATTGCCTCGACGTGTGGGACCACACCGCCCGGGCGGTGGGCGCGGCGTCGGCGGACAAGGCGGTGCGGCTGACCATGCTGCTGCACGACCTGGGCAAGCCGGGCTGTTTTTCCCTCGGGCCGGACGGAGCGGGGCATTTTTACGGCCACGCGGCGCGCAGCGCCGAACTGGCCGAGGGTATCCTGACCCGGCTGCGGTATGACAACGAGACCCGGGGCCGGGTGGTGCGGCTGGTGCGGCTGCACGACGCGCCGCTGCCGGCGGAGGAAAAGGCCGCCCGGCGGCTTTTGAACCGGCTGGGAGAGCGGGATGCCCGGGCGCTGATCGCGGTGCACCGGGCGGATACCCGGGCCCTGGCCCCGGCGTATCACCATCGACTGGAAGAACTGGACCGGCTGGAGGCCCTGCTGGAGGAGCAGCTGGCCCAAAACGCCTGCTTTTCCCTGCGGCAGCTGGCGGTGAACGGGCGGGACGCGCTGGCGGCGGGGATCGTCCCCGGCCCGGCGGTGGGCCGGGCGCTGGACGCCCTGCTGCAGCGGGTGCTGGCGGGCGAGATCCCCAACGACCGGGCGGTACTGCTGACCGAACTGGCCGCGTATGCGGGATAACAAAGAACCGGCGTGCCGATCGGCACGCCGGTTCTTTCTGCGTTGCACGCAGTAAAAAGGATCAGCAGGTGGCGCCGCCCTTCAGATGCTTCTGGGCCGCCAGATTCTCCTGCTTGCGGGCCAGCAGATCGTCGGCCAGCAGCAGCTGCTGCACCGACTTAAAGCCCAGCCGGGCGATGGTGTCGGCGAACCGCTCGCCGGTGATGCCCTGTTCGCGGAAGAGCAGGATGGCCTTCTCCACCACCTTCAGCACCTCTTCCTTGCTGGTGAAGACCTTGTCCAGCGCGTGGCCCTGGGCCACCTTCTTGCCCCAGCGGCCGCCCACGTAGATCTTGTAGCCGGTGGTCTCGCTGGTCAGCGCGCCGAAGGGGCACTTGCCCACACAGCGGCCGCAGTGGTTGCAGGCATTGGGGTCGATCTGGATCTTGCCGTCCTTCATTTGGGCCACCTGGATGGGGCAGGCGCGCTCCACCTGGCAGACCTTGCAGCCCCGGCACTTGTCCAGGTCGATCTGGGGCACCCGCTGACCGATGATGCCCAGATCGTTCAGGTCCGGCTTGACGCAGTTGTTCGGGCAGCCGCCCACCGCGATCTTGAACTTGTGAGGCAGCTTGACGTCGTGGTAGCCGTGGTAGAACCGCTCGTGGATCTCCTCCGACAGGGCGAAGGTGTCGATCAGGCCGTACTGGCAGGTCGTGCCCTTGCAGGAGACCACCGGCCGCACCTTGCTGCCGGTGCCGCCGGTCTCCAGCCCGTACTGGGCCAGGCAGTCCCGCAGCGGCTCGATGTTGGCGTAAGGCACCCCCTGGATCTCCAGGGTCAGGCGGGTGGTCATGGTGATGGCGCCGGTGCCGTACAGAGCGGCCGCTTCGGAGATGGCCCGGCTCTCCTCGGCGGTGATCTTGCCGTTGCGGGTGATCACCCGGGCGTTGAACCGGTCCGGGGTGTTCTTGTCATGCAAAAAGCCCAGCGCCTTGACCCGGGTGATGTCCTCGGGGGAGACGGTGGTCCTGACCCCTTCCACCTTCACGTCGTTGAAGAAGGTGGAGCCCTCCAGCACGCGGGTATGGGTGTAGCCCGCGGCCATCAGCCGGCGCTGCAGCAGGTAGGCACGGCGGCCCTTGGCGCAGACCAGCAGCAGGTTTTCGTCCTTGTCCAGCCCTTCCACCGGGCCGTCCACCTTGGTCAGGTCCACCCAGCGGGCGCCCGGGATGGTGGGCTTGCCGTTGGCGTCCACCACCGTCCAGCCCCTGGCCTCGCCGGCCGCGTACTGGGCGGGGGTCATGCTGCACATGGCGCCGCTGAGCTTGTTGCCCAGCACATACACCGCCTGCACAAAAGGATGGATGGCGGTGGAGAAGGGCGGCGCGTAGGCCAGGTCCAGCCCGTCCAGATCTTCCAGCCGGGCGCCGAGGGCGATGCCGGTCACCGCCACGTCGATCATCTTGTCCACCGCGCCGGGGCCCAGCACCTGGGCGCCCAGCAGCTTGTGGCTGGTCTTGTCCGCCACCAGCTTGGTGACGAACCAGGCGGAGTCGGGATAGTAGTGGGCCTTGTCGTCGGTGACAGCCAGGGCGGTCTCCACGTCGTAGCCCGCCTGCCTGGCCTGGGCCTCGGTCAGGCCGGTGCGGGCGGCGTTCAGGCCGCCCGGCAGCTTGACCACGCCGGTGCCCAGCACGCCGGGATACCGCCCGGCCTCGCCCGCCAGCACCCGGCCCAGGGTGCGGCCCTCGTAGTTGGCGGAGGAGCCCATGGCCGACCACTGGCGCTCGCCGGTGATGCGGTTTTTGACCATGACGCAGTCGCCGGCGGCGTACACGTCGGGCAGGCTGGTGCGCAGCCGGTCGTCCACCAGGATGGTGCCCTTGAACATCTCCATGCCGGTGTCGGCCAGCCAGGCGGTGTTGGGCCGCACCCCCACGCTGAGCACCACCAGGTCGGCGGGCAGGGTGCCGGCGGCGGTGCGAACGCCGCTGGCCGCCCCGTCGGCGGTGAGGATCTCCTCCACCTTGACGCCGGTCAAAACCCGCAGGCCGGCCTCCTGCAGCTGCTTTTTGGCAAAGCCGGCCATCTCCGGGTCCAGCACATTGGGCATGATCTGGCCCGCCATCTCGGCCACCGTCACCGAGACCTTTTTCTCCATCAGGTTCTCGGCGATCTCCAGCCCGATGAAGCCGCCGCCCACCACGACGGCCCGGCGCACCGGCTTTTCCTCCACATAGCGGCGGATACCCTCCGCGTCGTCGGGGGTGCGCAGGCAGAACACCCCTTTACTGTCCACGCCGGGCAGCGGCGGCACCGCCGGGGAGGCGCCGGTGGCGATCACGCAGGCGTCGTAGCCGAACTCGCTCTCGGCGCCGGTGGCCAGGTCCCGCACCGTGACGGTATGGCCCGCGGCGTCCAGCCGGATAGCCTCCATGCCGGTGCGCACCTCCACCCCGGTCAGGGCCGCGTAGGCGGCGGGGGTGTTCACGATGAGCTGGTCCCGGCTGGGGATGGCCCCTCCCACATAGTAGGGCAGCCCGCAGCCCGCGTAGGAGATGTCCTTGTCCTTGGCCAGCAGGGTCACCCGGGCGTCCGGGGCCATGCGCTTGAGTTTCGCGGCCGTTTTGGTGCCGGCCGCCACACCGCCGATGATAAGTACGTTCATGGTCATTCTCCTTTTTTCTCCCGCTCGTTTGTCCGCCGGGCACGCCGTCCGCCGGCGCGGGGATCTCAACTTTATTATGGCGGATCTGTCCCCCGCTGAACAGGGGAAAGCCGTGTAAAAACACGCAGAAAGCGCGGGGCCCGGAGGGTCCTGCGCCCGGTCGTCAATGCCGCTGGTCGGCCAGGGAGTACATCTCGCAGAACCGGGCCGCGAAGGAGGGCTCCCGCCCGCCGGCGTAGAGATGGGAGGTATCCCCGAAGGCCCCCATCCGGAAGTAGGCCTGGCCCTCCCGGCGCTCCTCGGTCACCAGGGTGGTCACCGAGGAAGGGGCGGCGCAGAGCCCGTGCCACAGGATCATGGGGGAGACGTTCAGCATCCGGCTGAGCAGCACGCACTCCACCCCGAAATGGCAGAACAGCACCACCGTGTCGGTGCTGGGGCGCTCGGCCCGGTAGAACTCCCCCTGGCGGGGGTAGCCGTGGGCCGCCAGCAGCTGGTCCAGCCCGTCGGTGACCGCCTTGTATTTTTCCGCCACCCCGCCGGCCTGCATGACCGCCGGCTCGCACCAGGCGTGCCGGTCAAAAAAGCGGGGCTCGGCGGTCCAGTCGGCGGGCAGCCAGTCCCAGGTGACGCTCTCCCGGCCGGGCTTGTCGGGCTTGTGGATGGGCGCCTCGAACTCCCGCAGCCAGGGGCACTCGACGGCGGTACGGCCCAGCCGCCGCAAGGTCAGGGAAGCGGTATCCTTCGCCCGGCCCAGCGGCGACACGTAGAAGGCCGCCACCTCCAGCCGGCACAGCCGGTCGGCCAGCAAAGCGGCTTCCTGCCAGCCGGTGGGGGTCAGGGAATCAATGGAATAGTCCGGGTCGGCGTGGCGCACGATCAGCAGCTTCATACGGGGCCTCCTCAATAGACAAAGCGTTTTTGCAGCAGATAGTTGACGAAGAACAGCAGCACGTCCACCGGGATCTTGGCGGCCAGCCGGGGCAGCGCGGGAACGGCCCCCACCGCGGCGGCCACCAGCAGGGCGCTGCACAGGGTCTTGCCCACGGTGATGCCGGCGTACAGCCCGGCCGACCGGCCGTAGGAGGCCTTGCTGTGGAACACCAGGAAATAGTTGAGCAGATAGTTCACCAGGGAGGACAGCACCCGGGCGGCCACGGTGGCGGCCAGAATCGCCGCGCCGGTGGACATCGGCCCCTCCAGCAGGCGGCAGAGCACCGCGAAGGCGGCCAGGTCTACCCCGGAGGAGAGCAGCGAGGAAACGGTGAACCGGCCGAAGGGCCGGGCCGGATTCTGGTCGTGCATGAAAAAGGGCTCCTTTCCGCAAAAGAACGGCCGAGATCGGCCGTACAAGGGTACTATACCACCGCAGAGCGCCAAAAAGCAAGCGCCGGCGAAGGATCGCCGGCGCTGTTTTTGTTATTTGTTCTTTTTATTGAACCGGGGCAGCACAAAGAAGTACAGCCCGCCGCCCACAAAGAAGATCACCAGCAGGCTCAAAATGCCCCAGGAGGCGCTGGTCTTGTCGATGGCGGCCAGCACGTTTTCGGGGGCGTCGGCGCGGGTGAGGCCCTGGCCCGAGAGCATGGCCCCCGCCGCCAGGGAGGTGGTGAAGCCCACCAGGGCCGGGCCCATGATGGCGCTGAACTTGCCGAAGATGTCGTAGAAGCCGAAGAACTCGCCGCTGCGGGCCTTGTCCGGGATCATTTTGCCGAACATGCTGCGGCTGAGCGCCTGGATACCGCCCTGGCTGGTGGCCACCATCAGGGCCATGATCCAGAACTGCCAGACGCTGTCCAAAAAGAAGGCAAAGACGGTGACCGCCATGTAGACGCAGATGCCCACCCCGATCATGGTGCGGGCGCCGAACTTTTCGCTGAGCTTGATGTACAGCAGGCAGAAGGGCAGGCCCAGGATCTGCACCATCAGCAGCGCCAGCATCATCTCGGTGGTGCCCAGGCCCAGGGTGCTGCCGTAGCTGGTGGACAGGTGGATGATGGTGTTGACCCCGTCGATGTAGAAGAAGTAGGCGATCAGGAACACGAACATGGCCTTGTTGCGCCAGATCTCCCGGACGGTGGCGCCCAGGCTGCGCAGGGTGCGGCCCACCGCGCCCTTTTCAGCCTCGCACCAGCTTTTCTGTTCCACGTTGCGCAGCAGCGGCAGGCTGAACACCAGCCACCATACGCCGGTAAAGCCGAAGGCGAAGGCCAGGCAGGTGGTCATGGGCACCCCCACCAGGTTCATCACCAGGAAGATCACCAGCGGGATGGTGGACCCGCCGATGTATCCCATGCCGTAGCCCATGGTGGACACCTTGTCCATCCGCTCCTCGGTGGTCACGTCGTTGAGGAAGCTGTCATAGTACAGGTTGGCGGCGGCAAAGCCGATGGTGCTGATGATGTACAGCGCCAGCACCGCCATGCCCACGACCTCGGCGGTGGCGGGGTCCATAAAATCGGTCAGCGGGGTCATGGCCATGAACAGGCAGCTGACCACGCCCACCAGCATAAAGATGGTAAACAGCTTTTTGCGCATGCCCTTGAAGTCGCCGAAAGCGCCCAGCACCGGCGCCAGCAGGGCCACCACCGCCATGGCGATGCTGGTGGCGTAGCCCCAGGTGCTCAGGCCGCTGGCCGCGTCCTCCATATAGCCGGCCACCGTGTTGTAGAAGATGGGAAGGATGGTCACCACGATGACCGAGTGGGCGCTGTTGGCCCAGTCGTACATCATCCAGCTCTTTTCTTCCCGGGTATATCCGCTCAAAAGTTTCATGTTCCGGTCCCTCACATACTGATTGCGCCCGCGGGCGCGGAATGGTCTATAGTACCAGTGTACCAAAATCCGGGCCGGTTCACAATGCCCGGCCGGGCAAAAAATGGGTAAAATCTTTGTGCATTCCGCTCACCGCACGGATTCCGGCAGGATATCGGCGGTGCAGAACATGGTAAAGGCGCCCTCCGCCATCAGCCGGTCGTTCTGGTCGGTGATTCGCACCCGCAGCACCGCCACGGTACGGCCCCGGCGCACCGGCTCGCCGGTGGCGGTGAGGGTGTCGCCCAAACGGGGCGAGCGCAGAAAATGAAAGTTCGCGTCCAAGGTCACATAGGCCCGGCCGTCCGCCACCGCCAGCATCCCGGCGCAGCTGTCCGCCAGCGAAAACAAAAAGCCTCCATGTGCCCCGCCGTATCCGTTCACCGATTCCGGCCCCACCTTCGCGGCCATCACCGCCCTGTCCGGCCCGGCGCTCACCGCGTACAGGCCGTTGTGCCGGCCAAAGGGATTCAGCGCGTCAAACCGCGCCGTCAGATCGTGTTCCTCCATAAAAACGCCTCCCGCTGTGATCGAAGTCTGCCTTTCAGTATACCACAGTTTGCCCCGCGGGGGGACGCCGGTTTTGCCGCCGCGCGAAAAAACCGGGCCGGCGCAGACGCCTGCGCCGGCCCGGTCCTGTCAGAAAGGGTGGTACGGTATATCAGAACTGCCGCTCCCGCACCACGTAGCTGGTGTGCAGGATATGGTGGGCCTTCTCGCTGCCGGGTTCACCCAGATACTCGGCATAGACCTTCTTCACCAGCGGGTTCTCGTGGCTCTTGCGCAGGCCCATCCCGGCGTCCTCGTCGTAGAGGGCTTTGGCACGCAGGGCCTTCAGGTCCACAAAATTGCGCACGCTGGCCGGCTGGGTGGGCTGGCCGCCGCCGTTGACGCAGCCGCCCGGGCAGGCCATGACCTCAATGAAATCATACTGTTTTTCACCCGCGCGCACCGCGTTCAGCACCTTGCCGGCGTTGGCGGTGCCGCTGACCACACAGACCCGCACCGTCAGGCCGGCGGCCTCGTAGGTGGCCTCCTTGACCCCTTCGGTGCCCCGCACCTCGGTGAAGTCCAACTTGGCCAGGCTCTCGCCGGTCAGGGTCTCCACGGCGGTGCGCAGCGCCGCCTCCATCACGCCGCCGGTGGCGCCGAAGATATGGCCCGCGCCGCTGGCCTCGCCCATGGCGGGATCGAACGCTTCGTCCGGCAAATCGGTGAACCGCAGACCCGCACGGCGGATCATATTGGCCAGTTCCCGGGTGGTCAGGGCCACGTCCACATCGGGGATGCCCTCGCCTGCGGCGCTCTGGTCCTCACGGCCCACCTCAAACTTCTTGGCGGTGCAAGGCATGATGGACACGCAGAAGATGTCCGCCGGGTCCAGCCCCATCTTCTCGGCGTAGTAGGTCTTGCTCAGGGCCCCGAACATCTGCTGGGGGCTCTTGCAGCTGGACAGGTTGGGGATGAAATCCGGGTGGAAGGTCTCGCAGTACTTGACCCAGCCCGGGCTGCAGCTGGTGATCATGGGCAGCACACCGCCCTCTTTCACCCGGTGCAAGAACTCATTGGCCTCCTCCATGATGGTCATGTCGGCGGCGAAGTCGGTATCGAACACCCCGTCAAAGCCCAGGCGGCGCAGCGCGGCCGCCATCTTGCCCTCCACGTTGGTGCCGATGGGCATGCCGAAGCACTCGCCCAGGGTGGCCCGCACGCTGGGGGCGGTCTGCACGATCACGTGCTTGCGGGGATCGCTCAGCGCGTCCCACACCTTGCCGGTCTCGTCCTTCTCATGCAGCGCGCCGGTGGGGCAGACCACGATGCACTGGCCGCAGCTGATGCAGGTGCTCTCGGCCAGGGGGGCCTCAAAGGCGCAGCCGATGTGGGTCTCAAAGCCCCGCTCCAGCGCGTTGATGACCCCCACGCCCTGGTTTTTGGCGCAGGCGGCCACGCAGCGGCGGCAGAGGATGCACTTGGAGTTGTCCCGGGTCATGTGGGCGGCGGAATCGTCCACATTGCGCTCGGGCATCTCGCCCTCAAAGGCGTTGGTCTTGTCCACGCCGTACTCCCGGCACAGCCGCTGCAGTTCGCAGTCGCCGCTGCGCTCGCAGGCCAGACAGTCCTGGTTGTGGGTGCTGAGCACCAGTTCCAGGTTGGTCTTGCGGGCGGCCTGCACCTTGGGGGTGTTGGTGAATACCTCCATCCCCTCCGCCACCGGGTAGACGCAGGCGGTGGCCAGGGCGCGGGCGCCCTTGACCTCCACCACGCAGATACGGCAGGCGCCGATCTCGTTGATGTCCTTCAGATAGCACAGGGTGGGGATCTCGATGCCGGCGGCGTGGGCGGCCTCCAGGATGGTGGAGCCCGCCGGAGCCTGGCAGGGGATGTTGTTGATTTTCAGATTGACCATTTCCATTGTTCGTCCCTTCCTCCTTTAGCCCTTGCTGATGGCGCCGAACTTGCACTTCTCGATACAGGCGCCGCACTTGATGCACTTGAGCACGTCGATGGAGTGGGGATTCTTCACGCTGCCGCTGATGGCGCCGGCCGGGCAGGTGCGGGCGCACAGGGTACAGCCGCGGCACTTGGTGGGATCGATCTTGTAGCTGAGCAGGGCCTTGCACACCCCGGCGGGGCAGCGCTTGTGCTCGATGTGTTCGATGTACTCATCCCGGAAATACCGCAGGGTGCTGAGCACCGGGTTGGGCGCGGTCTGGCCCAGGCCGCACAGGCTGTTGGCCTTGATGAAGGCGGCCAGCTCCTCGATGCGGGCCAGGTCCTCCATGGTGCCCTTGCCCTCGGTGATCTTGTTCAGCAGCTCCAGAAGCCGCTTGGTGCCCACCCGGCAGGGGGTGCACTTGCCGCAGCTCTCGTCCACGGTGAACTCCAAAAAGAACTTGGCGATGTCCACCATGCAGGTGTCCTCGTCCATGACGATCAGGCCGCCGGACCCCATCATGCTGCCGATAGCCACCAGGTTGTCGTAGTCGATGGGGGTGTCGATCAGGCTGGCCGGGATGCAGCCGCCGGAGGGGCCGCCGGTCTGGGCCGCCTTGAACTGCTTGCCGTTCGGGATGCCGCCGCCGATCTCCTCGATGATCTCCCGCAGGGTGGTGCCCATGGGCACCTCCACCAGGCCGGTATTCTTGATCTTGCCGCCCAGCGCGAACACCTTGGTGCCCTTGCTCTTCTCGGTGCCCATGGAGGCGAACCAGTCCGCCCCCTTCAGGATGATCTGGGGGATGTTGGCGTAGGTCTCCACGTTGTTCAGGATGGTGGGCTGGCCGAACAGGCCCTTCACCGCCGGGAAGGGCGGGCGGGGCCGCGGCTCGCCCCGGTTGCCCTCGATGCTGGTCATGAGGGCGGTCTCCTCGCCGCAGACGAAGGCGCCCGCGCCCAGCTTGATCTCCAGATCGAAGTTGAAACCGGTATCAAAGATGTTCTTGCCCAGCAGGCCGTACTCCCGGGCCTGGTCGATGGCCACCTGCAGCCGGTGCACCGCGATGGGGTACTCCGCCCGCACATAGACGTAGCCCTGGTCCGCGCCGATGGCATAGGCCGCGATGGCCATGGCCTCGATGACGCTGTGGGGGTCGCCCTCCAGCACGCTGCGATCCATGAAGGCGCCCGGGTCGCCCTCGTCGGCGTTGCAGCAGACATATTTCTTCACCTGGCCCCGGTTGCCGGAGGCGAACTTCCACTTCAGGCCGGTGGGGAAGCCGCCGCCGCCCCGGCCGCGCAGGCCGCTGTCCAGGATGCACTGGATGACCTGGTCGGGGGTCATCTCGGTGAGCACCTTGCCCAGGGCGGCGTAGCCGTCGAAAGCGATGTATTCCTCGATGTTCTCCGGGTTGATGACGCCGCAGTTGCGCAGCGCCACCCGCTTTTGCTTGCGGTAGAAGGCGGTGTCGTCCAGGCTCTTGACCTGGCCGTTCTCCACCGTCTCGTCGTAGAGCAGCCGGGTGACCGGCCGGCCCTTGAGCAGATGCTCATTGACGATCTCGGCCACGTCCTCTTCCTTGACGCGGCTGTAGAAGCTGCCCTCCGGGTAGATCACCACGATGGGCCCCAGCGCGCACAGCCCGAAGCAGCCGGTGCGGATGACCTTGACCTCCTGGTCCAGCCCGTCGGTGCGGATCTGATTCTCAAACGCCTCGGCGATCTTGTCGCTGCCCGACGAGGTACAGCCGGTGCCGCCGCAGACCATTACATGACTTCTGTACATACTGCGTTTCCCCCCTTAGTTCGTCAGCGGGCCGCGCCGATGGTGTATTCCGCCACCGGGTTGCCGCCCTTCAGGTGCTGCTGCACGACCCGCTTGACCTTGTCCGGGGTCATCTTCACATAGGTAGTCTTGGCCTGGCCGGGCATGTACACCTCCACCACCGGCTCGTACTGGCAGATGCCGATGCAGCCGGTCTGGGTCACCAGCACGTCGGTCAGCCCGGCGGCGGCCACTTCCTCGGTAAAGGCGTTCAGCACCGGGCGGGCGCCCGCGGCGATGCCGCAGGTGGCCATGCCCACCACCACGCGGGTGGAATCGTGGGCGGCTTCCCGGGTGCTCACGGTCTGCCGCATCTTGTCGCGGATGGCGGCCAGTTCCTGCAAACTCTTCATAGGGCTTCTTCTCCTTTATTCAGTAATGGGGCGCTGTTTTCCTCAATGAACTGGCGGATGAACAGGGCCACCTGAGGCTCGGCCAGGCTTGCCCCGTCGCCCAGGATATCCTTCATCTGGCGGCTGTCGGCCACAAAGCTCTCGCCGTCCACCGTGAGGGTGTAGACAAAATCCTTGTCCGGATTGCACTGCATCAGCCCGGCGATGGTGGCGGCCATGTCCCCCAGGGGCATCAGGTCGATGTGCCCCAGCCGGAAGGTGGCGGTCACGGTGGTGCCCACCCCCTCGGCGCTCTCCAGGGTCATGGCGCCGCCGGTCATCTCGGCGGCCATCTTGAGAAACGGCAGCCCCAGCCCCACCTTGCGGCTTTTGCGGCTGGTGCAGAACGGGTCGGTGACCCGGGCGGCCAGTTCGGGGCTCATGCCCTTGCCGTTGTCCGCCACCGTGAGGGTCTGCCAGCCGGAGGTATGGTCGATCGTCAGGCTGATGCGGGTGAGCGGCGCGCCCGCCGCCACCGAGTTCTGGGCAATGTCCAGCACGTTCATCGAAAGTTCCTGCATAGGGCCCCTCCGTATCAGTAGCGGGACAGGATCTCTTCCAGTTCGTCGCCGGTGAGCCGGCCGTACACGTCGTCGTTGATGGTCATGACCGGGGCCAGGCCGCAGGCGCCGATGCAGCGGCAGGCGTCCAGGCTGAACTTGCCGTCGGCGGTGCACTCGCCGCCGGTGATGTCCAGCATCTCCTGCAGCTTTTCGTAGATCTTGCCGCTGCCCTTCACGTAACAGGCGGTGCCCAGGCATACGCTGATCTTGTACGCCCCCTTGGGGCACAGACTGAACTGGGAATAAAAGGTGCTGATGCCGTAGATCTCGGCCAGGGGTTTGCCCAGCCCCTCGGCCACCATCCGCTGCACCTCGATGGGCAGATAGCCGTAGATCTCCTGGGCTTTCTGCAAGGCGGGCATGGCCGCGCCGGGCATGTCCTTGTGCTGTTCCAGCCAGCTGGTGAGCTGCTGCTCCTGCTCCTTTGTGCCGTTGAAGGGCACCGAGGAAAAACGCCTCATATTGTATCCTCCCATAGTTACTCACAAAACGCGGACGACGGATGCGATTTTTTTAACGAATTTGCCCGCACCATGTGCCAAGTTATATCAAGTATACCATATCTGCCATCTCTTGACCATATCTGATTTGCGGATCACGGCGCAAATTTTCGAAAAAGGTGGAGAGGATTTTATGGAAATTGCACATAGCTTTTCTTCCGTCGGTCTTGCGCGGCGGGCGGGTTTTCGGTATGATAAAGGTACACCACGGGCACGGCGCATCCCGCCGCCCGAAAAAGGAGCGAGCCTGCCATGAAGATACGCGAGATCCTTGCCGCGCTGAACGCGCGGCTGCTGACCCCCGACGCCGATCTGGATGTGGACGTGCACGCAGCCTGCGGCAGCGACATGATGAGCGACGTGCTGGCCTATGTGAAGGACCAGGGCGTGCTGCTGACCGGCCTGAACAACCCCCAGGTGGTGCGCACCGCCGACATGATGGACATGGTGTGCATCGTGTTCGTGCGGGGCAAGGTGCCCGGCGAGGCCATCCTGGAACTGGCCCAGGCCCGGGACATCGCGGTGCTCACCACCCCGGAGACCATGTTCTCGGCCTGCGGGCTGCTGTATGAAAAAGGCCTGCGGGGAGGGACGAGCCATGTCTGAGCCCATCACCCTGCGCTACACCGTGCCCGGGGACGATTTCACCCGGGCGGGGGAGGCCTCCGCCGACGTCAAGCGCAACCTCAAGCGGATGGGGGTGGACCGGGAGGCGGTGCGCAAGGCCGCCATCGCCCTCTACGAGGGGGAGATCAACCTGGCCATCCACGCGGGCGGCGGCGAGATCACCGTGACCCTCACGCCGGACACCATCATTATGCTGCTGGAGGATCACGGCCCCGGCATCCCGGATATCTCCCTGGCTATGAGCGAAGGCTGGAGCACCGCGCCCGACGAGGTGCGCAGCCTGGGGTTCGGGGCGGGGATGGGCCTGCCCAACATGAAAAAATATTCCGACCGGTTCGATATCCAGTCCACCGTGGGGGTGGGCACCACCATCCGCATGGAGGTGGACCTGTAATGGACACGGCCGGCCGTGCAGGTGAAGTATGAACAACGAATTTATCCACTCGGTCACCCTGGACCGGGACAAATGTATGGGCTGCATCAACTGCATCAAGCGCTGCCCCACCCAGGCCATCCGGGTGCGGGAGGGCAAGGCGGCGATCAATCCGCTGCGCTGCATCGACTGCGCCGAGTGCATCCGCATCTGCCCCCATCACGCCAAGACCGCCAGCGCCGACCCGCTGACGGTGCTGCACAACTACCAGTACACCATCGCCCTGCCGCCGCCCAGTTTCTACGCGCAGTTCAACAACATCGACGATCCGGACCAGGTGGTGAGTGCCCTGCTGGAGATGGGCTTTGCCGAGGTGTTTGAGGTGGCCCGCGCCGCCGAACTGGTCAGCGAGGCCACCCGCCGCCTTTTGCAGACCGGCCAGGTGCCCCGGCCGGCCATCAGCAGCGCCTGCCCGGCGGTGGTGCGGCTGATCCGGGTGCGCTACCCGGACCTGATCGACCACGTGCTGCCGCTGGCCCCGCCCATCGAGGTGGCGGCCCGCATCGCCAAGAAAAAGGCCGCCGAGGCCACCGGCCTCGCGCCGGAAGCGATCGGCTGCATCTTTCTGTCCCCCTGCCCGGCCAAGATCAGCTATGTGCGCAGCCCCATCGGGGTGCAGCACTGCGCGGTGGACGCGGCGGTGGCCATCAAGGAGATCTACCCGCCGCTGCTGGCGGCGCTGAAAAAGGCCCCCGTGCGGGAGGGCGCCAGCAACACCGGCCGGATCGGTCTGAGTTGGGGCGAGAGCGGCGGCGAGAGCAGCGGCCTTGTGATGGTGGACGACTACCTGGCCGCCGACGGCATCGAGAACGTGATCCGGGTGCTGGAGGACCTGGAGGACGAAAAATACCGGGAACTGGAGTTTGTGGAGCTGGACGCCTGCGCGGGGGGCTGCGTGGGGGGCGTTTTGCAGGTGGAGAACCCCTACATCGCCCGGGCCAAGATGAAGAAGCTGCGCCGGTACCTGCCGGTGAGCCGCAACCATCTGCCCAGCACCAGCATCCCGCCGGCCATGCTCTGGGACACCGACCTGAAATACGCCCCGGTGCTGGAACTCTCCGGCACCCGGAGCGAGCGGTTTGAAAAGTACAGCCAGCTGCGGGAACTGCAAAAGAGCCTGCCCGGGCTGGACTGCGGCAGCTGCGGCGCGCCCAGCTGCGAGGCCCTGGCCGAGGATGTGGTGCGGGGCCAGGCAAAGATCGAGGACTGCACGGTGCTCATGCGCCGCCGCATGGAGGCGGTGCTGCGGGCGCTGAATCTGGACGGAGAGGAGAAATCGCCATGACCACCGAACTGCTGCGCGAGTTGGATTTCACCCCCCTGGTGGACGCGGAGGAGCGCCAGATCACCGGAGGCTTCTGCGGGGACCTGCTCAGCTGGGCCATGGGCCGCTGCACCGAGGGGCAGGTCTGGTTCACCGTGATGGGCAACCTGAACGCGGTGGCGGTGGCCAGCCTGGCGGACGCGGCGGCCATCGTGCTGTGCCACGGGGCCGCCCTCATGCCGGACGCGCTGGCCCGCGCCCGCACCGAGGGTATCAACGTCTTTGCCACCGATCTGCCGGAATACGAGGCCTGCGTGGCCTTTGCCCGGGAGATGGAGTGAGATGGGGCCGCTGAAATATGACCTGCACATCCACTCCTGCCTGTCCCCCTGTGCGGACCGGGAGATGGCGCCCTCCACCATCGCGGGGCTGTGCGCCCTGAACGGCGCGCAGCTCATCGCCCTGACCGATCACAACAGCGCGCTGAACCTGCCGGCCATGGCGGCCTGCTGCCGGGCCTACGGGCTGCGCCTTTTGCCCGGCATTGAGGTGAACACCGCTGAGGAGGTGCATCTGCTGTGCTACTTTGCCACGGTGGAGGCGGCGCTGGAGATGGGCCGGCTGCTGTATGCCCATCTGCCGGCCTTTCCCTACGATCCGGCGATTTGGGGCGAACAATGGGTGATGGATGCGGAGGACCAAATCGTATATAAGGTAGACAAGCTGCTCACCGGCGCGGTGGACCTGGACCTGTACGCCGCGGCCGACGCCTGCCGGGCTCTGGGCGGCGTGCCGGTGCCCGCCCATGTGGACAACGACAGCTACAGCCTGCTCAGCGCGCTGGGCCTGTGGCCGGAGGACGCGGGCTTTGCCGCCGCCGAGCTGCACATCCCGCAAAAGCGGGCCGCCCTGGAAGCGGCGGGCCTGCTGCCCCCGGGGCTGGAGACCCTGACCGGCAGCGACGCCCACGCCCTTGTCACGCTGCGGGAACAGTTCCCGCTGCTGGGGCCGGGCAGCGTGCTCTGGCCGCTGGTGGAACGGCTGCCCGCGCCCTGACCTGTGCTGTGCAAGGAGGGAAGAACCATGAAAAAACGACCGACCGCTCTGCTCATCGCCGTTTTGGTATTCGCGCTGGCGCTGCCTTTGGCCGTCTTTGCGGACATGGGGCCCAAGCCCTCGGTGCGGGTGAACTTCACCGGCGCCGGCGGGCGGGAATTTTACGCCACCCTGCTGTCCGAGACTTCCGGGACGGGGCCCTACTCCGCCACCCCCGGCACCAGCTGGGGCAACGACCTGGAGGGAAACGACGCGATGCTCGAGGCCATCGCCGCCTACCAGGACCCGGACGGGTTCTATTTCCTCCGGACGGCCTGGCTGTGCAGCGAGACCGAGCCGCTGGCCTGGACCTACTACCCGCCGGCGACCTACAAACTGCTGGTGTACTTTCCGGATACGGGGGAGTTTTTGACCAGCGGGGTCTATTCCCGGTATGCGTTTGACAACTACTACACCACAGACCTGACCGATCTGGTGAATGGACAGCTGGTTTTGCGGAAAAGCTATGACTACACCTGGGAACTGGTGAGCCTGGCTGTGCGCATTGTGGCCACCTTCGCGCTGGAACTGGCGGTGGCGGTGCCTTTCGGGCTGGCGAAGAAGCCGTTCCTGCGGCCGATCCTGGCAATAAACCTTGTGACCCAGATCGGGCTGAACCTGGGGCTGAACCTGATCGCCTACTGGATGGGCGGTCTGGCCTTCCTGCTCTTCTTCTGGCCGCTGGAGCTGCTGGTGTTTATCGTAGAGGCGGCAGCCTACCGGCGGCTGCTGGGCCGCCGGGGCGGCGTGTCCGCCCGGCGCACCACCCTCTACGCGCTGGCGGCCAACGCGGTTTCCTGCGCCGCCGGTTTCCGGCTGGCGCAGGCGATTCCGGGGATCTTCTAAGGCCGATCCCGGGCAAACTGTCCCCGGAAACCGCGGGCCGGAAATTCCGGCCCGCACCATTTTTCTTTGGGAGGACAAAACACGATGACTCAGAACGAAACGGCCCGCGGGCTGGTACACATCTACTGCGGCGACGGCAAGGGCAAGACCAGCTGCGCCGCCGGCCTGGCGCTGCGGGCGGCCCATTCCGGGATGCGGGTGGTGATCCTGCAGTTTCTCAAGGACGGCACTTCCCACGAGATACAGGCCCTGGCCGCGCTGCCGAATGTAACGGTGCTGGCGGGCAAGGTGTGCGAGGCCTTTTTCTGGAACATGACCGACGAGGAGAAAGCCGCCACCCGCCGGCTGCACGATGAACTGCTGGACAAGGCCGCCGCCCTGCCCTGCGAGATGCTGGTGCTGGACGAGGCGTGCGCCGCGGTGAATCTGAAGCTGGTGGACGCCGACAAGCTGCGGGCGCTGCTGGACCGGTGCGACCGGCCGGAAACGGTGCTGACCGGGCGGGACCCGGCGGATTTTCTTCTGGAGCGGGCGGACTATATCACCGAGATGGTCAAGCACCGGCATCCCTTCGACAAGGGCGTGGCGGCCCGGGAGGGGATCGAGTTCTGACCCTGCGGAAAAATTTGCCGAAATGCCGGCCCCTGTCGCTTGCGTCAGGCTGCGAAACCTGTTATACTGTTGAATCACCGGGGTTTTCCCGGCCAGCCTGCAACAGCCTGTAAAGGGGTTTGAAACGGAATGAAAAAGAATCTCAAAACCAACCTGATCTTCGCCGGCGTGCTGGTGGTGATCGCCCTCGGCCTGCTGATCTGGCAGGTGGCCACCGCCAAACCCGGCATGGAGGCGGTGCTAACCTGCACCTATACTGGTAAAGTGTACACTTTCCCCTTGGATGAGGACGGCCGTTACGATGTGGATACTAGCTTATATACTGTGCACATTGAAGTGGCAGATGGTGCAGCACGATTTGTTGACAGCCCTTGTCCTGACCATTTGTGTGAAGGATTTGGGTGGCAGCGGAACGTAGACAATATTGCATCCTGCCTGCCCGCCCGGGCGGTGCTCACCATTGAGGCCGCCGCCTGAATCCGGCCAAGCAAAAGCGGCGTGCTGCCCCGGGGCAGCACGCC
>CASFJO010000070.1 GCA_949295035.1 uncultured Gemmiger sp.
AACCATATCCCGCACTGATGATTGTGCCTACCGCTGAAATTTGTCCTTGTGTTGATAAGAAAAAATTAATAATCGAAGATAATGCTGTTCCAAACAAAACAAGGAGTAAAATATCAAGAAACAAAAAGAATATATCTGCGAGCGACATATACCAACCGACAATAGCTACATAAGTAAGACAGATACCCGTTGCAGCAAAGCAAATAATAAGTGTTGAAAGCAAGGTTGCAACATAATAACTCAACGAAAGTGTAGCTGACTTTACAGGAGATATTCTTAAATCTCTTATCGTACCATTTGCTTTATCTTGCACCATTAAAAAATTAGAACAAAAAGCAACCGTTACACACGAAACAGCAAGAATAGATGAGATAAGTTGACCGCCTACCAGTCCCTCTATTATGCTTTCTGATAGTTTTAATGAATTAGGTAAATTAGATGTAAAACTATCCCGATACACATTCCCAAGAAAAGTCACATAAAGTACAAGCAATATAGCAGGCGTTATCAAAGAGGTAAAGAACATTCCCTTATCTTTGAAAAACAATTTGATATTTCTTTTGATAAGAATGAAAGCCATACTCATTTTTCTGCACCTCCCACCAATGTTTTGCCCGTAACAGCAAGAAAAACATCGTCCATTTTTCCTTTTGTTATTTCGTAATCATTAAACAACTGCGGATTACGAATAATCAATTCAGTTGCAGCCTTTGTATTCGGTACAGAAAGGCGATAACCGTTTCGGATTTGCTCATATTCCACATCAAGTGCTTTAATATCCTTTTCATCTACATCATAAATTGTGATGTAATCCCCAGTATAAATATTTTTTAATTCAAGCGGAGTACCCTCTGCGGATATTTTCCCATCATCAATGATTACAACATAATCAGCTTCCGCAGCTTCTTCCATATAGTGCGTAGTTAAAAATACAGTCATATTTTCATCTTTGCGAAAACTTGATATAACATTCCAAATAAGTCGGCGTGTCTGTGGATCAAGCCCTGTTGTCGGCTCATCAAGAATAAGGATTTTAGGCTTATGAAACAAAGCCCTTGCAATATCAATTCTTCGGCGTTGTCCTCCTGATAATTTACCAACGGTGCGTTTCAATAAGTTTTCAAAATCTAATATTTTCGCCAATTCCTCAAGTCGTTTCTTAAACTCCATTCCAGTAATGCCATATAAAGCGGCACGACTTTCCAAATTATCATAAACAGAAAGGGCAGAATCCAAGACAGATGATTGAAAAACTACACCCAGTTCACGCTTAATATAGTCCATATCCTTATCTAAATCGTGTTTATCAATAAAAACGCTTCCACTGTCTTTCGATAGTTGTCCACACATAATATTGATTGTGGTTGATTTTCCTGCCCCATTGATACCAAGAAAGGCAAACAACTCTCCTTTTTTTACACGAAAACTCAAATTCTGAACAGCGTTTACACTTCCAAAACTTTTATTAAGATTATTGATTTGAATAATATTGCTCATTCAATTTCCTCCTGTATAATCGGTTTTTATCTCGCATAGAGAGCAATCAATATAATCTTTTCCTGTTCTAATCGAACTCCAAATTAGTAGATGCAGTGCGATACCGTAAATTAAATTTATTATAGCATAATGAATTACCAAAGTCATTATGAAAGAGAACACATCGAATCATAATTGTGGCAGGCAAAGTTTTAATTTTTGCCTGCCACAATTTTAATATTCTATATATTACATTTTTTACTTATAGATAATATCGGCATATACAATTTCTCGTACTCTTGCCTGTATCTCATTCATTCGACCAACCCACAACATCGGTTTTTCTACTTTAAGTTGTTCGGTCACGCCCTCCTTGTCAGCCATTTGCTCGACCAATCGAAATATCATTTCCGTTGCCTGTTCGTCAATATCAGTAAGGTAACAGTTCAATTTTCCGCTTGTGAGAAGCGTGATGTAAACTGCCCGTTTATGTTCCTGTAAATAGCGTTTGTGTCGCTGCCCCCATAAGCCGATAGGCTTGTGTTCTTTTTCGGTTGGTAAAATAAGGCAAGGAATATAATAATCCCCCTGCAATTCATACCAAAGACCATTGCTTTCATCATAAATATACTTGTCCATTAAAAAATCCTCCGTTATAATATATTCGCACATATGTCACAGTTCTCCGATTGCCACACTCTGTTATATCTTGTTATGAGATTTTCTTGCCCTTGATTTTGCCCTTACCAGTAGGCAGGGAAAGAGTAAACTTGTGTGAAATCATATAAAGGGATAAGGCGAACACATTGCGATAAATCCTTTATTTTCAAGGCTTTTGGAGGATTTTATTGATAACCTATGGAGAGCAATAATCACTCATAATTTTATGGTTTTCAAATTATCATTTGGTGGTGTTCCATCCGGCCTTTGCTACTTTGTCCGCTACCTGGTTGCCAGACTCAATGCCCACATAGTCGCAGGCCACCATCTGCTCCGCTACTGAAACAGCTGCGTAATAAAAAGAGAGAAGCCCCGGATGGCAGTTCGATTTGAACTACCAACAGGAGCTTCTCTTGCTGTTTTCTGTTTGCTCAGAGGTTCGAATCACCCCACATCACAAAAATGGACTTTTGTATCTCCATCTCGACTGGTACTCGATTTTGCCCTCTGAAACGGCTGAAACCCTTGCCGCAGCAAGGGTTTCAGGGGCTGCATCTTTTTCAGCAACCTTAGTTGGTGCCGGTGGTGGGGGTCGAACCCACACGCGGTTGCCCGCAACGGATTTTGAGTCCGTCTCGTCTGCCAATTCCAACACACCGGCGTGATGTGTAACATGACCATTATAATATGAAATCCGGGACAAATCAAGGACATTTTGACGGAGAAAAAGGCAAAACTGTGCAAATTATGCAGGTTGGTGGAACAGATGGGTTACAAGACGAAAAAATTTATTGACAAATGCCAAAAGACGGTGTACCCTATTTAGGTATAGAATCCCAGGTTTCAGGAGGCCGTGTATGCCGTCCCGCCAACCGCTTTCCCTGGAGCTTTTGCGCCGGGGGGACGAGGCCGCCATGGCGGCGGCCATCGCCCGCATGATGCCTGCCATCCGCCGGGGCGCCGCGTTCTGCGCCGGGCCCGGCATGGAGGTGGAGGATGCCGTGCAGGAGGGGATCATTGGGCTGTTCCGCGCCATCCAGACCTACGATCCCGCGCGGGGCGCGTCTTTTGAGACGTATGCCGGCGTGTGCGCGCTCAACGCGCAGATCGCCGCGGCCCGCAGCGCCCGCAGCAAAAAGCACGGGCCGCTGAACGATAGCGTGCCCCTGGAGGAAAACGGCCTGGCGGCGAGCCCCGAGGAACTGGCCATCGCCGCCGAGCGGTATCAGCAGATCGTGCGGGAACTGGCGGTGCGCCTGTCCGAGCTGGAGCGGCAGGTGCTGGCGCTCTACCTGGCCGGGTGCAGCGTGCGGCAGATCGGGCAGCGGCTGGGCCGGGATGAAAAAACGGCGGAAAACGCCATGGGCCGGGTGCGGCGCAAGCTGCGCCGTTATCTGCCCGAAAATTTGGTCTGACAGGCCGCTTTGGCCTGCCGTGATAGAATGTGCCCTATGTAGCTTAACAATCAGAGCGTTGGTCCCAAAACCAAAGGTGTTGGTTTGAATCCTTCCGCGGGCAAAAAATTTCCATTAAGGAGACAGAAATCATGTACGAAGACAAGACTTTAGTGTGCAAAGACTGCGGTAAGGAATTCGTTTTCACCGCCGGCGAGCAGGAGTTCTACGCCAGCCGCGGCTTTGAGAACGAGCCCCAGCGCTGCAAGGCCTGCCGTGACGCCCGCAAGAGCGCCACCCGTGGCACCCGTGAGATGTACGAGGCTACCTGCGCTGCTTGCGGCGGCGTGGCCCGCGTTCCCTTCCAGCCTCGCGAGGACCGTCCGGTCTACTGCAGCGAGTGCTTTGCCAAGATGAAGGAGAACCGCTGAGCCCAGCGTTTCACAACGGTCATCCTGCACAAAAAGGAGCGTCCCCGCCCGGGGGCGCTCCTTTTTTGCCGGCGGCGGAAGCGGCCGTTCCTTGCGTCCCGGCCCGTTTTACGGTACAATGAGAGAACAACCGCGGCGCGGCCCGCGCGGAAGGCCGTGCGCGAATCTCACACAGCGGGGGAGCTTCCATGAACAAAACCTACAAGCGCTGGCTGGCCGGCGCGGCGCTGGCTTTGGCGGTGCTGGCCGCCCTGGCCTGGACCTGGTACGGGGTGCGGCAGAACGCCGACGGACGTTCGCGGTATGAGCAGATCAACGACGAATACAGTCAGGTCGTGGACCCGGCCGACCCCGCCGCCGGGCTGGTGCAGGCCTTTTTCCGGGAGAGCGGGGGGCCGGCGTATGGGGTGCGGCTGCTGTTTTCGATCCACGACCGGGTAGCCCACGGCGCTTTGCACGTGGAACTCCAGGATGCGGCGGGCCGGCGCCTGGCCGGGGCCTCCTGCGATATGACCGCGCTGCTGGACAACACCTTCCATGCCCTGATTTTTGAAGAGGGGCCGGTGACCCTGGCCGCCGGCGAGACCTACCGGCTGCGTGTCTGGTACGAGCCTGCCACCCCCGAGGACGTGGTGGGGCTTTGGGCCAGCGAAACGGTGGTGAACGGCATGACCCTCACCGGCGGGACGGCGGGCACGCCGGCGGGCACGGCGGCGCTGCAGCTGGTGAGTGACTACAGCGGCCGTTTTGCCTCCCGGGCTTTTTGGGCGCCGGGCGCGCTGCTGGCTCTGGCCGTGCTGGGCGGCTGGCGGCTTCTGTTCGTCAAAAAAGCCGGGGCCGTGCCGGTGTTTTGCGTTGCGGGCGCGCTGCTGGGGCTGGTGATGAGCTTGATCATCCCGCCGCTGGCCGGCCCGGACGAGTACGCCCACGCCGCTACCGCCTATGCCCAGGCCAGCGAACTGCTGGGTCAGGCGCCGTACGACGAGGCAGGGCGTTTGCGCATGCGGGAATGTGACGCCCCCTATATGACCGACAAGACCGGCGAGCGGGGCGTATTCGCCTACAAACGGATGGCGGACCAGCTGCTTGTGTCCGGGCAGGACGGGGCGCTGACCGCCGCCGGGGATGTGCGCGCCGCCGGCGACGGAAGCCGGCTGCTCTACGCGCCGATGGTGCTGGGCATGACCCTGGCGCGGCTGCTGGGGCTGAGTTTTTACGGGATGCTCTGGCTGGCCCGCCTGAGCAACCTGGCGGTGTATCTGGCGCTGGCCGCGCTGGCGCTGCATCTGACCCCCCGTGCCAAAACCTTGTTTTTCTGCGTCGGGCTGCTTCCCATGGGGCTGCAGGTGGCCGCCTGCCTGTCGGCGGATATGATGGTGGCGGCGCTGGTGCTGCTGTGGCTGGCCTGGTGCCTGCGCTGCGCCGATCGCCCGATGCGCACCGCCGACTGGCTGGTCATGGTGCTGCTGGCGGCGCTGCTTGGCCCGGCCAAGGCCATTTACCTGCCGCTGGTGGGGCTGTGCCTGGCCGTGCCCGGCAGCCGGTTCGGCGCCTGGTGCGATCTGAAAAAAGCCGCAGTGCTCGCTGCGGCGGCCCTGGCCTGGATCGTGGCCAACAGCGCCTATCTGGATTATCAGCTGCGGGACTTCAACACCCCCCTCCGGCTGCTGCTGGCGCTGGTCGTACTGGCGGGCGCGGGCGCTGTTTTTTGGGCCGTGCGGCTGTGCGCGCGGTATCCCCGCCTGCGGTTGTGGCTGCTGGGGGCCGGGGCGGTGCTGGCACTGGCGGTGCTGGCGGGCGGGCATATCCTGTTCCGGTTCAAGGGCGCCGGCCCCAGCCCGGAGGAGATGGCGGCCGGTATCCAGCCCAACGGCGATTCCCGGTATACCTACAGCGTGGCCATGCTGCTGCTCTATCTGCCGCGGGTCGTCAAGCTGACCATCGCCACCTTCGCGGCCAACCTGTCGGCCTATTGGCAGCAGGCGCTGGGGGCTGTGCTGGGCGAGCCCATCGTCTATTCGGTGCAGGCGGGCTGGCTCACCACCCTGGCGATGACCGGCGTGCTGTGGCTGGCGGCGCTTCCCGCCGCCGATACGCCCCGCCGCCTGCCCGGCTGGCGGCTGTGGTGGACGCTGGGGCTGTGCGTTGGCTGCACGGCGCTGTGCGTGGCCGCCTGCCTGACCTGGACCCCCATCAACTATGAGCAGATCTTTGGCATCCAGGGGCGGTATTTTCTGCCGCTTGTGGCCCCGCTGGCCCTGGCCGCCGGCGAGTGGCGGGGCGTGGTGCGCGCCCGGGATCTGACCGCCGGGGTGCGGATGGCACAGATCGGGTTGAGCGCCGCCGTGCTGCTGGAAGCAATTTCCCAGCTGGCCGCACTGTGAAAGGCTTGCCAAACCGCCCCCTTTGGAGTACAATACCGGTATATATGCGAAAACGGCCCTGTTTTGGCCTGTTTCGCCATTGAACACAAGAAAGTGAGCGATAGGGATATGATCACGAAAGACAGCATTATCGGCGATATTCTGGATATGGACCGCAACACCGCCCCCTATTTTCTGGAGATCGGCATGCACTGTCTGGGCTGCCCGGCGTCCCGCGGGGAGAGCCTGGAGCAGGCCTGCCTGGTCCACGGCACCAACGTGGATGAGCTGGTGGCCAAACTGAACGCCCATTTTGGCAACGACTGAACCGGCCGCGCCCCGTCTGGACGCCCGGCTGCTGACCGCCGCCCGTCTGGTGCGGCCGGGAAGCCCGGCGGCGGATGTGGGCTGCGACCATGGCCGGCTGGCTGCCTGGCTGGCCTGCACCGGCCGCTGCCCCCGGGTGGTGGCCGGCGATCTGCGCCCCGCCCCGCTGGCGACCGCCCGGCAGACCTGCCGGGCATACGGCTGTGAGGACCGGGTGGACTGCCGCCTGGCGGCCGGCCTGGAAGGGGTGCTTCCCGGCGAGGTGCGGGATATCGTGGTGGCCGGTTTGAGCGCCGAGACCACGATCGGTATCTTTGAGGCCGCGCCCTGGGTGTTTGCGCCTGGCATTCGGCTGATCCTGGTCCCCGCCACCCGGCACGAGACGCTGCGCCGCTGGCTGGCTGGCCGGGGATTCGCGCTGACGGAGGATATCCCGGTGGAGTGTGCCGGGCGCTGGTACGCGGTGATGGCCGCCGACTATACCGGCGAGGCCCGGGACCCGGACGAGATCTGGTGTCAGCTGGGCGGGACCGGCGCGCATGCCGGGGCCGCGGGCTATCGGGAAGACCGGTTTCGCCGTTGGCGCAAACGGCTGCGGGGCCTGGATAACGAGGCCGAACGCGCCCGCCAGCTGGCTTTGATGGAAGAATGGAAAGGATAGGAGGCGGCCCCATGGCCCGTGTGGAAGAGATTCTGGCCTATATGCAGCAGCTGGCCCCGCCGGAACTGGCCGAAAGCTGGGACAATCCCGGCCTTCTGGTGG
This sequence comes from uncultured Gemmiger sp., assembly GCA_949295035.1. Taxonomy (GTDB): domain Bacteria; phylum Bacillota; class Clostridia; order Oscillospirales; family Ruminococcaceae; genus Gemmiger_A. Next base: position 7,415 of record CASFJO010000070.1, read on the forward strand.
ATTGCGGCGCGGAGGTCACCAGTGTTCTTGTGGCGCTGGATGTGACCGATGAGGTCATTGCCGAGGCCGAGTATCAGGGCTGCCAGCTGATCGTGACCCACCATCCGGTGATCTTCCAGCCGCTGCGCGCGATCACCCGCGGATCGCTGCCCTTTCGCCTGATCAAAAAGAACATCTCCGCGCTCTGCGCCCACACCAACCTGGACGCCGCCGAGGGCGGGGTCAACGATATCCTGTGCCGCCTGCTGGGGGTGCAGGAGGCGCAGCCGTTGGAAAAGCTGGCCCGGATCGGCCGGGTGCGCACCACCAGCGCCTCGCTGCTGGCGGAGCAGTGCCGCCAGGTGCTGGGGGCTCATGTAAAGCTGGTGGACGCGGGCAAACCCATCAACCGGATCGCGGTGGTAGGCGGCAGCGGCGGCGGTTTCCTGGAGGCAGCCATCGCCGCCGGGGCGGACGCGCTGGTGACCGGTGAAGCCGGCCATCACACGGCGCTGGACGCCCGTCACGCGGGGGTCAGCCTGATCGTGGCCGGCCATTACGCCACCGAACTGCCCATCGTACCGGTGCTGGCGGACAAGCTGGCCCGGAAATTTTCCGGTGTGCGGGTACTGTGCAGCCGGCGCTGCAAAGACCCCTTTACTTATCTGTAACGACTGGCGGGGCCGTGGGGCAGGTGTACGCTCCGCGGCCCCGCTGATTGTTGTTTTTGCGAGTATGGAACGAGGTGAACCATGGCTCTGGATGCCGCCACGCTGGCGCTCTGCGCCCGTGAGTTGAAAACCGCCCTGACCGATTCCCGGATCGACAAGATCTTTGAACCCACCCGGGACGAGGTACTGCTGCTGCTGCGCACCCGCACCGATACTTTCCGGCTGCTGCTCAGCGCCCGCAGCGGTTCCGCCCGGGTCTGCCTGACCGGCGAGTCCTTTGAGAACCCGGCCACCCCGCCGGGCTTCTGCATGCTGCTGCGCAAGCACCTGGCCGGCGGCCGTTTGCTGGATATCCGGATGGAGCCGGGGGAGCGAATCGTCTTTTTCGATTTTCAGTGCGTCAACGAGATGGGGGATCTGGTAAAGAATACCCTGGCCGCCGAACTGATGGGCCGGTATTCCAATCTGGTGCTGGTGCAGAACGGCCGTATCCTGGACGCCCTCAAACGGGTGGACTTTGAGGATTCCGCCATCCGGCAGCTGCTGCCCGGGCTGCCCTATACCATGCCGCCCCGGCCCGCCCGGCCGGATTTCTTCGCGGTGAGCAGCGCCTCACTGGTGGCGCTGGCCATGCAGCGGGATCTGCCGGTGGCCGACGCCCTTATGAAAAGCTGCGGCGGGGTGGGGCCGGTGGTCTGCCGGGAGGCCGCCTTCCGCGCCCTGGGGGACAGCCACCGCCCGGCCAATGAACTCACCACCGCCGAGCAGACATCCCTGGCTGCGGCGCTGGACGCCATCCGGGAGGATCACGCCGCCGGCGGGACGCCCACCGCCGCCCACGCGCCGGACGGCCGCCCGGTGGAGTTCAGCTTTACCGCCCTGACCCAGTACGGCTCCGGGGCGCTCAAGACCTATCCCTCCTTCAGCGCTCTGCTGGAGGACTACTACGCGGTCAAGGACCGGGCCGAACGCCTGCGCCAGAAGAGCCGGGACCTGCTCAAGACAGTGCGCAACCTGCACGAGCGGGCGATGCGCAAACAGACCGCCCGCACCGAGGAACTGGCCCAGAGCGAGGCCAGCGACGAGCTGCGTGTCCGGGGCGAACTGGTGCAAGCCAACCTGTGGCGCATCGAGCGGGGGATGGCCAGCGTGACGGTGGACAACTACTATACCGGCAAGCCCGAGACCATCCCGCTGGACGTGCGGTTGTCCCCCAGCGGCAACGCCCAGAAATATTTTAAGGAATACAAGAAAAAACAGACCGCCGCCAGGATGCTGGCCCGGTTGCTGGAAGAAGGCAAACGGGAGATCGAGTATCTGGAAACGGTGGTCTATGAGGTGGAGACCGCCACCGGCGAACAGGCGCTGGGAGAGATCCGGGCCGAGCTGAAGAGCCAGGGATATCTGAAGTATTACAAGGTGCGGGATAAAAAGCAGAAACCCGCCGATTTTTACCGGTATCGTTCCACCGACGGATTGCTCATCCTAGTGGGACGCAACAACGCCCAGAACGACAAACTCACCCTGCACACCGCGCGGGGGCGGGATCTGTGGTTCCATGTGAAGAACGCCCCCGGCAGCCACGCGGTGGTGATCAGCGAGGGCCAGCCCATCCCGGATGCCACCCGGGAGCAGGCCGCTCAGCTGGCGGTGCTCCACTCCAGCCAGGCGGGAGGGGCCAAGGTGCCGGTGGACTACACCTTTGTGCGCAACATCCGCAAGACCGGCGACCTCAAGCCCGGCATGGTGCTGTACGACACCTATGAGACCGCCTACATCACCCCCGACCCCGCCCTGCGGGAGAAGCTGCGGGAGGACCGGTGACCGGCACGGCCGCCGTTTAAGGAGGAAAGACTGTGGCAATCGCGATCTACACCCTGATCGACGGCACCAACTATGGCCAGCGCCTGCAGAATCTGGCGCTGCAGACGGTGCTGGAACAGCTCACCGGCTCCCGGGTGGAGACGGTGGGGTATTACCGGCCGCTGTCCGGCAGTTACCAGGACACCCTCAGCCTGCGCAACCGCCTGTCCTACCTGGCCTACGAGGGGCTGACCCGGCACGATCCGCCGGCGCGGCTCTGGCGGCGGTTCTGGCAGCGCACCGCTTTTTACCGCTTCAACCGGGACCGCATCCATCTGGCCCCCCGGCAGTTCGCCGCGGGGGAGGAAGAGGTGACCGCCCCCAACTACTGGAGCGAGCGGTACGACGGCTTTATCGCCGGCAGCGACCAGATCTGGAATCTGGATATCCCCACCGTCACCCCGCTGGCTTTTCTCCGGTTTGCCCGGCCCGGCCAGCGGTACAGCTACGCGGCCAGCGTCTGCTGCGCGCCCGAGCGGCTGGCCGGGACCGACTGGGCGCGGGATGGCCTGCGGGAGATGGACGGCCTCTCGGTGCGGGAGGACGCGGGCCTGGACGCGGTGGAACAGATCACCGGCCACCGCCCCGCCTGGGACCTGGACCCGGCGCTGCTGCTGGACGCGGCCGCCTGGGAGACCCTGCTGGCTCTGCCCGCCGCCCGCAGCCGCCGCCCCTACATACTTGTGTACCAGATCGACGCCAGCGCGGACCCGGCGCTGGAACCCTGGGCGCGGGCTTTTGCCGCCGCCCGGGGCTGGCGGGTACTTCACGCCCGGGAGATCGCCTGCGGCCCCGCCCGCTGGGTGCGGCTGGTGCGGGACGCCTCCCTGGTGGTGGCCGATTCTTATCACGGCCTGATCTTTTCGCTGGTTTTCGGGGTGCCGTTCGTGCTGAGCGGCAGCCGGGGCGCGGGGATGAACACCCGTCTGTCCTCGCTGCTGAACCGCCTGGAACTGCCGCCCCGCTATTATGACCGGCTCTCCGACGCGGAGGTGCTGAACGCTCTGGAGTGGCCGGCCGTGCACAGCCGGCTGGCCGCTTTGCGCCAGGAGAGCCTGGCGCGGCTGGCCGAGACCGTCGCCCGGCTGGAAGGGAGGAAGGGAGATGCCCACGCTGTCGCCCGCTGAGCGCTGCACCGGCTGCGGCGCCTGCGCCTCGGTCTGCCCCCGGGGCGCCATCCGCATGCTCCCCGACCGGCTGGGTTTTGACGCGCCTCAGGTGGACAAGACCCTCTGCGTGGAGTGCGGCGGCTGTTCCCGCGCCTGCCCCGCCCTGGCCCCGCTTTCGCGGCGCGCCGTGCCGGAGCAGGTCTGGGGCCTGCGCGCCGACGACGCCGCCTTGCGGGAGCGCTCCTCCTCCGGCGGGGCGTTCGGGCTGCTGGCCCGCCGCACCCTGGCCGAGGGCGGCCGGGTGTTCGGCGCGGCCTTTGACGAACACGGGGAACTGATCCACCGGGAGGCCGGGGATGAGGCGTCCCTGGCGCCCTTGCTCAAATCCAAATATCTGCAAAGCCGGGCCTGGCCGGCGTATCCCCGTGTGCGGCAGCTGCTTAGGCAGGGCACGCCGGTGCTCTTCTGCGGCACCGGCTGCCAGACCGCAGCGCTGCGCCGGGCGCTGGGGCCGCTGGCCGATTCGGACAAGCTGCTCTGCGTGGCGGTGGTCTGCCACGGCGTGCCCTCGCCGCAGCTGTGGCGGTCATACCGCCGCTGGCGGGAGCGCCGGCAGCATGCCGCCATGACCGGGATAGATTTCCGGGCGGAGCCGGGCGGCATCTGCCTGCGCGCCTCCTTTGCGGACGGTTCCTCTGCCCGGTACGGCGGATGGAGCGATCCCTATGTGCGGCTGTTTCTGTCCGATGTGTCCCTGCGGCCCTCCTGCAGCCGCTGCACCGCCCGGCTGGACGGCAGTGGCGCCGACCTGACCCTGGGAGACTTCTGGGGCGCGGAGGACTGCCTGCCGGACCTGGCGGCGGAGGGACCCGGCCTGTCGCTGGCGGTCCCCCAGACCGAGCGGGGCCGTAAGGCGCTGGAGGCGATCCTGCCGCAGACCCGCTGGGCGGCCGCGCCGGCCGCCGAGGCGCTGCGGGCGAATCCCTCCGCGCTGGCTCCCGCGCCGGAGCCGCCCGAGGCGCTGGCTTTTCGCCGGGGCTGGGGGCCCTGGCCCTTCCCGGTGCTGGCGGCTGGTCCGGGCTTTCCGGCCCGCGCGCGGGCTGCGGCGGGCTGGCTGCTGGAAAAGGTCCGCCGAAACAGGTGAGAAGGATTTGAAAGGATGTCGCGGTGTTTCGGGCCCTGGCGGCTGCGCGTGCGGCTGGCCGCCCGCGTCTTTGAATGGCTGGCGGGTGCGGCGAAACCTTTGCCGGGGCCCCGGGCCCGGGGCCGGCCGAAATGGCCCGCCCCATCGCACGACGATTTTCTGTATCCCTGTGGACCGCTGCCATACGATGGGCCGTTTGGCCGGCAGTGGTGCCGGGGAGAAGATGTTTGGGGGCCGAGGGGCCCCGAAGAAAGGAGATCCCTCTCCATGCAAGAGTCTCTCAAGCCGCAGACCCGCAACCCCTGGATGCGTCTGCGCCGCTGGTTCGCGGGGCGGCCGGCGCTGTGCGCGTCGATCAGCCTTCTGGCCTGCGCGGTGGTGCCGCTGCTGTATCAGGCGCTGATCGAGTTCACCCGCATCCGGTCGTTCACCACCACCCTGACCTATCTGCAGGGGCGGCTGCCGAACCTGCTGCTGGGCTGGGCGCCGCTGGCGCTGCTGTTCCTGGCGCTCACCGTGTTCACCCGCCGCCCCGCCATTCCCGCCGGGGTGATGGGGGTAATCCTGGCGGTGGGCGGTATCGCCAACTATCTGAAACTCTCCTACCGGGACGAGCCGGTGGTGCCCAGCGACCTGTTCATCCTGCGGGACGCGGCCACCATCGGCACTGAGATGAAGCCCGCCGTTACCCGGGAGATGGTGGTGTTTGCGCTGGCAGTGATCCTGGTGACCGTCGCGCTGAGTTTCGTGCGGCTGCCCTGGCCGCGGGGCCGGCGCGGCTGGGCGCTGCGGGCGCTGGCCGGGGTGCTGGCCCTGGCGGCGGCCTGTCTGTTCACCGTGCGGGTACTTTGGAATGAGCAGGGCATGAAGGCCCGCGGCCTGGGCTACTTCAATACGGGCATGGCGGATGAGTATTACCGGGGCAGTTTTGTCACCATGTTCCTGCATCTGCTGGGCGATCTGAAGATCGAGGCGCCCGCCGGCTACAGCAGAGCCTCGGTGGAGCGGCTGGCCGAAGAGATGGCAGCCGGGGCGGGCAACAGCGGCGCTCAGGCCACCCCCGACATCCTGATCGTCATGTCCGAGAGCTGGTTCGATCTGGAACGGGTCATCCCCGGCGAGTATTCCGAGGATCTGACCGCCAACTTTGACCGGCTGGCCCAAGAGGGGATCAGCGGCTATTTCCTCAGCGAGGGCTATGCCGGCGGCACCGCCAACATCGAGTTCGCGGCCCTCACCGGCTTCTGCACCGGTCTGCTGCCCCAGGGCAGCACCGCCTACAGCGAGTTCATGCACGAGGATTTTGCCAGCTATCCGCTCTATCTCAAGCAGCAGGGGTATACCACCCTGGCCATCCATCCCTATCTGCGCCGCTTCTACGACCGCACCCGTGCCTACGAGGATATGGGATTTGACGCTTTTTATGATATAGAGGATTTCACCGATCCGGTCTACGCCGGCGATTATATCAGCGAGGGTTCCACCATCGACAAGATCATCGAGACCTATGAGCAGGCCGCCTCCGAGACCGACGGCGGGGTGTTCATCCATACCGTTACCATGCAGAACCACGTATCCTATCGCGGCGGCGTGTATCCCGACGGTTACCGGGTCACCGCCAGGGTGGACGGGCTGGACGAGGAAGAGACCGCCCTGCTGGAAACGGTGGCCACCAATATGCGGGATATCGACCGGGCCCTGGGCAAACTTGCCGATTATCTGGAAACGGTGGACCGGGAGGTGATCGTGCTCTTCTTCGGGGATCACCAGACCGGTGTGGCCGACGACGAGAGCATCAATGTGAACGAAAAGGCGGCCGTTTACCGGGACCTGACGGACGAGGAACTGGTGGTGGAAAAACACAAGGTGCCTTTTCTGATCTGGAGCAACCGGGACAAAAAGAACGCCGAGACCGAGCCCCTCACCACGGCCTACATGCTGCTGCCCATCCTGTGCGCCCATTACGACGCGCCCGAACCGGCCTGGACGGGATGGCTGCACAGCACCCTGGACGATTGCCGGGGCCTGGCCCGCGGCTATGCCATCGCGCCGGACGGCAGCGTCAGCCTGCCCGAGGGGGAGACCCAGACCCTGCTGGACGACTACTGGACCATCCAGTACGATTTGATGTTCGGCGAGGAATACAGCCGCCGGATCCTGTACGGATAAGTTTTCCGCGAGGGGGGCGGGCCGGTGTGCCCGCCCCCTCCTTTTGCGCGCGAAACAGCCGGCAGATCCCTTTTTCGGGCCGTTATTTTGCTCGCCGGCCAAGCTTTGCGCAAAAGGGAGAAATTCTCAAAAAATTTTCTAACTTTTTTACAAAAAGGGGTTGCAACACCCGGCGGTGTGTGCTAAAATAAACCTCGGCTGCAAAGGACCCCGTGCGCAATGGGGTACGGGGCCACGATATGCGTTGATGCGGGAGGTTGCCGTAGCGATACGGGTTTTTCCGCGGAGTATGTCCGATCTAGAACCGGGCGAAAGAATTACTGACAGCAAAGGGATACGTTCTCACCGGCTTGCCGTGCGAACCAATGTCCAACTCAATTTGCTACAGGTCTGTCCGGGGGAACTGCCTAGCGGTTCACCGGCTTTTCTGATGCAAAAACGCGAGACACCCGGCGCTGTGTACAGTGGTTTATCGGCTCGCCTAGGCACCAAAATTTAACAGGAGGCGAACAAAATGGCAGTCAAGGAGAAAATCAGGATTCGTTTGCAGAGCTACGACCACCAGCTGGTGGACGCGGCTGCGGAAAAGATCGTGGAGACCGCGAAGCGCACCGGCGCCCGTGTGTCCGGCCCGATCCCCCTGCCCACCGACAAGGAAGTGGTGACCATCCTGCGCGCTGTGCACAAGTACAAAGACAGCCGCGAGCAGTTTGAGACCCGCACCCACAAGCGTCTGGTGGACGTCCTGAAGCCGTCCAACAAGACGGTCGAGGCCCTCATGGGCCTGCAGCTCCCCGCCGGCGTGGACATCGAGATCAAGCTGTGAGCGCGCACGGGCGCCGTATTTGACCGGTAAGGGCGGCCGGCGAGCCGCCAACTGCCGGGGTCCGGGCGCCCCGCGGCAAACATCCGATCCCGAACACCGCTCCCCAGCGGAGAGGTCATGTTGGCGCACAACCGCGTCAACCAATAACCTTATAGGAGGAAAAGAAAATGCAAAAAGGTATCATCGGCAAGAAACTGGGCATGACTCAGCTGTTCGATGAGAACGGCAAGGTCGTTCCCGTCACCGTGATCGAGGCCGGCCCCTGCACCGTGGTGCAGAAGAAGACCGTGGAGAGCGACGGCTACCAGGCCGTGCAGCTGGGCTTCGGCGACATCGCCGCCCGCAAGGTCACCAAGCCCGCCAAGGGTCACTTCGACAAGGCTGACGTGGCCCCCAAGAAGACCCTGCGCGAGTTCCGCCTGGCCGACATCAGCGCGGTGAACGTGGGCGACATCCTGAAGGCCGACGTCTTCGCCGCCGGCGACCACATCGACGTGGTCGGCGTCAGCAAGGGCAAGGGCTACGCCGGCACCATCAAGCGCTGGAACGGCCATCGCCTGCGCGAGAGCCACGGCACCGGCCCCGTTTCCCGCCATGCCGGTTCCATGGGCGCCTGCTCCACCCCCAGCCGCGTGTTCAAGGGCAAGAAGCTGCCCGGCCACCTGGGCGCTGAGCGCGTGACCATCCAGAACCTGACCGTCGTCAAGGTGGACGCGGAAAATAATCTGATCGCCGTCAAGGGCGCTGTGCCCGGCCCCAAGGGCGCCGTGGTCTGCATCTGCGACAGCGTGAAGGCGTAAAGGAGGAAAGCACAATGGCACAGTTTGACGTTTTGGATATGAACGGCAAGAAGGTTTCCACCGTAGAGCTTTCCGACGCCGTTTTCGGTATCACCCCGAATGAAAAGGCCGTGCACATCGCGGTCGTCAACTTCCTGGCCAACCAGCGCCAGGGCACCCAGAGCACCAAGACCCGCAGCGAGGTTTCCGGCGGCGGCCGCAAGCCCTGGCGTCAGAAGGGCACTGGTCATGCCCGCCAGGGTTCCACCCGCAGCCCGCAGTGGACCCACGGCGGCGTTGCCCTGGGCCCCAAGCCCCGCGACTACAGCTACCGCATCAACAAGAAGGTCCGCCGTCTGGCCGTGCTGAGCGCCCTGAGCGCCAAGGCCCAGGCCGGCGACATGATCGTGATCGACAAGCTGGCCTGCGAGGAGTACAAGACCAAGACCGTGGTCAACATGCTGGCCGCCGTGGGCGCTTCCAAGAAGGCCCTGATCGTGAACGACGCTGTGGACGCCAAGTTCGTCAAGAGCGCCGCCAACGTGCCCGGCGTCAAGACCACCACCGCTCTGAGCGTGAACACCTACGACGTCGTGAACGCCGACAAGTTCATCATCAGCGTGGACGCTGCCAAAAAACTTGAGGAGGTTCTGGGCTAATGAAAGCTGCACAAGACATCATCCTGGCCCCTGTCATTACCGAGAACTCGATGCAGGGTATTGCCAGCAAGAAGTACACCTTCAAGGTCGCGACCAACGCCAACAAGATCGAGATCGCCAAGGCCGTCGAGAGCCTGTTCGGCGTGAAGGTGGCCAAGGTCAACACCATCAACGTGCGCGGCCGTTTCCGCCGCCAGGGCCTGCACGGCGGTTACACCGCCGCGGCCAAGAAGGCCATCGTGACCCTGAAACAGGATTCCAAGGGCATCGATTTCTTCGAGTCCATGGTATAAAGAGCCCCCGAGGGCTTGCTTATGGGGATATGACCCCGATAATAATTCATAAGATCAAAAGGAGAAAATAGCCATGGCTATCAAAAAGTATAAGCCGACTACCCCGGGCCGCCGCGGCATGACTGTCACCGATTACAGCCAGCTGAGCAAGGTCGCGCCCGAGCGCAGCCTGCTGGAGCCGATGAAGAAGGCTGCCGGCCGCAACAACACCGGCCGGATCACCGTTCGCCATCACGGCGGCGGCAACCGCACCAAGTACCGCGTGATCGACTTCAAGCGCAACAAGTTTGACGTGCCCGCCACGGTCAAGACCCTGGAGTACGATCCCAACCGCAGCGCCCACATCGCCCTGATCGAGTACGAAGACGGCGTCAAGAGCTACATCCTGGCTCCGGACGGCCTGAAGGTGGGCGACACCGTGATGGCCGGCCCCAACGCCGACATCAAGCCGGGCAACGCGCTGCCCTTCGCCAACATCCCCGTTGGTACCACCATCCACAACATCGAGCTGTATCCCGGCAAGGGCGGCCAGCTGGTGCGCAGCGCCGGCAACATGGCCCAGCTGATGGCCAAGGAGAACGGCTACGCCCTGGTGCGTCTGCCCAGCGGCGAGATGCGCAACGTGCCTCTCAACTGCATCGCCACCATCGGCCAGGTCGGCAACCTGGATCACGAGAACGTGAACATCGGCAAGGCCGGCCGCAAGCGCCACATGGGCTGGCGTCCCACCGTCCGCGGTTCCGTCATGAACCCCTGCGACCACCCCCACGGCGGCGGCGAGGGCAAGAGCCCGGTCGGCCGTCCCGGCCCTGTCACCCCCTGGGGCAAGCCGGCCATGGGTTACAAGACCCGCAAACATCACAACCGCTCTGACAAGTTCATTGTCAAGCGCGCGAACGGTTAAGAGAGGAGAAGGAACATGGGTAGAAGTGTTAAGAAGGGACCTTATGTCCTGCCTGTTCTGCTGAAGCGTGTCCGTGAGATGAACGAGTCCGGCGAGAAGCGCGTGCTCAAGACCTGGAGCCGCTCCTCCACCATCTTCCCCGACTTCGTGGGCCACACCTTCGCCGTGCACGATGGCCGCAAGCATGTGCCTGTGTACGTGACCGAGGATATGGTCGGCCACAAGCTGGGCGAGTTCGCCCCCACCCGGACCTTCAAGGGCCACGCGGGCGCGAAGACCACGAAATAAGAGAAGGAGGAACACAACCATGGAAGCTAGGGCACATCTTCGATACGCCCGCATCAGCCCCCGGAAGGTTTCGATCGTGCTGGATCTGATCCGCAATCAGCCTCTGGACAAGGCGCTGGCGATCCTGCAGTACACCCCGAAGGCCGCTTGTGAGCCCCTTCTGAAGCTGGTGAAGTCTGCTGCCGCGAACGCGGAAACCAACCACAACATGGACAAGAACAACCTGTACGTGGCCGAGTGCTTTGTCACCCCCGGCCCCACCCTGAAGCGCATCATGCCCCGCGCCCAGGGCCGTGCCTACCGCATCCTGAAGCGGACCAGCCACGTGACCGTCGTTCTGAAAGAGAAAGAGTAAGGAGGAGGTAAACAATGGGCCAGAAAGTCAATCCCCACGGTCTGCGCGTGGGCGTCATTAAAGATTGGGACAGCCGCTGGTTTACTTCCAAGAAGGAGTTCGGCGACACCCTGGTCGAGGATTACAAGATCCGCAAGACCCTGAAGAAGCAGCTCTTCGACGCGGGCCTGCCCAAGATCGAGATCGAGCGCACCGTCGACAACCAGACCGGCGCTCCCAAGGTCCGCATCAACCTGTACTGCGCCAAGCCCGGCATGGTGATCGGCAAGGGCGGCGCCGAGATCGAGAAGCTCCGCGTTCAGCTGGAGAAGATGATCGGCAAGAGCGTCAACCTGAACATCGTGGAAGTCAAGAACATGGACACCAACGCGCAGCTGGTGGCCGAGAACATCGCCGCTCAGCTGGAGCGCCGCATCGGCTTCCGCCGTGCCATGAAGCAGTGCATGGGCCGCGCCATGCAGCGGGGCGCCAAGGGCATCAAGACCCAGGTCTCCGGCCGTCTGGGCGGCGCGGACATCGCCCGCACCGAGCACTACCATGAGGGCACCATCCCCCTGCAGACCCTGCGCGCCGACATCGACTACGGCTTTGCCGAGGCCGATACCACCTACGGCAAGATCGGCGTCAAGGTGTGGATCTACAAGGGCGAGGTGCTGAAGGGCGCGAAGCCCGCATCCCGCAAGGAAGGAGGCAACAAGTAATGTTACTGCCTAAGCGAGTTAAATACCGCCGCGTCCATCGCGGCCGCATGACCGGCAAGGCCATGCGCGGCAACACCGTCAACCAGGGCCAGTACGGCCTTGTTGCCCTCGAGCCCGGCTGGATCGACAGCCGTCAGATCGAGGCCGCCCGTATCGCCATGACCCGTTACATCAAGCGTGGCGGTAAGGTTTGGATCAAGATCTTCCCCGACAAGCCCGTTACCGAGAAGCCGGCCGAGACCCGCATGGGTTCCGGTAAAGGTTCCCCCGAGTACTGGGTGGCCGTGGTCAAGCCCGGCCGCGTGCTGTTCGAGCTGGCCGACGTGGATGAGGCCACTGCCCGCGAAGCGCTGCGTCTGGCTATGCACAAGCTGCCGGTCAAGTGCAAATTCGCAATGCGTGAAGAGGAGGTTGAAGCCTGATGAAAGCCGCAGAACTGCGTGATATGTCCAGTGCCGAGCTGAACAAGAAGCTGGCTGAGCTGAAAGAAGAGCTGTTCAACCTGCGCTTCCAGCACACCATCAATCAGCTGGACAACCCCGGCCGCATGGAGATCGTCCGCAAGGACATCGCCCGCGTGCTGACCGTCCTGGCGGAGAAAGCGTGAGGAGGAGTAAACGATGGAACGCAATTTGAGAAAGACCCGTGTGGGCACCGTTGTCTCCGATAAGATGGACAAAACCATCGTCGTGGCCGTCAAGGACAGCGTTCAGCATCCCCTGTACAAGAAGATCCTGAAGCGCACCGTCAAGTTCAAGGCGCATGACGAGAAGAACGAGTGCCGCGTGGGCGACCGCGTGCGCATCATGGAGACCCGCCCCCTGTCCAAGGACAAGCGGTGGCGCCTGGTCGAGATCGTAGAGAAGGCGAAATAAGCCTGATACTTTGAAAAGGAGGATCTGGCAATGGTTCAGATGCAAACGTATCTCAAAGTGGCCGACAACACCGGTGCCAAGGAGTTAATGTGCATCCGTGTGCTGGGCGGCTCCCGCAAGAGATATGCCAACATCGGCGACGTCGTGGTGGCTTCCGTCAAGAAGGCGGCCCCGGGCGGCACCGTGAAAAAGGGCGACGTGGTCAAGGCTGTGATTGTTCGCAGCAAGCATGGCCTGCGCCGCGAGGACGGCAGCTACATCCGTTTCGACGAGAACGCCGCCGTTATCATCCGTGACGACAAGAATCCGAGAGGCACCCGTATCTTTGGGCCGGTGGCGCGCGAGCTGCGCGAGAACGGCTACCTGAAGATCCTGAGCCTGGCTCCCGAATCGCTGTAAGGAGGTTTTAAGAATGAACAATCTTCATGTTAAAACCGGCGATACTGTTATGATCATCAGCGGCAAGGACAAGGGCCAGACCGGCAAGGTGCTCGCTGTGAGCCCCAAGGAGGGCAAGGTCATCGTCGAAGGCCGCAACATGGTCACCAAGCACGTCAAGCCTCGCCGCCAGGGCGAGCAGGGCGGCATCGTGAAGGCCGAGGGCGCCATGTACGCCTGCAAGGTCATGCCCGTGTGCCCCAAGTGCGGCAAGGCCACCCGTGTGGCCCACTCCGTCAAGGACGGCAAGAATGTGCGCGTGTGCCGCAAGTGCGGCGCCGAGCTGTAAGGGAGGTAAGTGACACATGGCACGTTTGAAAGATAAGTATGTGAATGAAGTCGCTCCCGCCCTGATGAGCAAGTTTGGGTACAAGAGCGTCATGCAGATCCCCAAGCTGGATAAGGTGGTCGTGAACGTGGGCTGCGGCGACGCCAAGGACAACGTCAAGATGATGGACGCCATCCTGAGCGATCTGGCTCAGATCACCGGCCAGAAGGCCGTGGTCTGCCGCGCCAAGAAGAGCGTTGCGAACTTCAAGCTGCGCGAGGGCATGCCCATCGGCGCGAAGGTCACCCTGCGGGGCGAGCGGATGTATGAGTTCGTGGATCGCCTGTTCAGCGTGGCCCTGCCCCGTGTGCGCGATTTCCGCGGCATCAACGGCAACTCCTTCGACGGCCGCGGCAACTACGCCGTGGGCATCAAGGAGCAGCTGATCTTCCCTGAGATCGATTACGAAAAGATCGACGCGGTGCGCGGCATGGACATCTGCTTCGTCACCACCGCCAAAACCGACGAGGAGGCCAAGGAGCTGCTCAAGGCTCTGGGCGCCCCCTTCGCCAACTAAGGGAGGAAACGCACGATGGCTAAGACTTCTATGAAAATCAAGCAGCAGCGCCCCGCGAAGTTCAGCACCCGGGCCTACAACCGCTGCAAAATCTGCGGCCGTCCCCACGCCTACCTGCGCAAGTACGGCATCTGCCGTATCTGCTTCCGTGAGCTCGCCTACAAGGGCGAGATCCCCGGCGTGAAGAAAGCCAGCTGGTAAATTCGGCTTTACCAAACAGGCCGAAACAGCCTGAAATTACGAAACGAAGAACCTTAAGGAGGTTAGTGGCATGCAAATCACCGATCCTATCGCGGACCTGCTCACCCGCATCCGCAACGCCAGCACTGCCAAACACCCTTCTGTCGAAGTTCCCGCTTCCAACCTGAAAAAGGCAATTTGCCAGATCCTGGTTGACGAGGGCTACATCAAGGGTGTGCAGATGATCGAAGACAACAAGCAGGGGACCCTGCGCCTGACCCTGAAGTATCAGGACAACGGCGCCCCCGTTATCTCCGGCCTGCGCCGCGTGTCCAAGCCCGGCCTGCGCATCTACACCAACTGCGAGGATATGCCCCGGGTCATGAAGGGCCTGGGCACCGCGATCATCTCCACTTCCAAAGGCGTCATGACCGACAAGGCTGCCCGCGCGGCCAACGTCGGCGGTGAAGTCCTCGCCTTTGTGTGGTAAGAAAGGGGTATAAGACAATGTCGAGAATTGGAAGAAAACCCATCGTCATCCCCGCCGGCGTGGAGGTTGTCGTGGACGGCAACGCCATCACGGTGAAGGGCCCCAAGGGTACCCTGCATTCCAACTTCCACCCCCTCATGACCGTCAAGGTCGAGGGCAATGAAGTTCTGGTTACCCGCCCCAATGACGAGAAGCAGGCCCGCAGCCTGCACGGCCTGACCCGCACCAACATCAGCAACATGGTGGAGGGCGTCATGCACGGCTTCGAAAAGAAGCTGGAGGTGCAGGGCGTCGGCTACCGTGTGGCCAAGCAGGGCTCCAACCTGGTTATGAACCTGGGCTTTTCCCATCAGGTGATCGTGAGCGAGACCGAGGACATCAAGATCGAGGCCCCGGACGCCAACACCATCATCATCAAGGGCATCGACAAGCAGAAGGTCGGCCAGTTCGCCGCGGAAGTCCGCGAGAAGCGTCCGCCTGAGCCGTACAAGGGCAAGGGCATCCGCTATGCGGGCGAGCACATCATCCGCAAAGAGGGCAAAGCCGGTAAGGGCAAATAAGGGAAGGAGTGAAAGACAATGGTCAATAAACCTGATAAGAACGTTGCGCGTCTGCGCCGTCACCGCCGTGTGCGCGGTAAGATCAGCGGCACCGCCGAGCGGCCCCGTCTGGATGTATTCCGCTCCTCCAAGCACATCTACGCCCAGATCATCGACGATGTGGCCGGCGTGACCCTGTGCAGCGCGTCCACCATGGACAAGGACTTCGAGGGCTTCGGCGGCAACATCGAGGCGGCCGGCAAGGTCGGCCGCAAGATCGCCGAGCGCGCTCTGGAAAAAGGCATCAAGGTCGTCGTGTTCGACCGCGGCGGCTTCGTGTACCACGGCCGCGTGAAAGCTCTGGCTGAGGGCGCCCGCGAAGGCGGCCTGCAGCTGTAAGGAGGAGGATACAGATGGAAAGAAGAAATCGTGAAGTCGATGACGGCATGGTGGAAAAAGTTGTCGCCATCAACCGCGTATCCAAGACCGTCAAAGGTGGCCGCGTAATGAAGTTCAGCGCCCTGGTCGTTGTGGGCGACGGCAAAGGCACCATCGGTTTTGGCATGGGCAAGGCCGGCGAGGTTCCCGAAGCGATCCGCAAGGGCCTTGAGGCTGCCAAGAAGAACATGCGCAAGATCGCCATGAAGGGCACCACCATCCCCCACGAGATCGTGGGCGAGTTCGGCGCCGGCCGTGTGCTGATGCGTCCGGCTCCCGAAGGCACCGGCGTTATCGCCGGCGGCCCGGTGCGTGCGGTTCTGGAAGCTGCCGGCATCAAGGACATCCGTACCAAGAGCCTGCGCTCCAACAACCCCTGCAACGTGGTCACCGCCACCTTCAACGGTCTGTGCAGCCTGGTGAGCGCTGAGGAAGTGGCTGCCAAGCGCGGCAAGACCGTGAAAGAACTGTTTGAGTAAGGAGGCAGCTGACAATGGCAGAAACCAAGAAGCCCGCGGAGAAGAAACCCGCGGCCAAAAAGCCCGCTGTTAAGAAGCCCGCTGTTAAGAAGGCTGCTGTTAAGAAGGCTGCCAGCCTGACCATCAAGCTGACCCGCAGCCTGTCCGGCCGCAGCGAAAAGCAGATCGCCACCGCCCACAGCCTGGGCCTGAAGAAGATTGGCGATGTGACCGTGCAGCCCGACAATGCCCAGACCAACGGCAAGATCGCCAAGATCAGCCATCTGGTGCTGGTCACCAACGCGTAAAGGCAAGGAGGTGCAAGCACATGAAGCTTCATGAATTACAGCCCGCGCAGGGCGCGAACACCGCGGCCAAGCGTAAAGGCCGCGGCCACGGCAGCGGCAACGGCAAGACCGCCGGCTACGGCCACAAGGGCCAGAAAGCCCGCTCCGGCGTCAAGAAAGCCGGGTTCGAAGGCGGCCAGATGCCCCTGCAGCGTCGTCTGCCCAAGCGCGGTTTCAACAACATTTTCGCCACCGAGTATGCTACCGTTAAGATCAGCGATCTGGACAAGAAGTTCGCGGAGGGCAGCGTGGTGGATACCCAGGCCCTGCTGGACTGCGGCCTGATCAAAAAGAGCCTGGACGGCGTCAAGGTTCTGGGCAACGGCGAGTTGACCAAGGCTCTGACCGTGAAACTCGCCGCCTATACTGCCTCTGCCAAAGAGAAGATCGAAAAGGCGGGCGGAAAGGCCGAGGTGATCTGAGGTGCTTGAGACGTTCCGCAACGCGTGGAAGGTGGAGGAACTGCGCAAGCGCATCCTGTATACGCTGCTGATCCTGGTCATCTTCCGTCTGGGCTGCGCGGTGCCGGTGCCCTATGTGGACGCATCGGTGCTGAGCGCCTGGTTCGGCACTGGCAACATGCTGGATTATCTGAACATGATGTCCGGCTCCGCGCTGTCGCAGTGTACGCTGTTTGCACTGGGCGTCGCCCCCTATATCAACTCCTCCATCATCATCCAGCTGCTCACGGTGGCCATCCCGGCCCTGGAGAAGCTGAGCAAGGAGGGTGAAGAGGGCCGCCGCAAACTCACCCGCATCACCAAATACGTCAGCGGCGGCATCGCCCTGGGCATGGCTGTGGGCTACTACTTCGTGCTGCGCAGCCTGGGCGCGCTGAGCGTTACCGGCTGGCAGGCCTGGTTTGAGGCCGTGGTCATTATCCTGTGCTTTACCGCCGGCGCGCAGCTGGCTACCTTCCTGGGCGAGCAGGTGGACGTCAAGGGCATCGGCAACGGTGTGTCCCTGCTGATCTTCACCGGCATCATCGCCAACTGGAGCAATGTGGTCACCGCTGTCAACAGCATCCTGACCAAGGCGGCTACCCAGCCCCTGTACTACCTGGCGTTCCCGGGCGTGGTGATCCTCGCCCTGGCCGCGGTGGTGTTCGTGGTCATCCTGACCAACGCCGAGCGCCGCCTGCCGGTGCAGTACGCCAAGCGGGTGGTGGGCCGCAAGATGTACGGCGGCCAGTCCAGCCACATTCCCATCAAGGTGAACATGAGCGGCGTCATGCCGGTCATCTTCGCCAGCGCCCTGTGCAGCATCCCCGGCACCATCGGCGGCTTCATCAACCTGGACGCCGCCGCCCACCCCTACTGGACCGCGTTCTTCAACTTCTTCAGCGCCCGCGGCTGGGGCTACATGGTGTTCTACCTGATGCTGATCATCGGCTTCAACTACTTCTATGTGGCCATCCAGTATAACCCGGTCGAGATCGCCAACAATCTGCGCCAGAACAACGGCGCGATCCCCGGCTACCGTCCCGGCAAGCCGACCAGCGATTTCATCACCAAGGTGCTGGGCAAGATCACCCTGGTGGGTGCGCTCTTTTTGGGCGTGGTGGCCGTGCTGCCCATCCTGCTGGGCAACGTGACCGGCCTGCCCATCCAGCTGGGCGGTACCAGCCTGCTGATCGTGGTCGGCGTGGCTCTGGACACCTCCCGCAGCATGGAGAGCTTCATGGTGATGCGTCACCATAAAGGTTTCCTGCAGTAAACAGAATATCGAAAGGGGACGTAAAGCGCTATGAATCTGATCCTGTTGGGCGCCCCGGGCGCCGGTAAAGGCACGCAGGCGGAAGTGGTCTGCGAAAAGCTGAACATTCCCGCCATCAGCACGGGAAACATCATCCGCGCGGCGGTCAAAGAGGGCACCGAGATGGGCGTCAAGGCCAAAAGCTACATTGATTCCGGCGCCCTGGTCCCCGACGATGTGATCATTGGCATCATCAAGGAGCGCCTGGCCGAGCCCGACTGCCAGAACGGCTTTATCCTGGACGGCGTGCCCCGCACGGTGGCCCAGGCCGAGGCCCTGGAGGCCATGGGCGTGAACATCGACAAGGTGGTGGATATCGAGGTCGCCGATGAGAAGATCATCGAGCGGCTGAGCGGCCGCCGGGTGTGCAGCGCCTGCGGCGCGTCCTACCACACCGCTTTCAAACCCAGCAGCCAGCCGGACAAGTGCGACCGGTGCGGCGGCGCGCTGATCGTGCGCAAGGACGACGAGCCCGCCACCGTGCTGGAACGCCTTAAGGTCTACCACGAGCAGACCGAGCCCCTGATCGATTTCTATCGCCAGCGCGGCAAGCTGGTGGTGGTGGAAGGCCAGGAAGAGATCGCCGACACCACCGCGCTGCTGATGAAAGCTCTGGAGGCGTAAACCGTGATCCAGATCAAGAATGCCCACGAACTGGCTGCCATGCGCCGCGCCTGCGCGATCAGCGCGGCGGCGCTGCGGCTCGCGGGCGAGTCCATCGAGGCGGGCATGACCACCGCCGATCTGGACAAAATTCTCTACGACTATATCAAGGGCAAGGGCGCCCGCCCCAATTTCAAGGGGCTGTACGGGTTCCCGGGGACTGCCTGCATCAGCCTCAATGATGAGGTGATCCATGGGATCCCCACCCACAAGCGCCAGATCCGCCCGGGCGATATCGTCAGCATCGACACCGGGGCCGCCATCGACGGTTTCAACGGCGACAACGCCTGCACCTTCGGGTGCGGCAAGATCGACCTGGAGGCCCAGCGGCTGCTGGACGTCACCCGCGAGAGCCTGCACCGGGGCATTGCCGCCGCGGTCTGCGGCAACCGGGTGGGGGACATCGGCCACGCGGTGCAGTCCTATGTGGAGGAAAACGGCTTTTCGGTCGTGCGCAGCTTTGTGGGCCACGGAGTGGGCCGCGAGCTGCACGAGGACCCGGAGGTGCCCAATTTCGGCACTGCCGGCCGGGGCCCCCGCCTTGTGAGCGGGATGACCCTGGCCATCGAGCCGATGGTCAACCAGAAGCACCACTCCGTCATCACGTTACCCGACGGTTGGACGGTAAAAACGGCGGACGGCGGCCTTTCCGCTCATTTTGAGCACACCGTGGCCATCCTGCCCGCCGGCCCCGAGATCCTGACCCTGCGCTGGGAGGAGCCGACATGCAGTTTGTAAAAGGACAGCTTGTCCGCTCCCTGGCCGGGCGGGATAAGGGCCATACCTTCGCGGTTCTGGCCGTGGAAGGCCAGATTCTTCTCCTGGCGGACGGCGCACGCCGCACGCTTGCGAATCCCAAACGGAAAAAGGAGAGGCATGTGGCCCCCACCGCCACCGTCCTGCAAGGCGAGTGTCTCGCCGGCGACAATCAGCTCAAAGCCGCCATCGAGGCCTTTGATGGCCGGGCGGCGTGCGTGAACGCATGAGGAGGTAAGAGCTTGTCTAAAGAAGACGTCATCGAAGTTGAGGGTATCGTGGTCGAGGCTCTGCCCAACGCTACCTTCCGGGTGGAGCTGGAAAACGGCCACCGCCTGCTGGCACACATCTCCGGCAAACTGCGCACCAACTTCATCCGCATTTTGCCCGGCGATAAGGTCACCCTGGAAATGTCGCCCTATGATCTGACCAAGGGCCGCATCACCTGGCGCTCCAAGTAAGGCGCCCCGTTAAAAGGAGGTTTGTCATCATGAAGGTTAAGCCTTCCGTGAAACCCATTTGCGAAAAGTGCAAGGTCATCAAGCGCAAAGGCCGCGTGATGGTCATCTGCGAAAACCCCAAGCACAAGCAGCGCCAGGGCTAAGCCCGGCTGTGGGGCCAAGTGCGTAGAGTCCCGGCGCAGGCCCCGAGAAGGACATGGGATGGAAACTTAGGAGGTTCTAAGAACTATGGCACGTATTGCCGGCGTAGACCTGCCCCGCGAGAAGCGGGTGGAAGTGGGCCTGACCTACATTTATGGTATCGGCCCCAGCACCGCGAAGAAGATCCTGAACGGCACCAAGATCGATCCCGATACCCGTGTGAAGGATCTGACCGCCGATCAGGAAGCTCTGATCCGCGAGTATATCGACAAGAACAACCTGGTTGTGGAAGGCGATCTGCGCCGTCAGGTCGCTTTGGATATCAAGCGTCTGGTAGAAGTCCAGTGCTACCGCGGCGTCCGTCACCGCAAGGGCCTGCCCGTTCGTGGCCAGCGCACCAAGACCAATGCCCGCACCCGCAAGGGCCCGAAGCGCACGGTCGCCAACAAGAAGAAGTAAGCACAAGGAGGAACAGAAATGGCAACGAAAGCTGCTGCTAAAAAGGGCGCTGTCCGTACCAAGCGGCGCGAGCGCAAGAACATCGAGCGCGGCGCGGCCCACATCCAGAGCACCTTCAACAATACCATCGTCACCATCACCGATACGCAGGGCAACACTGTTTCCTGGGCCAGCTCCGGCGGGCTCAACTTCCGCGGTTCCCGCAAGAGCACTCCGTTCGCCGCTCAGTCCGCCGCCGAGACCGCGGCCCGGGCTGCCATGGAGCATGGCATGAAGACCGTCGAGGTCTACGTCAAGGGCCCCGGCGCCGGCCGTGAGGCCGCGATCCGCGCCCTGCAGGCCACCGGCCTGGAGGTCAACATGATCAAGGACGTGACCCCGGTCCCCCACAACGGCTGCCGCCCCCCGAAGCGTCGCCGGATCTGATTGAAAGGAGAACCAACATTTATGGCTAAGAATATGCAGCCGATCGCCAAGCGCTGCCATGCGCTGGGCATTTCTCCTGCCGTGATGGGCTATGCGAAAAAGACCACCAAGCGTAAGCCCGGCAGCCAGATGAGAAAGAAGAAGAGCGAGTACGCTCTGCAGCTGGCCGAGAAGCAGAAGGTCAAGTTCGTGTACGGCATCATGGAGCGTCAGTTCCGCTCCTACTACGAGAAGGCCAGCCGCATGCAGGGCAAGACCGGCGAGAACCTGCTGATCCTGGTGGAGCGCCGCCTGGACAACGTGGTCTACCGCCTGGGCTTTGCCAACACCCGCCGCGAGGCCCGTCAGCTGGTGAGCCATGCCCACTTTACCGTCAACGGCAAAAAGGTCAACATCCCCTCCTACCTGGTCAAGCCCGGCGACGTGATCGAGGTCGCCGCTTCCAGCCGCTCTTCCGTCAAGTTCTCCAAACTCACCGGTGAGGACGCCCCCATGGTGACCCTGCCCGAGTGGCTGGAGCGCGAGAAGAACACCCTGAAGGGCACCGTTGTGAAGATGCCCGTCCGTGAGGCCATTGATCTGCCCATCGAGGAGCACCTCATCGTCGAGTTGTACTCCAAGTAAGCCGGTTGATCACTGCAACGCGAATACAAACAGCCGGCGGCTGCCCGCCGTCGGCTTACCAAGGAGGGTTATTGCATGATGGAGATTGAACGCCCCCGAATCGACACCGCTGCGCTCAGCCCGGACGGCCGCTACGGCAAGTTTGTTGTGGAGCCGCTGGAGCGCGGGTTCGGCACGACTCTGGGAAACAGCTTACGGCGCGTCCTGCTCTCCTCGCTGCCCGGCGTAGCGGTTATCAGCGTTAAGATCGATGGTGTAGTTCACGAATTCAGCACCGTTCCCGGCGTTAAGGAAGACGTTACCGAGATCGTGCTGAACCTGAAAGGCATTGCCGCCAAGCTCTACTCCGACGGCCCCAAGACCGTGCGGATCGAGGCGGTAGGCCCCGGCGAAGTTACCGCCGGCAGCATCAAGCAGGCCGACGACATCGAGATCCTGAACCCCGAATGGCACATCGCCACCCTGTCGGAAGACGGCAAGCTGGTGATGGAGCTGACCTTTGACAAGGGCCGGGGCTACGTTCCCGCCGAGCGCAACAAGCAGGCAGTCCAGGAGAAGAACGACATCAACACGCTGCCCATCGACAGCATCTATACCCCGGTGCTCAAGGTGAACTACACGGTGGAGAACACCCGTGTGGGCCAGATCACCGACTACGACAAGCTGGCGATCGAAGTGTGGACCGACGGCACCATCAGCGCGCAGGAGGCGGTCAGCCTGGCCGCCCGGGTGCTCACCGAGCATCTGAACCTCTTCGTGAACCTCTCGGAAGAGGGGATGGGCGCTGAGATCATGGTGGAAAAAGACGACAAGGGCAAGGAAAAGGCTCTGGAGATGACCATCGAAGAGCTGGATCTGTCCGTGCGTTCCTTCAACTGCCTCAAACGCGCCGGCATCAATACGGTTGAGGATCTGATCAACAAGTCGGAAGACGAGATGATGAAGGTCCGCAACCTGGGCCGCAAGAGCCTGGAAGAAGTCATGGCGAAGCTGGATTCTCTGGGCTTTACCCTGACGAAAGACGACGAGTAATTACAGCAAAAGGAGTGAAACGGGATGCCCGGTACCAGAAAGCTTGGCCGTACCAGCGACCACCGCAACGCGATGCTGCGCGCTATGGTCACCTATCTGTTTGAGAACGGCAAAATCGAAACCACCGTTACCCGTGCCAAGGAAGTTCGTTCCATGGCCGAAAAGATGGTCACCCTCGGCAAGCGGGAAGACCTGCACGCGAAGCGTCAGGTGTTCTCCTACATTACCAAGGAGACCGTTGCCAAGAAGGTCATTGATGAGTACGGCCCCAAGTATGCCGACCGCAACGGCGGCTACACCCGCATCATCAAGACCGGCGCGCGCCGTGGCGACGCCGCCGAGATGGCGATCATCGAGCTGGTGTAATACTGCAGGACGGCTGCCTTTTTGGGCAGCCGTCTTTTCTGTTTTAACTAAACTTTATTGCGTGTGTTTGTGCAATACGCGCATTTTGCGCGGCCGTGAAACAAGAGAAACCGGCAAGGCGCGGAAAAAGCTGCCGCAAGGCGGAAATCGTCGCAAAAGCACTGTTGCTTTTGTAAAATCTATGGTAAACTGAACAGGACAGAAGTATCGTGCGCCCGCACCGGGCGGGTACATCAACAGACGAAGATGGAATAGGACGGGAGAGAATTGATGATTCACGCAGTATCGGAAAAGGATTTCTTCAACCGGGAGGACAGCGTGGCGGATCTGGGGCTGATCGTGACCCCCGGCGCAAAAGAACTGGGCGAAAAGATCAACGGCCACCTGGTACGCTGGGCCCAGCGGGTGGGGATGGAAAAGGATACCTTTATCATCCCCAGCGAGTGTCCGCGGTTTTCCTCCGGTGACGGAAAGGGCGTTATCAAAAACACGGTCCGGGGCGACGATCTGTACTTTATTGTGGATGTGGGCAACTACAGCTGCAAATACCGGCTGTTCGGCACGGAAAATTGCATGAGCCCGGACGATCATTACCAGGATCTGAAGCGGCTGATCCAGGCGGCGTCCGGCAAGGCCCATCGCATCACCGTGATCATGCCGCTGCTCTACGGCAGTCGGCAGCACCGGCGCACCTACCGGGAGAGCCTGGACTGCGCCTACGCGCTGCAGGAACTGCAGCAGATGGGGGTCACCAACATCGTCACCTTCGACGCCCATGATCCCCGTGTGCAGAATGCCGCCCCGCTGATGGGCTTTGACAACGTGATGCCCACCTACCAGGTACTCAAATCCATGTTCAACTGCATCCCCGATTTCTGCCCCACCCGGGAGAAGTTCATGGTCATCAGCCCGGACGAGGGCGCTATGAACCGCAACATGTACTACGCCAGTGTGCTGGGGGTCAATCTGGGCATGTTCTACAAGCGCCGGGATTACTCCCGTATGGTCAACGGCCGCAATCCCATTGTGGCCCACGAGTACCTGGGCGAGAGCGTGGAAGGCAAGGACGTGTTCATTGCCGACGACATCATCTCCTCCGGCGAGAGCATGCTGGACATCGCCTATGAGCTGAAAAAGCGGGGCGCGGGCCATATCTACAGCTACGCAACCTACCCCATCTTCACCGGCGGCGTGGCCGAGTTCGACAAGGCCTACGAGGAGGGGATCGTGAGCGGGGTGTTCGGCACCAACCTGACCTACCGCACCCCCGAACTGCTGAGCCGGGAGTGGTTCCATGAGGTGGACGTATCCAAGTATATCGCCTACTTTGTGGCCGCCATCAACCACGATATGTCGGTGAGCGCCATCATTGACCCGCACGAAAAGATCAGCCACCTGTTGGAAGAACACGGCATTAACGGCCTGGGCTGAGACCCGCCTGCAAAAAAATACCGGCGCGCGGCACAAACTGAAGTGACCCCAAAAAGTTAGACAATATTTTCTATCAAAAAATGTTCAAGCAGCTGAAAGGGCTTGTTGTCTGTGAATCGCAGGCGGCAAGCCCTTTAGCTTTGCTTTGATGCGGTGGTTGTTGTAGTAGTCCAGATAG
>CASFJO010000071.1 GCA_949295035.1 uncultured Gemmiger sp.
AGCCCCGCCAGCAGACCGCCCTCGCCCCGGCGCTGCAGCAGCCAGCCGTCCGGGCCGGCGATCAGCGCCACCGTTACCGGCTGGGCCGGGCGGGGCTTTTTCGGGGGCTTGCAGGGCAGACGACCCGGGTTGCCCGCGGCCCGGCCCCGGCACAGCCCCGCCAGCGGGCAGGCGGCGCAGTCCGGCGTGCCGGGGGTGCAGACCAGCGCGCCCAGTTCCATCAGGGCCTCGTTGTAGGGGCCGGGGGCGTCGGGCGGCTGGTGGGCCAGCACCCGCCGGGTGAAGTCCCGCTTGGCCGCCGGGCGGGTGATATCGGAATCGTCGTTGTACAGCCGGGCGAACACCCGCAGCACGTTGCCGTCCACGGCGGGCACCGGCAGCCCGAAACAGATAGAGGCCACCGCCCCGGCGGTGTAATCCCCCACGCCGGGCAGCGCCCGCAGGGCGGCGGGATCGGCGGGCAGCTGCCCGCCGTACCGCTCGCAGACGATACGGGCGGCCTTTTGCAGGTTGCGGGCCCGGCTGTAGTAGCCCAGGCCCTCCCACAGTTTGAACAGCTGCTCCTCGCCGCATGCGGCCAGGTCGGCCACGGTGGGCAGGGCGGCCATGAACCGCTCGTAGTAGGGCAGGGCGGCGGTCATGCGGGTCTGCTGGAGCATGATCTCGCTGACCCAGACCCGGTAGGGGGTGGGGTCCTGACGGAAGGGCAGCTTGCGGCCGTTCTCGCGGAACCAGGCCAGCAGCGGCGGGGCAATGGGGGCAAGGTCGGGCATAATACAGGGTACCTCACAGATGGCGGGGCATTGACAAACAGGCCCCGGGGTGGTATATCGGATATAAATTCTTTAGTGGAGGGATGCGGCATGTCGGTGGAGACGGTGCGGGCGTATTTGAGCGAAAAAGGCTATGGGGATCGGGTTCTGGAATTTACCGAGAGCAGCGCTACGGTGGCGCTGGCGGCCCGGCGGCTGGGCTGCGAGGAGGCGCACATCGCCAAGACCCTGAGTTTTGAGACGCCGGAGGGCTGCGTGCTGATCGTGGCCGCCGGGGACGCGAAGGTGGACAACGCCAAATACAAGGCGATGTTCCATATCAAGGCAAAGATGGTCCCGGCCGACCAGCTGGAAGAGAAGGTGGGCCATCCGGCGGGCGGGGTCTGCCCTTTTGCCCTCAAGGAGGGGGTGCGGGTGTATTTGGACGAGTCGCTTCGGCGGTTCGGCACCATCTACCCGGCGGCGGGCAGCGCCGCCAGCGCGGTGCGCCTGTCCTGCGAGGAGCTGGCCGCCTGCGCGGACGGCCGGCCCCAGTGGGCGGATCTTTGTAAAGACTGGCAGCCCTAATGCCAAATATGGGGGGAATCAACGAGGGCTGCGGGCGCAGCAAGAATGCGCCCGCCCGGCTTCGCGGACCCGGTCCCCCGTCCCCCCATTCGGCGGGCCGGAATCCTCCGGCCCTTGGGGATTTTATCGGGGGGCCGCTTTTTGAAAAAGGCGCACGTTGCGAAAACGTGCGCCTTTTGTTCTGCGTTAAAAACCGCCGGCGGTGCGGGGGAAGGGCAGCACGTCCCGGATGTTGGCGATGCCGGTGACATACATGATCAGCCGCTCGAAGCCCAGGCCGTAGCCCGCGTGGGGCGCGCTGCCGAAGCGGCGCAGGTCCAGATACCAGTCGTAGTCGGCGCGGGAGAGGCCCAGCTCGTCCATGCGGGCCAGCAGCTTGTCCAGCCGCTCCTCGCGCTGGCTGCCGCCGATCAGTTCGCCCACGCCGGGCACCAGCATATCGGCCGCGGCCACGGTGCGGCCGTCGTCGTTGAGCCGCATGTAGAAGCTCTTGATCTCCTTGGGATAGTCGGTGACGAACACCGGGCGCTTGAACACCTGCTCGGTCAAGAAGCGCTCATGCTCGGTCTGCAGATCGCACCCCCAGCTGACCTTGTACTGGAACTCGCTGTTGTGGGGCTCCAGCAGGGCCACCGCGTCGGTGTAGCTGACCCGGGCGAAATCGGCGCTGACCAGGGCGTTGAGCCGCTCCAGCAGGGTCTTGTCCATGAACTGGTTGAAGAAGGCCAGCTCATCGGGGCACTGTTCCAGCAAAAAGCCCACCACGTACTTGACCATGGCCTCGGCGTTGTCCATATAATCGGACAGATCGGCGAAGGCCAGTTCCGGCTCGATCATCCAGAACTCGGCGGCGTGGCGCGGGGTGTTGGAGTGCTCGGCCCGGAAGGTGGGCCCGAAGGTGTAGACGCTGCCGAAGGCCAGGGCGAAGGCCTCGGCCTCCAGCTGGCCGGATACGGTCAGGTTGGTGGAACGGCCGAAGAAGTCCTGGCTGAAATCCACCTTGCCCTCCTCGGTGCGGGGAGGCTGGTCCAGATCCAGGGTGGTGACCCGGAACATCTCGCCCGCGCCCTCGCAGTCGGAGCCGGTGATGAGCGGGGTGTGCACATACACAAAGCCCTGCTCCTGGAAAAACTTGTGGATGGCCCAGGCGGCCACGCTGCGCACCCGGAACGCCGCCGCGAAGGTGTTGGTGCGGGGGCGCAGATGGGGCATGGTGCGCAGGTACTCCAGGGTGTGGCGCTTTTTCTGCAGCGGGTATTCGGGCGGGCAGACGTCCAGCAGGGCCACGCTGTCGGCGTTGACCTCAAAGGGCTGCTTGGCGCCGGGGGTCACCACCACGCGGCCGGTCACCTGCATGCTGGTGCCCACGCCGGCCTTGGCCACCTCCTTGTAGTTGTCCAGCTTGTCCGCCTGGAAAACCACCTGCAGGTTTTTGAAGCAGCTGCCGTCGCTCAGTTCGATGAAGCCGATGCTCTTGGAGTCCCGCACCGTTTTGGCCCAGCCGCAGACGGTGACCGTCTCGCCGTCGGCGGGGGTGGCGCGGAACAGCTCGCGGATGCGGATGCGTTCCATACTCTGATCTCTCCTTCCGTTTTAGGCCGCAAAAGGGGGCGGCCGCGCAAAAAATAAAGGCAGCAAACCGTCCTGCGCTTTAGGACGGATCGCTGCCGGACCCGCGGTGCCACCTAAATTGCCGCCCGAAAGCGGCCCCTTTCACCCGGTCCCCGCAAAACGGAACCGGCGGCCCGTAACGCTGGCCTGCGTCGCCCCTACTGCCGGGCCCGGGCCCGGGTTGGGTTTGCGGCTCGCAGAGGTTGTTCCCCCGGGCGCAGACGCGCCGCTCTCAGCCGCGGCGGCGCTCTCTGTCGGCTGCGTGGAGCCGGGGTACTGGGTCTGGTCATCGCCTTTCATACTGCCGATTGTACACCCCGCCGCCCGCGCTTGTCAAGCGGTTCCCGCCAGCAGATCGGCCAGCGCGGCGGCGGCGAGGCCCCCCGCCCGCACCGCCTCGTCCAGGGTATTGGCGTGGCCGCCCACCTCGATGAGCAGGCTGCCGGTGGTCAGGTCCTGGTTGTAGTACCGGTAGGCCAGCATCACCGGCCTCGTCAGGCCGGGGGTGCGGGCCTCCATGGAGGCCTCCCAGGCGGCGGCGAACCGCAGGTTCTGGGTGTAGTTGGGCAGGTTGCCGCCCTTGTCGGCCCCGCAGATGAGCATGACCTGGGCGGCGGGGCCGGCCTCGGTCTGCAGGGTGGGCTTGAGCCGGGTGCCGTCGGTCTGTTCGATGGCGTCCCGGTGAACGTCCAGCACCACCTTGATGCTGGGGTACTTCTCCAGCCAGCCGCGCACCGTCTCGTTGCTGCGCTCATAGCTGCCGTTGTAGCTGGGATAGTCGTGCAGGGTGGTGTCCTGCACCGTGTTGATGCCGGCGGCGTTGAGCACCCGGACCATCTCGGCCCCCACGGCGGTCATATTGACCGAATTGTCGGTGCTGCGGCAGGTGAAGTCCGGGTCGTACCAGCCGTTGTCCGCCAGTTCGTAGGTCTCGGTGGCGTGGGTGTGCATGATGAGCACCTGGGGCTGCTCGCTGTTCAGTTCAATGCCGAAGGGCATTCCCTGGGCAATGAACTCGGCCACCTGGCTGTCGGGCAGGGTGGTGCTGTTTTTGATGCTGCCCGCGCCGGCGGGGATGTAACCGTCGCCGCTGCCCTGCTCATAAAAGGTGGTGCGGATGGCGCCCGCGCCCTCGGGGG
>CASFJO010000072.1 GCA_949295035.1 uncultured Gemmiger sp.
CTATCTGGACTACTACAACAACCACCGCATCAAAGCAAAGCTAAAGGGCTTGCCGCCTGCGATTCACAGACAACAAGCCCTTTCAGCTGCTTGAACATTTTTTGATAGAAAATATTGTCTAACTTTTTGGGGTCACTTCAGAGGCACGCGCTCCTTTTTTGGCTCATTCGGCGCACAGATCCGCCAGCTTGCCGCCGCAGGCGGCCAGCAGGTCGGCGGGGGCCAGCTGGATCTGCAGCCCGATCCGCCCGCCGCTGACCATAATGGCGTCCCCGTCGGCGGCGGAGGCGTCCACCACCGTGGGGAAAGCCTTCTTCATCCCCACCGGGCTGCACCCGCCCCGCACATAGCCGGTGGTGGGCTCGATGGCGGCCACCGGGATCATGGCCACGCTCTTTTCCCCCACCGCCCGGGCGGCCTTTTTCAGGTCCAGTGTGGCGGCCACCGGCACCACAAAGACAAAATGCCCGCCGCCGGACCCTTGGGTCACCAGGGTCTTGAACACCCGCGCCGGGTCCTGCCCCAGCAGCGCCGCCACCGAGGCCCCGTCCAACGGCTCGCCGGGCTTGTGGGGATACTCCTTGGCTTCATAACTCACGCGGGCCCGCTCCAGCATCCGCATCGCGTTGGTTTTTTGTATGGCATTGTGTTTGGCCATGGGTGCCACTTCCTTTATTGGATTTCTTCCCGGATTATACTCCCCCGCGCGGGGGAGCGCAAGGGCCTCTTGACTTTAACGAGTTAGTGTGTTATACTGCCTCCTGCACAACAAAATTCATCCAGGGGGAGCGCAAAGCCATGATCATTATCTTGAAACAGAACGCGCCGGAGGCTCAGGTCCAGGCGCTGTGTGAAGAACTCAAGAGCCGGGGGCTGCAGATCCACGCCAGCACCGGCAGCGAGGCCCGCATCCTGGGCCTGGTAGGGGACACCAAGGCCATCGCGGAGAGCTGGGTGCTGGCCAACCCGGCGGTGGAGGACGTGCGCCGGGTCTCGGAGCCGTACAAGAAGGCGAACCGCAAGTTCCACCCGGCGGACACGGTGGTGCAGGTGGGCGATACCAAAATCGGCGGGGTGCATTTCGCGGTGATCGCGGGCCCCTGCAGCGTGGAGAGCGAGGACCAGGTGCTGACGGTGGCCCGGGCGGTGCAGACCGCGGGGGCAAGCCTGCTGCGGGGCGGGGCGTTCAAGCCGCGCACTTCGCCCTACTCGTTCCAGGGGATGCGGGCCGAGGGGCTGGAGCTGCTGCGCGCCGCCCGGGAAAAGGCCGGCATGCCCATCGTGACCGAGATCATGAACACCGAGCATCTGCCCCTGTTTGAGGACGTGGACCTGATCCAGGTGGGGGCGCGGAATATGCAGAACTTTGAACTGCTGCGGGCGGTGGGCCGGATGAAGCGGCCGGTACTGCTCAAACGGGGGCTTTCCGCCACGCTGGAGGAACTGGTGATGAGCGCGGAATACATCATGGCGGAGGGCAACGACCAGGTGATTCTGTGCGAGCGGGGCATCCGCACCTTTGAGACCAGCATGCGCAACACCCTGGACATCAGCGCGGTGCCAATGCTGAAAAAGATGACCCACCTGCCGGTGGTGATCGATCCCAGCCACGCGGCGGGCATCGCCTGGATGGTGGAGCCGCTGGCCAAGGCGGCGGTGGCCGCCGGGGCGGACGGGCTGATGATCGAGGTGCACAACGACCCCGCCCACGCCCTGTGCGACGGCGCCCAGAGCCTGACCCCCGACCAGTTCTCCGCCCTGATGGGCCAGATCGCCCCGCTGGCCGGTTACCTGGGCAAGCGGGTGAACTGACCGCTAAAACGGCGGGCCGGAATTTCCGGCCCGCCGTTTTGTCTGAAAGCCAGGCTTTATAGCGCAAACATAAAGGGATTGCATCCGGTCTCGCCAAAGGTTTTTTGCGCCATCCGATACATGGCTTTTGCATGAATTCTATCGTGCCATAAAAACCGCCGCAGCACTTTTCTCAGGGACCAGATTTCGCCATAGCTGCCTTCCACAACGGGATTGTCCAAAAAACTGGCGGATTTCTCCAGCAGGGCAAACCCTCTTTCACGGCACTCCAGGATCGTTCCCTCGTTATCCGCGGGGATTCCGATTTCATTAAAATAATAGGCATTCACATTCTTTGTGTGCTCATACATTTCCCGTGCGGTCCGCGGGACCTTGCCATAAAAGGTTTCCCGGCCGGGATTGGAACTGACATCCGCGTCGGGTATGGACAGATAGAGCTGCAGAAAATCTTCCGCTGACTTCAAGGCCAGGCGTTTCAGGGCGATGTATTCTTCCATACTCAGCGGAAGTGTTTCCGTTTCAAAGATAACATCCGAATCCGCATCGGCGATATGCAGGGTACTGCTTTTCTCCTGTACGATTGCAGCGCATATATCGGCCGGCACGGGAGCATTCTGCCATTTCAGGCAGGAGATCACTTCCTGCTGCATTTTCTCCAGCGCAATTTTCAGGTCAGGCCCCCTTGTGCAGGCACCAACGGGGTTGATCGCATACAGCAGGGTGTCATCGCCATTGTGCTCCCAAACGCATTCAACTTTCATGATGGTTCTCCTCTGCGGTTTCCGGTTTTTTCTATTATACCACACAAAATACCACGCGGTTTTTATTATGTCAACTTTCATTGCTTGCGCCCGGGCCGGTTTGGAGGCATACTGGTAGGGAGAGATTCCGTACAGGAGGAGACAAGTATGCTGGGCGAACGGATACGGCAGTTCCGGAATGAAAAGGGGCTGAGCCAGGCGCAGCTGGCCGAACGGCTGCATGTGGTGCGGCAGACCGTTTCCAAATGGGAAAAGGGCGCCTCGGTGCCGGACGCGGAGCTTCTGCTGCAGCTGGCCCGGGCGCTGGACGTACCGGCAGAACGGCTGCTGGACCTTCCGCCCGACCCGGCCGGGGAACAGGCCCGGGCGGAACTGGCCAGTCTGCGGCAGCAGGCAGAGCGCGCACGGCAGGCGAGCCGGGTGCGGGGGCGCATTCTGGCGCTCACCTTCTGGGCGATGGCGCTGGCCGGCCTTATCCGGAACCCGGTGGTGTCGGTGCTGCTGGCGGCGGGGTGCATTCTGGCGGCCACGGGGATCCTGTGGCGTCATATGGAGCTGCTCACCGGCGTGGAGGACGGGCCGGGCCGCCGGACGCTGCGGGCGACGGTCGGAGTATCCGCGGCGGTGCTGGTGGCCTGTGCCGGCTTTGCCGCGCTGCAGGCGGCGGGCGTTCTGTCGGTGACCGAACAGGGGGAAAAGCTGTTCGCGGCGGGGCTTATTATTGCGCTGATGCTGTTTGCCGGCGGCAGCGCCCCCCGGATGCCCTACAACCGCCACATCGGCCTGCGGCTGCCCTGGACGGTGCTGGACGAGGAAACCTGGAACCTGGCCCACCGGGTGCTGGGGGCTGTGTCGCTGCCCGCCGCGCTGCTGTACGCCGTCTGCGCGGCGACGGTGCCGGACTTCCAGGCGGTCACCCTGGCGGCTTTCTGCGTCTGGCTGGGAATCCCCGGCGCGGTATCCTGGCGGTTTTTCCGCCGCAAGACCCGGGGCCGATGAACGGCGAAATCTTGCTTCTTTTTTGACTCCCGGCGTTTTTCGTGTATAATAGTAAAGCAAACTGCATGCCGGAGGTGCCTGCCATGAAAGCACATATTGCCGCGCTGCCCCGCCTGGTACTGGGCTGGGCGCTGCCCGACGCGGACCGCGCCGCGCTGGAAACAGTCTGCCGTACCGCGGGGCTGACCCTGCGGATGGTGGAACCGGCCGAGACCGGGCTGACGGTGGGCCGCCTGTGCGGGCTGCCCGAGGGCCGGAACGCGGACGCGCTGCCAGTGCCTGCCACGGCGGCAGCGGTATTCTGCGGGCTGTCCGGCCCGGAACTGGATGGGCTTCTGGCCGCCATCCGCGCGGCCGGGGTACAGATCCCGCTGAAGGCGGTGGTCACCGCCCACAACCAGGCCTGGCCTTTTGCCCGGCTGCTGGAGGAACTGACCGAGGAACACGCGGCCATCCGTGCCGCACGGGAGGACACATGAAACACACACACTGGGCCCGGCGCCTCGCCGCCGTGCTGCTGGCATCCTTCTGCCTGCTGGGGGCCGGCTGCGGCCGCGGCGACCCGGATATGACCGGGTGGGAAAAATATTCCGCCTACTGGTTCGACGTATTCGACACGGTGACCATCCTGACCGGGTACGCGCCCAGCCAGGAGGAATGGGACAAGCAGACCGAAGCCCTGCACGAGGACCTGCTGTACTACCACAAGCTGTACGACATCTACCACACCTACGAGGGCGTGAACAACCTGGCCACCGTGAACGCCAGCGCGGGGGTGGCCCCGGTGGCGGTGGACGAGCCGGTGCTGGATATGCTGGAGATGGCGCTGGAAGGCTATGAAAAGACCGGCGGCAAGATGAACGTGGCGGCGGGCAGCATGCTGAGCATCTGGCACGACTACCGCACCGCCGGCCTGGACGACCCGGACAACGCCGCGCTGCCCCCCATGGACCAGCTGGAGGCGGCCATGGAGCACACCGATCCGGCCAATGTGCAGATCGACCGGCAGGCGGGCACCGTCTACCTGGCGGACCCGGAGATGCGGCTGGACGTGGGCAGCGTGGGCAAGGGCTACGCGGTGGAACAGGTGGCCCGCGCCGCCCAGGCGCGGGGGCTGACCAGCTTTCTTTTGAGCGTGGGCGGCAATCTGCGGGGGGTGGGCCACAAGCCCGACGGCACCGCCTGGACCGGCGGTATCGAAAACCCCTGGACCGAATATTTTGCCGGGGAGAGCTACATCCAGGTGGTGAACGTGGAGGACGCGGCCCTGGTGACCAGCGGCGACTACCAGCGCTACTACACGGTAGACGGGGTGAACTACCATCATCTGATCGACATGGACACCCTGATGCCCGCGGGCTATTTTGACGCGGTGGCGGTGTACACCGACGACAGCGGCTGGGCGGACTGTTTGTCCACCGGGCTGTTCTGCATGGACCTGGCCGACGGCCAGGCCCTGGTGGAGAGCCTGGACAACGTGGAGGCCTTGTGGATGCTCACCGACGGGTCGATCGTGTATTCCTCGGGCTTTGAGGCCCATCTGCGTCAGTCGTAAGGGGGGACCGGATGCTGACCATCACGCCGGCCGCGCCCGCCGACCGGGACGCGGCGCTGGCCCTTTACGCCGGGGCCCGGGCCTTTATGGCACAGCACGGCAACCCCACCCAGTGGGCGGGCGGTTACCCGCCCCCCGAACAGGTGGATGCGGATATCCGGGAAGGGCGGCTGTATCTGGCCCGGGAGGACGGGGCGGTGCAGGCGGTGTTTTACTTCGCCCCCGGCCCGGACCCCACCTACGCCTCTATCGAACAGGGCCTCTGGCCGGACGACGAGCCCTACTGGGTGGTGCACCGGATCGCCAGCGCCGGGCTGCGCCGGGGCGCGGCGGGGGAGTGCCTGGCCTGGTGCTGCCAAAAGGCCGGCGGCCGGGTGCGGATCGACACCCACCGGGACAATCTGCCCATGCAGCGCACCCTCGCCCGGGCCGGGTTTGTGTACTGCGGCGTGATTTACACCCGGGACGGCTCGCCCCGGCTGGCGTACCAGCACGCCGAATAAACGGCTAACGGGCTAGTATGGGGGACCGGGCCCGCGCAGCGGCCAAAGCCCCGGTGGGGCTTTGGACCGGTAGGGCGGTCTGCGAAGCAGAGCGGGGGCATCGTGGACGCCCCCGCAGCCCACAGTCCCCCATACCCCCATTTGGCGGGACGAAATTTCGTCCCGCATTTTTTATCCCGGCCAGATTTTCAACATTTTGGGCTTTGCTTGTGGAAAAAGGAGTGACCTGTATGCGCATCCGTCCCTATACGGCCGCCGACTGCCCGGCGGTACTGGCGCTGTTTTATAACACGGTGCACACCGTGAACCGGCGGGACTACACCCCCGCCCAGCTGGACGCCTGGGCCCCGGCCGGCCCGGACGCGGCCCGCTGGGACGCCTCGCTCAAAGCCCACGCCGCCCTGGTGGCGGTGGACCAGGCGGGCGGCTTGCTGGGGTTTGGGGACATGGATACGGCCGCCGGCTATCTGGACCGGCTGTATGTGGCCGCCCGCTGCCAGCGGCAGGGGGTGGGCGGGGCCCTGTGCGGCGCGCTGGAGGCGCTTTTATCCCCCGGCACGCGGGTAACAGTGCAGGCATCCCTGACCGCCCGGCCCTTTTTCGAGGCCCGGGGCTACCGGGTGATCCGGGCGCAACAGGTGGAGCGCAGGGGGGTGACCCTGCCCAATCTGCTCATGGAAAAGCGGCTGCCCGGCCCCGTGCCGGACGCTTCTTTTGGGCAAGCCGCCCAAAAACCGGAGGGCGGGGCCTGTCGAAACAGGAAAGTATGACTATTCCGCCGTTCGCCTTGTGATTTATGCCAAAAAGCATCCGCAAACCCGGCGGCGGCTGGCCGGTTTTGGAGAAAAAGCGCGGGAGGCTTGCAATTCCTTTTCCCGGCGTTTACACTTAGAAGTGACCTGTTGGATTCTGTGCGCGGGAGGGCTGTCGGGATGTTCAAACAAATGGGCAAGGCCGGTTTCGGCGGCCGGTACGGGCACGGGGTTTCTTGCGGGGATACGAGCAACCAATTCTAAAAGGCGGCAGTGTAAACTGCAGCCTTTTTTCATTTGTAAGGGAGGCATCTTGTTATGAGCGATACCAAAAAAGTGGCCGTTTTGATGGGCAGCGACAGCGACTGGCCGGTGGTAAAGGCCGCCTGCGCCCAGCTGAAGGAGTGGGAGATCCCCTTTGAGGCCCACATCCTCAGCGCCCACCGCACCCCCGCCGCCGCCGCGGAGTTTGCCAAAAACGCCCGGGCAAACGGCTTTGGCGTGATCCTGTGCGCCGCCGGCATGGCGGCCCATCTGGCCGGGGCCATCGCCGCCAACACCACCCTGCCGGTGGTGGGCATCCCCATGAAGGGCGGCGCGGCGGACGGGCTGGACGCTTTGCTGGCCACGGTGCAGATGCCCAGCGGCATCCCGGTGGCCACCGTGGCGCTGAACGGCGCGAAGAACGCCGCCGTGCTGGCCGCCCAGATCCTGGCCGTGACCGATACCGCCCTGGCCGCCCGGCTGGACGCCGCCCGCGCCGCCATGGCCGAGCAGATCGCAAAAAAAGAGGCCGCGCTCCAGGCGGAACTGAACGGCTGATCCCCTGTTTTGTATCCACACACCCATGTAAATAAAAAGGAGAAGAGAACAATGGAAAAGCGTGAACAGCTGTACGAAGGCAAGGCCAAGAAGGTATTCGCCACCGACGACCCCAACCTGGTCATCGTGGACTACAAGGACGACGCCACCGCCGGCGACGGCGCCAAGAAGGGCACCATCCGGGGCAAGGGCGTGGTGAACAACAAACTCAGCAACAACCTGATGAAGATGCTGGCCGAAAAAGGCGTGCCCACCCACTACGTACAGGAGCTCAGCGACCGGGAGACCCTGGTGAAGAAGGTGGAGATCGTGCCGCTGGAGGTCATCGTGCGCAACGTGGCCGCCGGCAGCTTCTCCAAGCGGCTGGGCGTGCCTGAGGGCACCCCGCTCAACTGCCCCACCCTGGAGTTCAGCTACAAGAACGACGAATACCACGATCCCCTGATCAACCACTACCACGCCCTGGCGCTGGGCCTGGCCACCCAGGAGGAGATCGATACCATCAGCAAGTACGCCTTCCAGGTCAACGACATCCTGAGCGCCTACCTGCTGGGCTTCAACATCCGCCTGATCGACTTCAAACTGGAGTTCGGCCGCCTGCCCGACGGGACCATCGTGCTGGCCGACGAGATCAGCCCCGACACCTGCCGCTTCTGGGACGCCACCACCGGCGCCCACCTGGACAAGGACCTGTTCCGCCGGGACCTGGGCGGCGAGGAGGAAGCCTACCAGGAGGTCATGGCCCGTCTGCTGGGCTGATACCGGCGCATCGGGGAGAGGGAAACTATGGAAACGTTCGACGCAAAACTGCATGAGGAATGCGGCGTATTCGGCATCTACCGCCGGGACGAGGACCAGGACGTGGTGGCCGCCACCTACTACGGCCTCTACGCGCTGCAGCACCGGGGCCAGGAGAGCTGCGGCATGGCCGTCAACGACGACGGGGTCATCTACAAGCGCCGGGAACTGGGCCTGGTGAACGAGGTGTTCACCCGCCAGGTGCTGGAGACCATGCCCCGGGGCAACATGTGCATCGGCCACTGCCGCTACGCCACCACCGGCACCCCGCTGCGGGCCAACGCCCAGCCCTTTGTGATCCGGCATATCAAGGGCTCCATGGCGCTGGCTCACAACGGCAACCTGACCAACTCCTACGAGCTGCGCCGGGAGATCGAGCTGGGAGGCGGCATCTTCCACTCCACCAGCGACACCGAGGTGATCGCCTACACCATCACCCGCCAGCGGCTGGAGAGCGCCAGCATCGAGGAGGCGGTGGAGAAGAGCATGCCCCTGCTGAAAGGGGCCTACAGCCTGGTCATCATGAGCCCCCGCAAACTAATCGCCGCCCGGGACCCCCACGGTTTCCGCCCGCTGTGCATCGGCAAGCTGGGGGGCAGCGACATCATCGCCAGCGAGAGCTGCGCCATCAGCGCCGCCGGCGGCGAATTTGTGCGGGACGTGGAGCCCGGTGAGATCGTGGTGTTCGACGAAAGCGGCATGCGCTCCATCCGCGCCCACTGCGGCCAGCCCACCAGCCTGTGCGCCTTTGAGTTCGTCTACATCGCCCGGCCCGACTCGGTCATCGACGGGGCCTCGGTACACCGGGCCCGCCGCCGGGCCGGCGCTTTCCTGGCGCTGGAACATCCGGTGCAGGCGGACGTGGTCATCGGCGTGCCCGATTCCGGGCTGGATGCCGCGCTGGGCTACTCCCAGCAGAGCGGCATCCCCTACGGCATCGGCTTCCTCAAGAACAAGTACATCGGCCGCACCTTCATCCAGCCCAACCAGAAACAGCGGGAGAACACCGTGCGCATCAAGCTGAACCCCATCGCGGACACCGTTCGGGGCAAGCGGGTGGTGCTGGTGGACGACTCCATCGTGCGGGGCACCACCAGCCGCCAGATCGTGCAGCTGCTGCGGGAGGCCGGGGCCACCCAGGTACATTTCCTGTCCAGCGCGCCGGAGTTCCTCTACCCCTGCTACTACGGGGTGGACGTGGACAGCCGGGAGAACCTGATCGCCGCCAACCACACTCTGGAGGAGATGAAGGAGATCCTGGGGGTGGACAGTCTGGGCTTTTTGAGCCTGGACGGGGTGAAGAAGATCGCCGAGGGCTGCAAGCTGGGGCTGTGCACCGGCTGCTTCTGCGGCAACTACCCGGCCGAGACACCCGCCGTGACCGAAAAGAGCAAGTTTGAGAAGAAGCTCTCCGAGAGCATCGACTGATAAAGGAGCCATCGCCATGGAAAAGAGCTATTCCGCCAGCTACGCCGCCGCCGGCGTGGACATCACCGCCGGCTACAAGGCGGTGGAACTGATGCGCGCCCATGTGGCCCGCACCCTGACCCCCGGCTGCATCGGCGGCCTGGGCGGCTTCGGCGGCCTGTTCGAGCTGGACTGCACCAACATGCCCCATCCGGTGCTCATCAGCGGCACCGACGGGGTGGGCACCAAGCTGAAACTGGCCTTTTTGCTGGACAAGCACGACACGGTGGGCATCGACTGCGTGGCCATGTGCGTGAACGACGTGATCTGCGCCGGCGCGAAACCCCTGATCTTTTTGGACTACATCGCCTGCGGCAAAAATGTGCCGGAGAAGATCGCCCAGCTGGTGGCCGGCGTGGCCGAGGGCTGCGTGCAGGCCGGCTGCGCTCTGGTGGGCGGCGAGACCGCCGAGATGCCCGGTTTCTACCCGGAGGACGAGTACGACCTGGCGGGCTTTACCGTGGGCGCGGTGGACAAGTCCCGCCTGCTGGACAACAGCACCATGACCCCCGGCGATGTGCTCATCGCCCTGCCCAGTTCCGGCGTGCACTCCAACGGGTTCTCGCTGGTGCGCCGGGTCTTCGATCTGGAGCATGACCCCGACGTTCTCACCCGCTACACCGAGGTGCTGGGCCGCCCGCTGGGCGAGGCGCTCCTCGAGCCCACCCGCATCTATGTGAAGCCGGTGCTGGCCCTGATGGACCAGGTGACGGTGAAGGGCGTGAGCCACATCACCGGCGGCGGCTTCTACGAGAATATCCCCCGCAGCCTGAAAGAGGGCTGCTGCGCCCGCATCCGCAAACAGGACGTGCGCACCCCGGCCCTGTTCGATCTCATTGCCCGGGTGGGCGGCATCCCCGAGCGGGACATGTTCAACACCTTCAACATGGGGGTGGGCATGGTGCTGACGGTGGCCGCCGCCGACGCGGACAAGGCCCTGGCCGTGCTGCACCAAAACGGCGAGCCCGGCGCCTGGCGGCTGGGCGAGATCGCCGCCGGCAGCGGGGTGGAGTTATGCTGAAGATCGCGGTGCTGGTGTCCGGCGGGGGGACGAATTTACAGGCCATCCTGGATGCCCAGGCCGCCGGGGCCATTTCCCACGGCCGGGTGAGCCTGGTGGTTGCCTCAAAGCCCGGGGTCTTTGCCCTGGAGCGGGCCGAAAAGGCCGGCGTGGAGACCGCGGTGGTCCGCCGCCGGGACTACCCCGACGCCGACGCCTTCGACGCGGCGCTGCTGGACACCCTGCAGAGCCACGGCGTCCAGCTGGTGGTGCTGGCGGGCTTTCTGTCCATTCTGGGGCCGTCGGTCATCGCCGCCTACCCGGACCGGATCGTAAACGTGCATCCCAGCCTGATCCCCAGCTTCTGCGGCGAGGGGTTCTACGGCCTGCGGGTACACCAGGCCGCCCTGGCCCGGGGGGTCAAGGTGACCGGGGCCACGGTGCATCTGGTCAACGAGATCTGTGACGGCGGCCGCATCCTGCTGCAAAAGGCGGTGGAGGTGCAGCCCGGCGACACCCCGGAAATTTTGCAGAAGCGGGTGATGGAGCAGGCCGAATGGAAGCTGCTGCCCGCCGCCGTGGAGATGCTCTGCAAAGAATACGATACGTAATTTTATACGATACGTATATTTAATACCGCGCGGGCCCAGCCCGCGCCCAGAAGAAAGGGAGCCGACGATGGAAAAGATGGATCTGTACGCCCTGCTGCGGGAGAACGCCTATCCGGGCCGGGGCATCGTGCTGGGGCTGGCCCCCAGCGGCAAAAAGGCGCTGATCGCCTACTTCATCATGGGCCGCAGCGCCAACAGCCGCAACCGGATCTTTGACCCGCTGCCCGAACTGGACGGCATCTGCACCAAGGCCGCCGACCCGTCCAAACTGGAGGACCCGAGCCTGATCATCTACAACCCGGCGCGCACCTGGGGGGACGTGACCATCGCCACCAACGGCGACCAGACCGACACCATCTACGATTTCCTGGCAGCGGGCGGCAGCTTTGAGGACGCGCTGCGCACCCGCACCTTCGAGCCGGACGGCCCCAACTGGACCCCCCGCATCAGCGGCGTGGTGGAGGTGAGCGGCGGCGAGTGCGCCTACAAGCTGTCCATCCTGAAAAGCGCCGACGGCAACGGCGAAAGCTGCCGGCGGTACTTCTTCGAGTATCCCCAGCCGGTGGCCGGGGAGGGGCATTTCCTCCACACCTACCGGTGCGACGGCAGCCCCATCCCCAGCTTTGAGGGCGAGCCGGAGCGGGTGAGCGTGCCGGAGGAGGCCGAGGATTTCGCGGTGGATATCTGGGATGCGCTGAACGCGGACAACAAGGTGAGCCTGTTTGTGCGGGCCATCGACCTGGCCACCCAGGAGACCGAGGACGTGATCATCAACAAGTACGACCCGGTGTGGGACGAAGCCGGGAACGAGGAATAAGAAGGGGGTAGACCATCGTGACCGAACTGCAATTGAAATACGGCTGCAACCCGAACCAGAAACCCGCCCGGGTGTTCATGGAGCAGGGCGAGCTGCCCATCACCGTGCTGAACGGCAAGCCGGGCTACATCAACCTGCTGGACGCGCTGAACTCCTGGCAGCTGGTGCGGGAACTGCGGGCCGCCGGCGATCTGCCCGCCGCCGCCAGCTTCAAGCATGTGTCCCCGGCGGGCGCGGCCTACGGCCTGCCGCTGGACGACGCGCTGAAAAAAATGTACTTCTGCGAGGGGCTGGAACTCTCCCCCCTGGCCTGCGCCTACGCCCGGGCCCGCGGGGCCGACCGGATGAGCAGCTTCGGCGACTGGATCGCCCTCTCGGACGAGTGCGACGAGTCCACCGCCCGGGTCATCCAGCACGAGGTCAGCGACGGCATCATCGCCCCGGGCTACACCCCCGAGGCACTGGCCATCCTGAAGTCCAAGCGCAAGGGCAACTACACCATCATCCAGATCGACCCGGCCTACCAGCCCGCGCCCATCGAGCGCAAGCAGGTGTTCGGGGTGACCTTTGAGCAGGGCCGCAACGACCTGGTCATTGACGAGAGCATGCTGGCCAACATCGTCACCGAGAACAAGACCCTCACCGCCGAGCAGAAGCGGGATCTGATGCTCTGCCTCATCACCCTGAAATACACCCAGTCCAACTCGGTCTGCTACGCCCAGGGCGGGCAGGTGATCGGGGTGGGCGCCGGCCAGCAGAGCCGCATCCACTGCACCCGCCTGGCGGGCAACAAGGCGGATATCTGGCAGCTGCGCCATCATCCCAAGGTGCTGGGCCTGCCCTTCCGGGAGGACGTGAGCCGCCCCAACCGGGACAACGCCATCGACGTGTACATCTCCGACGAGTACGAGGACGTGATCGGGGAGGATGTGTGGGCCGAGACCTTCACCACCCGGCCCGAACCCCTGACCGCCGCCGAGAAGAAGGAATGGCTGGCCAAAGTCACCGGCGTGTGCCTGGGCAGCGACGCGTTCTTCCCCTTCGGGGACAACATCGAGCGGGCCCGCCGCAGCGGCGTGACCGCGATCGTGGAGCCGGGCGGCTCCATCCGGGACCAGCAGGTCATCGACACCTGCAACAAGTACGGCATCACCATGGCCTTCTGCGGGCTGCGGCTGTTCCATCACTAAACCATATCTTCCGCCGCCCCGGCACGCGTAACGCGCCCGGGGCTTTGGCGGTTTCTCTGCCAGGAAAGGGGAAACACAACCTATGAAACTTCTCGTAGTAGGCGGCGGCGGGCGGGAGCACGCCATCCTGCGCAAGCTGCGCCAGAGCCCCGCGGCCGGCGAGCTGTGGGCCGCGCCGGGCAACGGGGGCATCGCCGCCGACGGCTTTGTCTGCCGGGCGATCCCGGCCACCGATCTGGACGCCATGGTGGCTTTTGCCAAAGAGGAAGCCTTTGATTACGTGGTGGTGGCGCCGGACGATCCGCTGGCCTTAGGGCTGGTGGACAAGCTGGCTCAGGCGGGCATCCCGGCTTTCGGGCCCACCGCCGCGGCCGCCCGCATCGAGGCCAGCAAGGTGTTCAGCAAAAATCTTATGAAGCAATACGGCATCCCCACCGCCGACTACGCGGTGTTCACCGAGCCCACCGCCGCCCTGACCTATATCCGGGAAACGGGCAGGTACCCGGTGGTCATCAAGGCCGACGGGCTGGCCCTGGGCAAGGGGGTGCTGATCTGCCCCGACGAGGCCGCTGCCCGCCAGGCCCTCCACGAGATGATGGAGGAGAAGGTGTTCGGCGCCTCCGGCAGCCGGGTGGTGGTGGAGGAGTTCCTCACCGGGCCGGAGGTCAGCGTGCTGGCCTTCTGCGACGGCAAGACGGTCAGGCCCATGGTCTCCAGCATGGACCACAAGCGGGCGCTGGACGGCGACGAGGGCCTGAACACCGGCGGCATGGGCACCATCGCCCCGAACCCCTTCTACACCCCGGCGGTGGCCGAGCGGTGCATGCGGGAAATTTTCCTGCCCACCGTGCGGGCCATGCAGGCGGAGGGCTGCCCCTTTCAGGGCTGTTTGTACTTCGGGCTGATGCTCACCCCGGACGGCCCCAAGGTCATCGAGTACAACTGCCGTTTCGGCGACCCGGAGACCCAGGTGGTGCTGCCGCTGCTGCGCAGCGATCTTTTGACCATCATGCAGGCCTGCACAAACGGCACCCTGGCCGACACTCCGGTGGAGTTCGACATCGGCGCGGCCGCCTGCGTCATCCTGGCCAGCGGCGGCTATCCCCAACAATACCCCAAGGGCCTGCCCATCGAGGGTCTGGCGGCCAACGGCCAGCTGCCGGACGGCGACGCGGTGGTCTACCACGCGGGCACCGCCGTCAAAGACGGCGGCCTTGTGACCGCCGGGGGCCGGGTGCTGGGGGTCACCGCCACCGCGGCCGACCTGCCCGCGGCCCTGGAAAAAGCCTACGCCGCCGCCGACCGCATCCGGTTTGAGGGGGCGCACAAGCGCACCGACATCGGCCGCCGGGCCCTGGCTGCCCTGGCCGCGCAACAACAATAAGGGGGAGTACCCATGGTTTATCGCGTATATGTGGAAAAAAAGCCCGGTTTTGACGGGGAGGCCCAGGGCCTGCTGGCCGAACTCACCGGCCTGGTGGGCATCCGGGGGCTGACGGGCCTGCGGCTGCTGAACCGGTACGACGTGGAGGGCATCAGCCGGGAGCTGTTTGACGCCTGCCTGCCCACCGTGTTCAGCGAGCCGCCGGCGGACGTGACCTACGATGCCCTGCCCGCCGCCGACCGGGTGTTCGCGGTGGAATACCTGCCCGGCCAGTTCGACCAGCGGGCGGATTCCGCCAGCGAGTGCATCCAGCTGATCAGCCAGGGCGAGCGGCCCGCCGTGCGCACCGCCCGGGTCTATCTGCTGGAAGGGGATATCACCGACGAGGCGCTGGCCGCCGTGGAAAAATACGTCATCAACC
Source organism: uncultured Gemmiger sp. (assembly GCA_949295035.1). Lineage (GTDB taxonomy): Bacteria > Bacillota > Clostridia > Oscillospirales > Ruminococcaceae > Gemmiger_A. The sequence goes on from CASFJO010000072.1 coordinate 14,893, forward strand.
CGGTGGAGGCCCGGCTGGCCTCGCTGGAAGAGAAGGCCACCCTGGCGGTGGAGTACCCCATCCCCACCACCGTGGAGACCCTGACCGGTTTCAACCAGCTGGACCAGGCGGGCCTGGCGGCCTTTGTGGCCGAGAAGGGCCTGGCCATGGACGAGGGGGACATCGCCTTCTGCCAGAACTACTTCCGCGGCGAACGGCGGGATCCCACCATCACCGAGATCCGGATGATCGACACCTACTGGTCCGATCACTGCCGGCACACCACCTTCGGCACCATTCTGGACTCCGCGGAATTTGACGAGCCCGCCGTGGCCGCCGCCTGGGGCCGGTACGAGGACCTGCGGGCGGAGGTATACGCCGGCCGCGCCCCCAAGCCCGTCTGCCTGATGGACCTGGCCACCATCGGGGCCAAGGCCTTAAAGAAGCGGGGGATTTTGAAGAATCTGGACGAGTCGGACGAGATCAACGCCTGTACCGTCAAGATCACCTGCGACGTGGACGGGGAGGAGCAGGACTGGCTGTTCCTGTTCAAGAACGAGACCCATAACCATCCCACCGAGATCGAGCCTTTCGGCGGCGCGGCCACCTGCATCGGCGGCGCCATCCGGGACCCGCTGTCCGGCCGCAGCTACGTCTACCAGGCCATGCGGGTGACCGGCGCGGGCGATCCGCTGGTGTCGGTGAGCGAGACGCTGCCCGGCAAGCTGCCCCAGCGCAAGCTGGTGACCACCGCGGCGGCGGGCTATTCCAGCTACGGCAACCAGATCGGCCTGGCCACCGGCCGGGTGGACGAGCTGTACCATCCGGGCTATGTGGCCAAGCGGATGGAGATCGGCGCGGTGGTGGGCGCGGCCCCGGCGGCCAACGTGCGCCGGGAGGTGCCCGCGGCCGGCGACATCGTGGTGCTGCTGGGCGGGCGCACCGGCCGGGACGGCTGCGGCGGCGCCACCGGTTCCAGCAAGGCCCACAAGCTGGAGAGCCTGGAGACCTGCGGGGCCGAGGTGCAGAAGGGCAACGCCCCCGTGGAGCGCAAACTGCAGCGGCTGTTCCGTGACCCCCGGGCCACCCGGCTCATCAAGCGGTGCAACGACTTCGGCGCGGGCGGTGTGAGCGTGGCCATCGGGGAACTGGCGGACGGGCTTGCCATCGACCTGAACGCGGTGCCCCGCAAGTACGACGGGCTGGACGGCACCGAGCTGGCCATCTCCGAGAGCCAGGAGCGGATGGCGGTGGTGCTGGCCCCGGGCGACGTGGACGAGTTCATCCGGCTGGCCAATGGGGAGAACCTGGAGGCCACCGTGGTGGCCACCGTCACCGAAGCCCCCCGCCTGACCATGACCTGGAACGGGGCCACCATCGTGGATATCAGCCGGGAGTTTTTGAACTCCAACGGCGCGGAAAAGCACGCCGCCGCCCATGTGGAGGCCGCCGGCGCCTATGTGCGCGACTGGCCGGGCGGCACCCTGAGCGAGCGGCTCACCGCCCTGGCGGGGGATCTGAACGTTTGCAGCAACAAGGGCCTGGCCGAGCGGTTCGACTCCACCATCGGGGCGGCCACCGTGCTGATGCCCTTCGGCGGGCGCACCCAGCTGACCCCGGCCCAGGCCATGGTGGCCAAACTCCCGGTGAACGGGGAGACCACCACCTGCAGCGGCATGGCCTGGGGCTTCAACCCCTACCTGATGGAACAGGACCCCTACCGGGGGGCCTATCTCTCGGTGGTGGAGAGCGTGAGCCGTCTGGTGGCCACCGGTTTTGACCACCAGGCCGCCTACCTGACCTTCCAGGAATACTTCGAGCGGCTGGGCACAGATCCCGCCCGCTGGGGCAAGCCGCTGGCCGCCCTGCTGGGCGCGCTGGACGCCCAGATGGACCTGGGGCTGGCGGCCATCGGCGGCAAGGACAGCATGTCCGGCAGCTTTGAAAAGCTGGACGTGCCCCCCACGCTGGTGAGCTTCGCCGCCGCCATCGGGGACACCCGCCGCATCCTCAGCCCCGAGTTCAAGCTGCCGGGCAGCAAGGTCATGCTGCTGCGGCCCAAATACAACGGCCTTGTGCCCGACGCGGACAGCCTGAAAGCCCTGTACGCCATCGTGCAGGGGCTGATCGCCTCCGGCAAGGTGCTGGCCTGCGCCACCCCGGGCTACGGCTGTGTGGCCGAGTGCCTGTTCAAGATGGGGCTGGGCAACCGCATCGGCTTCGCTCTGTCCACCGGCGTGGACGCGGACAGCCTGTTCCGCCCGGCCTACGGCAGCTTTGTGCTGGAGATGGAGGAGGAACAGCCTCTGGGCGCGGTGCTGGGCGTGACCACCGGGGAGTACACCTTCCGCACCAAGGACGAGACGGTGGACCTGGCCGCCGTGCAGGAGGTCTGGGAGAAGAAGATGGAGCCGGTGATGCCCTACCGGGGGGTGAACCCCGGCGAGGCGCCGGTCCTCAACCACAAGCCCGAAAGCCGCCGCGCACCCAAGATCGGCGCGGCCCGGCCCAAGGTGATCATCCCGGTGTTCCCGGGCACCAACTGCGAGTACGACACCGCCCGGGCCTTCCGCCAGGCGGGGGCCGACCCGCAGGTGCTGGTCATCAACAACCTGACCCCCGCCGCCGTGGCCGAGAGCTGCGAGGCGCTGGTGAAGGCCATCGACGCCAGCCAGATCGTGATGCTGCCGGGCGGTTTTTCCGGCGGCGACGAGCCGGACGGCAGCGCCAAGTTCATCACCGCCTTCTTCCGGGCGCCGGCGGTCACCGAGGCGGTGCACCGGCTGCTGAAACAGCGGGACGGGCTGATGCTGGGCATCTGCAACGGCTTCCAGGCCCTCATCAAGCTGGGCCTTGTGCCCTACGGGGAGATCCGGCCCATCGACGAAAGCTGCCCCACCCTGACCTTCAACACCCTGCACCGGCACCAGAGCATGCTGGTGACCACCCGGGTGGCCTCCACCCTGTCGCCCTGGCTGGCAAAATGTGAGCCGGGCGCGCTGCACACCATCGCCATCAGCCACGGCGAGGGCCGGTTCGTGGCCAGCCCCCAGCTTCTGGCACAGCTGCGCGACGCCGGCCAGATCGCCACCCAGTACACCACGCCGGACGGGGTGCCCAGCATGGACCTGCGGTACAATCCCAACGGCAGCGTCTGGGCCGTGGAGGGAATCACCAGCCCGGACGGCCGCGTCCTGGGCAAGATGGGCCATTCCGAGCGCCGGGGCGTGAATCTGTACAAGAACGTGCCGGGGGATACCTGGCAGCCGCTGTTTGAGGGCGGCGTGGCGTATTTCGCGCTGTAACACCAAGAAAGGGGAACACAAAGCTATGTCCCATGACCGTTATATTTCGCCGTTTTCCACCCGCTACGCCTCGGACGAGATGCAGTACATCTTTTCGGAGGACAACAAGTTCCGTACCTGGAGACGGCTGTGGATCGCGCTGGCGAAGGCCGAGAAAAAGCAGGGCCTGCCCATCACCGACGAGCAGATCGCCCAGCTGGAGGCCCACGCCGACGACATCAACTACGAGGACGCCATCCGCCGGGAGAAGGAGTGCCGCCACGACGTGATGAGCCACGTCTACGCCTACGGGCTGCAGTGCCCCTCCGCCAAGGGCATCATCCACCTGGGGGCCACCAGCTGCTATGTGGGGGACAACACCGACGTGCTGGTGATGCGGGAGGGCCTGGCCCTGGTGCGCAAAAAGCTGATCGGGGTGCTGGCGCTGCTGGCGGATTTTGCCGACAAATACAAGGAGATGCCCTGCCTTGCCTACACCCACTGCCAGCCCGCCCAGCTGACCACCGTGGGCAAGCGGGCGACCCTGTGGATGAACGAGCTGTATATGGACCTGGAGGAGATCGACCACCGGATCGCCAGCTTGGCGCTGCTGGGAAGCAAGGGCACCACCGGCACCCAGGCCAGCTTTGTGGAGCTGTTTGAGGGGGACGAGGGCAAGATCCGGGCGGTGGAGGCGGATATCGCCGCCTCGCTGGGATTTGACAAGGTGGTGCCGGTGTCCGGCCAGACCTACAGCCGCAAGGTGGACACCATGGTGCTGAACGCCCTGGCGGGCCTTGGCTCCAGCGCGATGAAGTTCGCCACCGACCTGCGGCTGCTGGCCAACTTCAAGGAGATGGAGGAGCCTTTCGAGGCCCATCAGATCGGCTCCTCGGCCATGCCCTACAAGCGCAACCCCATGCGGGCCGAGCGGATCTGCGCGCTGGCCCGGTACCTGATGGTGGATGTGCTGAATCCGGCCTTCACCGCCGGCACCCAGTGGTTCGAGCGCACGCTGGACGATTCCGCCAACAAGCGGATCGCCATGGCGGAGGGCTTTTTGGCCGCGGACGCCATCCTGAACATCCTGCTGAACGTCTGCAACGGGCTGGTGGTGTATCCCAAGGTCATCCGCTCCCGGGTGATGGCGGAACTGCCCTTTATGGCCACCGAGAACATCATGATGCAGGCGGTCAAGAAGGGCGGCGACCGGCAGGAGCTGCATGAGCGGCTGCGCCAGCACTCGGTGGCGGCGGCGGCCCGGGTCAAGGAACAGGGCCTGCCCAACGACCTGATCGACCGGGTGGTGGCCGACCCGGCCTTCGGCCTGGCGCGGGAGGACATCGAGACGGTGCTGCAGCCGGAGCATTTCACCGGTCTGGCCCCCGCCCAGGTGCGCCATTATCTGGACGAGTACATCCGCCCGGTGCTGGCCGCCAACCCCGACTGCCTGGGCCAGAAGGCGGAGCTGAGCGTATAAGGAGCCGATCGGGGGGAATAACGCGGGGCTGCGGGCGCATCCTTGTTGCGCCCGCGGCCCCGCGTTGATCTTCCCTGTCATCATTGCAAGGAGGTGCCTCATGCGACAGGACCGGCCGCTGGAGCGGCAATTTTTTCACTTTGTGCTGCCCAGTATGGCCAGCCAGCTGCTCTGCGGCTTTTTTGTGGTGGTGGACGGCTTTTTCATCGGCCGCAACATGGGGGACGTGGGTCTGGCCGCCATCAACGTGGCCTGGCCGCTGGTGCAGGTGCTGCTGGCGGTGGGGCTGGCGCTGGGGGTGGGCGGCTCGGTCTGTGCCGCCACGGCCCTGGGCGCCGGGGACGCGGCCGCCGCCCGCCGGGCGGTGGGCGGCACCCTGACCGCCCTGGCGCTGGCCTCGGCGGTGCTCAGCGTGAGTTTGTATGTTCTGCATCCTCTCCTGTTGCCCTACATGGGGGCGGACGAGAGCCTGATGCAGCCGGCCTGCGAATACCTGCGGGTGGTCTGCGCGCTGGCCTTCACCCAGATCTTCGCCAACGGGCTGGTCCCGCTGCTGCGGGGTACCGGCCGGTCGGTCACCGCCATGGTGGTGATGGTGTTCGGTCTGCTGGCAAACATCTTTCTGGACTGGCTGTTCATCGAGCGGTTCCAGTGGGGGTTGTGGGGCGCGGCGGTGGCCACGATGGCCGCCCAGGGCGGCTGCGTGGCGCTGGCCCTGCCGCTGGTGCTCACCGGGCGTACCGCCGCCCCCCGCGCCGGCGATCTGCGCCTTTCGGGGATGCTGCTGCGGCAGATCCTGCGGCTGGGCGCCTCGCCCTTCGGGCTGTCCCTCTCCACCAGCATCGTGCTGCTTCTCAACAACATCCAGGCGCAGCGGTACGGCGGCACCGCCGCCGTGGCGGTATACGCCATCCTCAGTTATGTCACCGGCAGTTTTCTGCCGCTGATGACCGGCGTGGGCGACGGCGCCCAGCCGCTTGTCAGCTACGCCAACGGCGCGCGGGATTTTACCGCCCTGGCTCACCTGCGGCGCAAGGGGCTGGCCACGGCGGTGGGGGCCGGCCTGGTGTGCAGCCTGCTCTGCCTGGCCGGCCGGGAAATGCTGCCGGTGCTCTTCGGCGCGGGAAAGGACACCGTCCCCGCCGCGGCCGGGGCGCTGTGGTATCTGGTGGTCAGCTATCCGCTGGTGGGGCTGGCCCGGTTCGTCTGCAGCTACTTCTGCGCGGTGAGCCAGGCCCGCGCCGCGGCCCTGCTGGCCTACGGGGAACCTCTGGTGATCCAGCCGTTCTTTCTGTTTCTGCTGCCGGCGGCCGGGCTGGGCCTGCAGGGGGTCTGGGCCGCCTATCCGGCCACCGCGCTGGTGATCGGAGCGGCCGCGGCCGGGCTGCTGCGCCGGTCCATCGCCCAGGATCGCTGATCCAAAGCAGACGAAAGACCCGGCCGGGTACGCACATTTGCGTGCCCGGCCGGGTCTTTGTGTCCCGATTCAGTCTTGCAGCAGCGCCACCGCCACATCGTTCACGTTGGTGCCGGTGGGGCCGGTCACGATCAGGCCGTCCACCACCTGCAGCGCATGGTAGGCGTCGTTGTCCCGCAGCACCGCGTACACATCCAGCCCCCGCGCCCGCAGCGCCGCGGCGGTCTCGCCGTCCACATAGCCGCCCGCCGCGTCGGTGGGGCCGTCGGTACCGTCCGACCCCACGCTGAACACCGCCCCGTTCACCCCTTCCAGCCCGGGGGCGGCGGCCAGCGCCAGTTCCTGGTTGCGGCCGCCTTTGCCGGAACCGGTCAGCTGCACCACCGTTTCGCCGCCCGCCAGAAACGCCAGCCGCCGCCCGCCGCCCGCGTGGGTTGCCAGCACCGACGCCAGAAAACTGCCGGCTTCTTTTGCCTGGCAGCACAACCGGTCGGTCAGCAGCAGCGGTTCATAGCCCCGCGCCCGGCAGGCCTCCGCCGCGGCCGCGCACAGCTGCCGCACCGACCCGGTGATCTGCGTCTCCACATTGTCCAGCGTCTTGGGGGTCTCCCGGTCCAGGCAGGCCCGCACCTCGTCGGGCAGGCGCAGCCGGTACTTCTTTGCCACCGCCCGGGCCTGGGCGCAGGTGGAGGAATCCGGGCAGGCGGGCCCGGAAGCGATCATGTCCAGCGGATCGCCCAGTATGTCCGACAACACGATCGAGAACACCCGCGCCGGCGCGCACGCCTGGGCAAACCGCCCGCCTTTGACCGCGCTCAGCCGTTTGCGGATGGTGTTGGTCTCCACGATATCGGCCCCGCAGGCCAGCAGCTGCCGGGTCACATCCTGCAGCGCTTCTCCGCTGACCAGCGGCTGCTCAAACAGGGCGCTGCCCCCGCCGGACAGCAAAAACAGCACCGTATCCCGCTCTGTGAGCCCCCGCACCAGATCCAGCGCGGCCCGGGTTCCGGCGAAAGAATTTTCGTCCGGCACGGGATGGCCGGCCTCCCGGCAGTCGATGCCGGGCAGCGGGCCTTTCACGTGGCCGTATTTGGTCACCACGACCCCCGCTTCGATGCCATCCCCCAGGCAATCCCGGGCGGCTTTGGCCATCTGCCAGGCGGCCTTGCCCGCCGCCACCAGCACCACCCGGCCCGGAAAGGTCCGCCCGGCCAGCGCCCGCCGCACCGCTTCGTCCGGCTGTACGGCCCGGATCGAGGCCGCCACGATCGCGTCCGCGTCCTGCCGCAGTTTGCTGTTCATGCACAGATCCACTCCTTTGCGCGGTCCCCGGCACGGGGAACTTCGCCTTTTCTTTTTATTGTATACCAGCCGGCCGGCAAAATCTATGGTTTTGCGCTCATAACTCGATCAAGATGCCTGTTATCGGGAACAAGCCCGCCGGTTCGGGCGGGGCGTCTTTGTGCGATTTGCCAAAAACGCCCTTGCCTGCCCCGCCGGGCCGGTTGCCGCCGCGGATATGGCGGGCCGCCGTTTTGCCGAAAGGATGTATCGGCAAAAAAAAGGAGGGGGCCTCCAGGGCCCTCTCCCTTTTTTGATGCTTTTGTTCGGGGCGCTCAGTTCCGGGCCAGATCGGCGGCCAGAACGTCGGCCAGTTGGGCCAGCGCCTGCTCCTGGGCGGCCGCGGCGGCGGACTTGATGGTGACCACCGGCTCCAGCACGGTCATGTTCTTCATGCCGTCCAGCGCGGCGCGCATCGCCTTGCCGGAGGCGGGGGCCCAGCTGCCGTTCTCCACCAGCCCCACCGTGCGGTTCTGGGCGGTCAGCGCCTTCATGTCCGCCAGCAGATTTTCCATGGCCGGGTACAGCCCGCCGTTGTAGGTGGGCGCCGCCAGCACCAGATGGCTGCACCGCCACACCTCGGCGATCAGCCAGCTGGTATCCTCGCTGGACACGTCGTGCACTGTCACGCCGGCAACCCCGCGCTCGGTCAGCAGTTCCGACAGCCGCACGGCGGCCGCCTCGGTATGGCCGTACATGCTGGCATACAGCACCGCCACGGTGCGGGCCTCGGGCTCATACCGGCTCCAGATATCGTACAGACCCACCAGGTAGTCGATGTCCTGTTTCCACAGCGGCCCGTGCAGCGGGCAGACCAGCCGGATATCCAGCCCGGCGGCCTTCTTCAGCAGCGCCTGTACTGGCGCGCCGTACTTGCCCACGATGTTGGCGTAGTAACGGCGGGATTCCGGCAGCCAGTTCTGGATGAAATCGGCCTTGTTGGTGAACAGATCGCCTTCCAGCGCGCCAAAGCTGCCGAAGGCATCGGCGCTGAACAGCGCGCCGGTGAGCGTATCGTAGCTGACCATGACCTCCGGCCAGTGGACCATGGGGGCCATCATAAAGCGCAGCGTATGGGCGCCGGTGCACAGCTCCCCGCCTTCGGCCACCAGCTGGGCGCGGCCGTTCAGGTCGATGGCGAAGAACTGCCCGATCATGGCCAGGGTCTTGGCGTTGCAGACCACGATGGTCTCGGGGTGGTTGTCCAGCAGCTGGCTCAAGGTGGCGGCATGGTCGGGCTCCATGTGGTGCACCACCACATAATCCAGCGGGCGGCCGTTGAGCAAACCGGCCAGATTCTCAAAAAAGCGGCGGCCCACCGCATAGTCCGCGGTGTCCAGCAAAACGGTCTTTTCGTCCAGGATCAGGTAGCTGTTGTAAGCCACGCCCCGGGTCAGCGGAAACAGGTTCTCAAACCGGGCCAGACGCCGGTCGCTGGCGCCCAGCCAGTAGGTATCCCGGGCAATATTCACAGTGCAGTTCATAAATTCGATCGGTTCCTTTCCGTAAAAAAATCAGACAAACGGCAAAGCGAACGGCGGCAGCGCCCCGCGCCGCCGCCGACCCGCCGTGGTCAGCAGTATTTCTGGATATAGGCCTCCCGGCATTTGCGGATGACCTCCTTGGCGGCCTCCGCGCCCTGTTCCTCGTTCACCACGGTATCCTTGCCTTCCAGGCTCTTGTAAACGCTGAAGAAATGCCGCATCTCGGCAAAGATGTGGGTGGGCAGCTCGCTGATGTCGGTATAGGTGTTGTAGGTGGGATCGCTGAAGGGGATGGCGATGATCTTCTCGTCCATCTTGCCCCCGTCCAGCATGGTGAACACGCCGATGGGATAGCAGCGCACCAGGCTCATGGGCTGGATGGTCTCGCTGCAGAGCACCAGCACATCCAGCGGGTCCCCATCGTCGGACAGGGTGCGGGGGATCAGGCCGTAGTTGGCCGGGTAGTGGGTGGATGTGTACAGGATCCGGTCCAGGATGATGAAGCCGGTCTCCTTATCCAGTTCGTATTTCTTTTTAGAGCCCTTCTCGATCTCGATCACGGCCACGAAATCCTCCGGGGTGATGCGCGCGGGATTCATGTCATGCCATATATTGCCCATTCTTCACTCTTCCTTTCGCAAGCGGCGGCGCCGCGTTGTGTTTCCCTTGCGTGTTTTATTGTAGCACGCGTGCCAGGTTTTTTCCACCCCGGGCCGCAAAAAAGCGGGCTGAAACCGCAAAAAGATGCGCCCGGGGCCCAGAGCCGCCCGCCGCGCGACAGGCGGACGGCGGCGGGCACGGGCCGCCCCCGGCACGGATGGGAGCGGGGCGGAAAAAATTCAGCCAGGGCCTTGACGGGGAACAAAAAATATAGTATTATATATGGCGCAGCGTGTCCCAGTCGGGAATGACCTTTGGCGTGCGCCCATAGCTCAGGTGGATAGAGCAACTGCCTTCTAAGCAGTGGGCCAGGGGTTCGAGTCCCTTTGGGCGCACCATTATGTGGTGGCTATGGCGCAGTTGGCTAGCGCGCCAGATTGTGGCTCTGGAGGCCGTGGGTTCGAGCCCCACTAGCCACCCCACAGAGAAAGCGGATCCCGGTTGTGTGACAGCACGGTTTCCGCTTTTTCTTTTCTTTGGGTTGTCGCCAAGCGGTAAGGCACGGGACTTTGACTCCCGCATCCGTGGGTTCGAATCCCGCCAACCCAACCAAAAGAATCAGCCTGTAGAGCCATTCTACAGGCTTTTTCTTTTGCCTTGAACCAAGATTTGAACCAATTCTATTTTCATTTCCCTCAATTTGACAAAATTTTCCTCTGCGATTATATTTGCAACCATCAAAAACCTGGACACGACCAGGCAGGGGATGTGAGCAGCGAAATGGCAGAGAAAAACAGCGGCGCGGTCGGTCTGAATCACAAGGACACGCAAACATTTTTACTGTCACTGGGGGCCAATGTGCATACTCAAGGATTCTTGTATCTTGCCTGGGGAATTGACTTGGTGGCGAAGAGTGGCGGAATGAGGCGCGGATTACATAAGCAGATATACACAGTGATTGCGGAATGGGCCGGAGTATCCGTTGCCGGAGTAGATTCCTCCATCCGCCGGGAAATTAAGCACATCTGGACACACAACAGGGAAGCTGTGGTGAAAATCTTTGGGTATCCGATCGACCACCAACCAACCCCGGTGGAGTTTATATATGCGGCAGAGATTCATCTGCGGTAAAAACAAAAAGCCCCAACCGTCCGGGAAGTCCGGATGGTTGGGGCCTTTCTATAACTCTGAATTAACTTCAAATTAACTTTAAGTTAACCTGTGTTAGCTAATATGTTAACTCGCACGGACTTTGCACGCCGTGCAAGCCGGTACAACTTATTCCGCCGGGGAATCGTAAGTAAGCGCCCGGGCACTGTCGCCTACGCCCTTGGTGGTGGGATCGTTGATGGCGTTCCAGACGCTCACCGCGGCCAGGGCACACACATAGGGGTTGCGGATCGCGGCCATCAGGGTCTGGCCGAGAATCGGCCAGCTGGTGATGTCGGCGCCGGTCAGGCCGAAGTAGGCCAGGATCGGGGTCAGCACCGCCAGGCCCAGCTGGGCCCAGAACACCGGGTTTTTCAGCCGAACGGGAATATTCAGTTTCATGGATCTTCTCCTTTCAGAAATGAGTGGGCAGCTCGTTCACGTCCTTCACAAGGGCGGTCACTGCTCCATTGCCGCCCAGGGCGTGATAGGCTGCGTACATACTTTGGATGTTTTCTCGGCCGTGCACCGATACCGTCTGCTTTTGCTGGTAATAGTCGCAGGCCTGGATGATC
>CASFJO010000073.1 GCA_949295035.1 uncultured Gemmiger sp.
AACGGCTTTCTCTGGCTGCGGGTGCTGCTGGTGGCGCTGGGCCTGCTCTTTTTCACGCTGAGCGGGGTGCTGGGGCGGTCCGAACCCGCCCCGGAGCCCCTGTCGGTGAGCGAAAGCACCGCCCGGGCGGGGGAGCCGGTCACCCTGGCGGGCCGGGCGATGATCTTTTCCCAACCGCAGCGGCTCACCGGCCGCACCGCCGGCCTGCCCACGGGCTGGCAGCTGTACCGGGTGCGGATGAGCGCCCCGGAACTGGAGGACTGGGATTCCCACGTGGAGGCGGCGGTGAGCCTCTGTGCCGGGGGCGGCTACTGGGAGGCGCTGGAGGGTTACACGCTGGAACAGTTGTGGCCGGATCTGGGCGAACAGGCGCTTTCCCTCTACGATTTGACCGACTGGGAGGCGCTGGACGGCTGGCTGTATCTGGCCGGGCCGGCCGATGAGGCGGCGTCCCTCTGTCTGGAGGACCAGGTGCTGGACGAGGACTACGACCCCCACACCCGCACCGTTACCATGCTGGAGCTGAACTGGGAGGAGGCGAGCGAGGCGTGAACCATGCAAAAAGCCGATGGCTGGGCCTGCTGGCCTGCGGCGTGGTGTTCTGGGCGGGGCTGATCTGCCTGCTGCTGGCGATCCGGCCCGAGGACACGGCGGCGGTGCGGCTGGAGGTCACCGGCCTGACGGTAAGCGCCGCCTCTTCGCCCGACCGCCCGGACGACTGGCGGGACTGGTACGAGGTGCGCTACACCCTGGAAAACCAGAGCGACCGCAGCCTGCCCCTGGACGAATACGACCTGGTGTACACAGCGGGCGGCGATACCCTCTATCCCTGGACGGACAGCTTTGACGCCGTTCTTTCCGCCCGGCCGGTGCTGCCGGCGGGCCGCGCGGTGGAGGTGTGTCATCTGCTCTATCTGGGCGAAGGGGAGAGTGCCCGGGTAAAGCTGCGGTACGAGAGCTGGGCCCTCGCCAGCAATACCCTGGCGGAATTTACCCTGGGCGGATAAGGAGGCGCGGCGATGGGATTCTGGTTTTTTATGCTGGGCATGGCGCTGCTGATCCCGGGGCTGCTGGCCCTCTTCGGCTGGTTTATGTGGCGGCATACCCCGGGGACTATCCAGTGGGTCTACGGGTACCGCACCGCCCTGTCGATGAAAAACGAGTTTACCTGGCGGTTCGCCAACCAGTACGCCGGGCGGCTGATGTGGCGCGGCGGGCTGGTGATGCTGCCGGTGTCGGCGCTGGTCATGCTGCCGGTGCTGGGCCGGGACACGGACACGGTGGGTGCCGTGGGCGGCGCGCTCACGGTGGTTCAGCTGGTCATCCTGCTGGCGGTCATCCCCGCTACCGAGCACGCCCTGCGCCGCCGCTTCAACAAGGACGGCAGCCCGCGGGAGTAAAGAGCCGATCTGGGGGGAATCAACGATTCCCCCCAGCCCCCCGGAAATCAGGGCCAAATATCTTTGGCCCTGGGGAATACTATAAAAAATAAGGCTGGTGCGTATACGGAATACGCACCGGCCTTGTTTTATTTTGCCCCGAGGGCCGAGTATTCGGCCCGACAGACGGGGTCTGGGGGCCCGGGTCCGCGAAGCGGCCGGGTCTCCGGTGGAGACCCGGACCGGCAGGGCGGTCGGCGAAGCCGGACGGGCGCATCCTTGTTGCGCACGCAGCCCGGGTCCGCGAAGCGGCCGGGTCTCCGGTGGAGACCCGGACCGGCAGGGCGGTCGGCGAAGCCGGGCGGGCGCATCGTTGTTGCGCACGCAGTGTATGGGGGATGTTGTCCCCCGTACCGGCCCTTACCGCCGTTCTTCGTCCTCCTCGTCGGGCAATTCGTCGGCGGCGCGGCGGGCGGCCTGGCATTCCAGGGCGGCCAGCCGTTTTTCCAGCCGGCGCAGCTGCTCGTGCAGCACGTCCGGGATATCCCGCTGATCCAGATCGTCGCTGGGGCGCACCCGGGCGCCATCCCGCCGGACCACCACGGCGGGCACCCCCGCCACCGTGCAGTTCGCCGGCACGCAGCTGAGCACCACGCTGCCCGCCGCCACGCGGGCGTTATCGCCGATCATCACCGGCCCCAGCACCTTGGCCCCCGCGCCGATCAGCACATTGTCGCCGATGGTGGGATGCCGTTTTCCGGTATCCTTGCCGGTGCCGCCCAGGGTCACCTGATGGTAGATGGTGCAGTTTGCCCCGATCTCGGCGGTCTCCCCGATCACCACCCCCATGCCGTGGTCGATGAACAGCCCCGGCCCGATGGTGGCCCCGGGATGGATCTCGATGCCGGTGAACCCCCGGCCCCACTGGCTGACCATCCGGGCCAGGAAAAACCGCTTGTGCCGGTAGAGCCAGTGCCCCACCTTATAAAAGATCAATACATGAAAGCCCGGATACAAAAGCATCACCTGGGCCAGGCTGGTGGCCGCCGGGTCCTTGCTCTGCATATTGCGGGCGTCTGCCAAAAGGCCCATACTTTCCCTCCCGTGCGGGTATTTGCCCCCTATTATACACCACCCGCCCCAAAGCGCGCAACCGCCGCCCGCCGCCCGCCCTTGCAATCGGCCGGCCGCCTGCCTATAATGGATACCATGGCACGCCCCGCGCGGGCGCGCCGGATCTTGGTTCGCGGGGGAGAGGGGTATGGGCAAAAAAATAATGGCCGCGTTCACCGCGCTGGGCGCGGCCGCCAGCCTGATCGTATACATTGCGGCGGTGGCGCTGGGCGGGTTCTGGCTGCCGGGCGCGGCGCTGTATCCGCTTGCGGCGGTGCTGATCGTGTTCCTTCCGGGCTACGCGCTGGCCCGCCGCCTGGCAGGCGAGCTTTCCCTGACCGGGGCGGTGAGTCTGTCCTACTGCCTGGGGATCGCGGTGCTGTTTCTGGGCTTTGTTCTCAGCGGGGCGCTGGGCCTGCCGGCCTGGTGCGTCTATCTGCCGCCGCTGGCCCTGGCCGCGCTTGCCGTGCGGGACCTGGCGCGCAACCGGCCGCGCGTCCCCACACGGCTTTCGGCCGCGCAGCAGCTTCTGGTGCTGTGCGGCGCGGCGGCGCTTTTTGTGAGCGTATTCGTGGGGGTTCTGCCTTTTGCTTACGCCCTGGCCGCCGGCAATATGCAGTACCATCAGGATATGCTCTGGTCGGTGGGCAACGCGGCCGCCGTGCAGTACGGCGCGCCGCTGGCCGATCTGCGCAACGTGGGCGGCGTGCTCAGCTACCACTATCTCTCCGACGCCACAGTGGGCTTTCTGGCCCGTTTTTGCGGCGTCACCGCCTACGACGCCTTCTGCGCGTACCATTATCTGGTGCTGATCCCGGTGCTGGTGTGCAGCCTGTACAGCGCGGCGCGGATGCACGGCGCCTCCCCGCTGCGGGCGCTGATCCTTCCCTGGGGGGCGATCTTCTTTTCCGGCCCGGGCTGCCTGCTGGGCTATCTGCGAAACCTGAACGGCATGGCCGCCGCCGCCCTGACCGCCAGCACCTGCCTGTATCTGCTGTTCCGCCCTGGCTGGAACACGGGCACGCTGATCGCGTTCGGCGGGGTGATGCTCACTGCCCTCATGTCCAAAAACCTGTACGGGCTGCTGATCGTCTGCGCGCTGGGGGCCGCGCTGGTCTTTCGGCTGCTGTTCCAGCGCCGGCTGGACCGGCGGGCCCTGGCCGCCGGCCTGCTGGGGCTGGGGCTGTTCGCGGTGCTGTGGGCGGCTGTGTTCTCCCACGCCATCAACAACCTTTTGTTCCAGCCCTGGTGCTCGCCGGCGCGGCTGGCCAAGGAGCTGCTCACCGCTGCCCCCGCCGCAGTGCTGCTCTGGCTCGTTGCCGCGGCGGCTCAGTTGCCCCGGCTCCGCCAGATCCGCCGGTCCTTTCTGATCGTCTGCGCGGCGGCGGCGGGGGCCTTTCTGGCCTACTGTCTGTTTCATCATTACTCCTCCTCTCACATCTATTTCTTCTATGCCGGGCTGCTTTTTGTCTGGTTCGCCCTGCTGGAACTGCCCGCTCTGTTCACCCGCCGCTGGGCGGCGGCGCTGTGCTGCGCGGCGGCGCTGGCGGGCTTTGTCTGGAACGCCCCCTCCATCGCCCAGCCGGCCCGGGCCGGGGTGCAGGTGGCGCTGCGCTGCGCCGGGCTGCGCCCGTCCTACCCGGCCTATACCGACACCGTGACCCCCGCCGAGGAGGAGGCCGTCCTCTGGCTGAAGCAGGCCATGGCCCCGGACGAGGTGTTCGCGGTGAACCGCAACGCCAAAGACCCCGCCATCGGGGAGGGCACCTGGCACTACTACACCGCCATGAGCGAGCGTCAGGCCTTCTGCGAGAGCTGGCGCTACTCCATGGACTACGGCTACGACTACTACCGGCTTCGCCATAATCTGGAACAGGTGAGCGACGTCATCTTTGCCGCCGCCGACGCGGCCGACGCCTTCGCCCTTGCCCGGGAAAACGGCATCCAGTGGCTGTATGTGTGCCGGGCCCTGCGGGAGGAGGGCTTTGCCGGGGCCGAGCCGGCGTTTGAAAACGAGGCCGCGCGCATCTACCGGGTGGCGTGAAAACTGCCGTTTTTTGGAGTTGACATCCCCCGCGCTCTATGTTAGAATAGACCGAAATGTAAAGAGGGGGTGGCCGTTTTGCATAAGAGAATTGCGCCGGCCGCCTCCTTTTTTCTGCCCCGCCGTTTCCCGCTGCGGGGCCGGTGCCCGTTTTTGTGACTTTTCCTTTCGGGGAAAAGTTTTTTTTTGCCCAAAACCCCTTAAAGGAGGCCCTGCCATGCTCATCCAACACGCCCGTTTGTCCGACGGCAGCGCCGTGGACCTGCGCCTCGCCGGCGGCAGGATCGCCGCCATCGGCCTGTCCCTCGCGCCCGAGGCCGGGGAGGAGATCCTGGACGCGGCCGGCCGCACCCTGCTGCCCGGCTTCATCGACCTGCACTGCCACTGGCGCACCCCCGGCTTTGAGTACAAGGAGGACATCGCCACCGGCAGCGCCGCCGCGGCCGCCGGCGGGTACACCTTCGTGAACCTGATGCCCAACACAAAGCCGGTGTGTTCCTCGGGCCAGCAGGCCCACGCGGTCATGGCCGAGGCCGAGCGGATCGGGCTGGTGGGGGTCAATCAGACCGTCTCCATCACCGAGAACTTTGACGGGGTGAGCCTGGACCATCTCAAGACCCTGCCCGAGGATCTGCGTTTCGTCTCGGAGGACGGCAACGGGGTGCAGAGCGCCAGCGTCATGGCCAAGGCCTTCGCCATCTGCGCCGAGCGGGGCATCACCGTCATGAGCCACGCCGAGGACCGGGAGGTCAGCCCCTGGGACTACCGGCTGGCCGAAAACCTGGAGACCATCCGCAACCTGCATCTCTGCGAATACTACGGCACCCGGCTGCATCTGTGCCACGTGAGCACCCGGGAGGCCGTTGAGGCCATCGCCGCCGCCAAGAACCGGGGCGTGCCGGTGACCTGTGAGGTCACCCCCCACCATCTGTGGTTCGCCGGCAGCGATTATAAGGTGAATCCCCCCATCCGCACCGCCGACGATGTGGCCGCCCTCATCGAGGGCATCCGCGCCGGCGCGGTGGACGCCATCGCCACCGACCACGCCCCCCACTCGGACGAGGACAAGGCCAAGGGCGCGGCGGGCATGGTGGGGCTGGAGACCGCCTTTTCCGTATGCTATACTAAATTGTGTAAAGAGCAGGGGCTGGAGCTGTATCTGCTGGAAGCGCTCATGAGCCGGTTCCCCGCCGCCATCCTGGGGCTGGAAAACAAGGGCCGCGTCGCCGTGGGGGCGGACGCGGACCTGACCCTCGTGGACCTGGACGCCGCGTGGACGGTGGACAGGAACAAGCTCCACTCCAAGAGCCGCAACTGCCCCTACCACGGCACGACCCTCTCCGGCCGGGTGGTTTTGACCATCCGGGGCGGACGCATCACCTACAAGGCCTGAACACACGCTGCTGCAAGGAGGAAACGAAACATGAAGACCAACATGGACAAACTGTACGACGCGGTGGCCCAGCGGGGGCCGGTCTGCGTGGGGCTGGACACCGATCCCGGTTACCTGCCCGCGGATTTTGCGCGCAGCGAACTGACCGCCGGGGAGAACCTGGTGCGGTTCAACCGGGCCGTCTTTGAGGCCACGAAGGACGTGGCCGGCTGCTTCAAGGTGCAGATCGCCTACTACGAGGCTTTGGGCCTGGACGGCCTGCGGGCCTACGCCGAGACCCTGAAGATGGTGCGCCAGGCCGGCCTGCCGGTCATCGCGGACATCAAGCGGGGGGATATCGCCAAGACCGCCGAGATGTACGCCAGGGCCCATTTCTCCGGCGAGTTCGAGGCCGACTATGTGACCCTGGCCCCCTACATGGGGCTGGACTCCATCCGGCCCTATATGCCCTACGTGACCGAACAGGGCAAGGGGCTGTTCGTGCTGGTGCGCACCTCCAACCCCGGCGCGAAGGACTTTGAGTACGAAACGCTGGCCGACGGCCGCCACCTCTACGACATGGTGGGGGACAAGCTGCACGAGATGGGCAAAGAGTGCCCGGGCGAGAGCGGCTACTCCAGCCTGGGGCTGGTGATCGGGGGCACCCACATCGAGGAGGCCGCCGAGATCCGCGCCCGCTATCAGGACAGCTTTTTCCTGATCCCGGGCTACGGCGCCCAGGGCGGCACCGCCGCCGACATCGCCCGGTATCTGACCAAGGGCAACGGCGGCGTGGTGAACAGCAGCCGCAGCGTGCTGCTGGCCTGGAAGAAACAGCTCGGCGTGGCCTTCGACCAGGCGGCCCGGAACGAGTGCGAGGCCATGCGGGCGGCCATTGCCGCCGAGTGCGCCCGTCTGGAGGGCTGAGGAATGGCGAAACATACCGCACAGGCCCCGGTGCTGGCCATGGACCGGGTGACCGACACCGTCTGGCGGCTGCGCGCCGGCTGGGACGGCCCGGTGCGGGCCGGGCAGTTCTTCATGCTGCGGGGCTGGCAGGGCAAGGACCCGCTGCTGGCCCGGCCGGTCAGCGTTCACGACTGGGGCGAGGGCTGGGTGGATTTCCTGTTTGAGGTGCGGGGCGAGGGCACCCGCCTGCTGAGCGCGCTGCGCCCCGGCGACACGCTGGAACTCACCGGTGCGCTGGGCAACGGTTTTGACACCGGCCTGCCCGCGGGCACCAGGGTGGCCCTGGTGGGCGGCGGCATCGGGGTGGCCCCCCTGCTGGGCACCGCCCGGGCGCTGCGGGCCGCGGGCTGCGCCGTGACCCTGTTCGCCGGTTTTCGGGACGAGCCCTACCTGCTGGACGCGTTCGAGGCCCTGGGCTGCGGCGTGCGGCTGGCCACCGACAGCGGCCGGTTCGGCCGCAAGGGCTTTGTGACCGAACTGCTGACCCCCGCCGAGTTTGACCGGGTGCTGGTCTGCGGGCCGGAAGTGATGATGGAGAAGGTGGCCCGGGCCTGTCTCGCGGCCAAGGTGCCGGTGTTCGTGAGCCGGGAGAGCCACATGGCCTGCGGCATCGGGGCGTGTCTCGGCTGCACCTGCCACACCAAAAACGGCCCCAGGAGCACCTGCAAGGACGGGCCGGTATTTCCCGGGGAGGTGCTGTATGAGTAAAGCGGACATTCGCGTAAAGCTGTGCGGGGTGGAGATGAAAAACCCGGTCATCACCGCCAGCGGCACCTTCGGCTACGGGCAGGAATACACCGATTTCATGGACGTGAACGCTTTGGGCGGCATCTGCAGCAAGGGCGTGACCTACGTGCCGAAATACGGCAACGAGGGCCGGCGGCTGGCCGAGACCCCCGCCGGGCTCATCAACTCCATCGGGCTGCAGAACCCGGGGGTACAGCACTTCATTGACCACGAACTGCCCGCCATGCTGAAACTCGGCCCGGCGGTGCTGGTGAACCTGGGCGGCGCCTCCATCGAGGACTACGAGGCCGGGGCGGCCCTGCTGGACGCCACCGGGGTGCCCCTCATTGAACTGAACATCAGCTGCCCCAACGTGAAAGCGGGCGGCATCGCCTACGGCGTGAAATGCGAGAGCGCCTGGGAGGTGGTGCGCCGGGTGCGCGCCGCCACCAGAAAGCCGCTGATCGTGAAATTGAGCCCCCAGGCCGAGGACCTGCCGGCCATGGCCCGCACCTGCCAGGAGGCGGGGGCGGACGGGGTGAGCCTGGTGAACACCTTCACCGCCCTGGCCATCGACATCGAGCGCCGCAAGCCGGTGTTCCACAATCTGTACGCGGGCCTGTCCGGCCCGGCCATCAAGCCGATCGCGCTGCGGATGGTGCATCAGGTATGCCGGGCGGTGGAGATCCCGGTGGTGGGCCTTGGCGGCATCGCCAGCGCCGCCGACGCCATTGAGTTTATCATGGCGGGGGCGACGGCCATCCAGGTGGGCACCGCCAACTTCATCCGGCCGGGGATCGCCGCCGAGATCGCGGCGGGCATCCAGAACTGGTGCGACGACCACGGGGTAAAGGACCTGAACGAGATCCGAGGCTGTGTATAAAGAAAGGGAGAGAACAATGAGCGAAGCGTTGCAGATCATGAAAGAATGCGAAGCCGTACTGGAGGGCCATTTTCTGCTGAGCAGCGGCCGCCACAGCGGCATTTACTGCCAGTGCGCCAAACTCCAGCAGTGGCCGGACAAGGCCGCGGCGGTCATGGCCCCGGTGGCGGACACGCTGCGCGGGCTGAACATCGACGTGGTGGTGGGCCCCGCCATGGGCGGCATCGTCTACGCCTATGAACTGGGCCGCCAGCTGGGCAAGCGGGCCATCTTCACCGAGCGGGTGGACAACGTGATGGCCCTGCGCCGGGGCTTCGAGATCCAGCCCGGCGAGCGCTGCATCATCGCCGAGGACGTGGTGACCACCGGCATCTCCAGCCTGGAGACCAAGGCGGTGATCGAGGCCCACGGCGGGGTATGCGTGGGCATCGCCTGCGTGGTGGACCGCACCAAGGCCGACGCGCCCAGCCCCATCCCCATCGTGGCCAGCGCGGTCAAGCTGGACCTGCCCAACTACCTGCCGGAGGAGTGCCCCCTGTGCGCTGAGGGCAAGCTGCCGCTGGTGCATCTGGGCAGCCGCAAGATGGCCCAGAAGGCCGAGAACCGCTGAGGTGGCCCGATGAAAGCGATCTTACTGCTGGCCAACGGCCAGATCTTTGAGGGGGAGAGCCTGGGGCTGCCCGGCACCACCATCGGCGAGGTGGTGTTCGCCACCGGCATGGTGGGCTTTGAGGAGACCCTCACCGACCCCAGCTACTACGGCCAGATCATCACCCAGACCTACCCTTTGATCGGCAACTACGGCATGAACCGCCAGGATAAGGAGAGCGACCGGGTGTGGGCCCGGGGCTACATCGTGCGGGAGGCCTGCGGCGCGCCCTCCAACTTCCGGTGCGAGGAGACGCTGGACGCGTTTCTGAAAGAGAACAAGGTGATCGGCCTGCAGGGCATCGACACCCGCCGGCTGACCCGCGTTTTGCGGGAGAGCGGCGTGATGAACGGGGCCATCACCACCGAGTACGACACGATGGACGCCGCCGCCCGGGCGGACCTGATGGCCCGCATCCGGGGCTACGCCGTCACCGACGCAGTGGCCTCGGTCACCTGCGCCGCGCCCGGGGAATACAACGAGGGCGGCGCGCCCCACGTGGCGCTGCTGGATTTTGGCTGCAAGGCCAACATCCTGCGCTGCCTTGTCAAGCGGGGCTGCCATGTGACGGTGCTGCCCGCCTCCACCACCCCCGAGCAGCTGGCGGCCCTGGCGCCGGACGGGCTCATGCTCTCCAACGGCCCCGGCGACCCGGCCGAGAACACCGACCTGATCGCCCGGCTGCGGGTGATGCTGGACAGCGGCATCCCCACCTTCGGCATCTGCCTGGGGCATCAGCTCACCGCCCTGGCGGCGGGGGCCGAGACCACCAAGCTGAAATACGGCCACCGGGGCGCCAACCAGCCGGTCACCGACCGGGAGGCCGGCCGCACCTTTATCACCAGCCAGAACCACGGCTACGCGGTGGTGGGGGAGAGCCTGCCCGCCGACGTGGGCCAGGTGAGCCATGTGAACGCCAACGACGGCACCTGCGAGGGGGTGCGGTATTCCCGCTGGAACTGCTTTACGGTGCAGTTCCATCCGGAGGCCTGCGGCGGCCCGCGGGACACCGAGTTTTTGTTCGACACCTTTATCCGCCGCATCAACAACAGCAAGGAGGACCGCCATGCCTAAGGATACATCCATCAAAAAGGTGCTGGTGATCGGCAGCGGCCCCATCATCATCGGCCAGGCGGCGGAGTTCGACTACTCCGGCACCCAGGCCTGCCGCGCCCTCAAGAGCGAGGGCATCGAGGTGGTGCTGGTAAACTCCAACCCGGCCACCATCATGACCGACCCGGACATCGCGGACCGGGTGTATGTGGAACCGCTGGTGGCCAAGGTGGTGGAGCGGATCATCGAGAAGGAAAAGCCGGACGCCATCCTGCCCAACCTGGGCGGCCAGACCGGCCTGAACCTGGCCATGGAACTGGCCCGCAGCGGCTATCTGGAAAAGGCCGGCGTGCGGCTGCTGGGCTGCCGCCCCGAGACCATCGACCGGGCCGAGGACCGGCAGCTGTTCAAGGACACCATGGAGAAGCTGGGCCAGCCCTGCATCCCCAGCAAGGTGGTCAACACCCTGGAGGACGCGCTGGCCTTCGCCGACGAGATCGGCTACCCGGTGATCGTGCGGCCGGCCTTCACCATGGGCGGCACCGGCGGCGGCATCTGCCAGGACAAGGCCCAGCTGCGCGAGATTGGCACCAACGGGCTGCGGCTGTCCCCCATCCATCAGGTGCTCATTGAAAAGTGCATCGCCGGCTGGAAGGAGATCGAGTACGAGGTCATGCGGGACGCCTCCGGCAACGTGATCACCGTCTGCAACATGGAAAACCTGGACCCGGTGGGGGTGCACACCGGCGACTCCATCGTGGTGGCCCCCAGCCAGACCCTCTCCGACAAGGAATACCAGATGCTGCGCACCGCCGCGCTGGACATCATCAGCGAGCTGGGCATCGAGGGCGGCTGCAACTGCCAGTTCGCCCTGAAGCCGGACAGCTTTGAGTACGCGGTCATCGAGGTGAACCCCCGCGTGAGCCGGTCCTCGGCGCTGGCCTCCAAGGCCACCGGCTACCCCATCGCCAAGGTGGCCACCAAGATCGCCATCGGCTACCGGCTGGACGAGATCACCAACGACGTGACCGGCGAGACCTGCGCCTGCTTTGAGCCCGCGCTGGACTATGTGGTGGTCAAGTACCCCAAGTGGCCCTTCGACAAGTTTGTCTACGCCAACAAGGCCCTGGGCACCCAGATGATGGCCACCGGCGAGGTCATGGCCATCGGCAACAACTTCGAGACCGCCCTGATGAAGGCCGTCTCCAGCGTGGAGCTGGGGCTGGACAGCATGACCCTGCCCGAACTGGCCGCCCTCACCAAAGAGCAGGTGGTGGAGAAGCTGCACGTGCAGGACTCCGACCGGGCCTTCGTGGTCTACGAGGCCCTCAAGCGGGGGGTGGCCCACGAGGTCATCTACGACATCACTAAGATCGACCACTGGTTTTTGGACAAGATGCAGCACCTGGCCGACCTGGAAAAGGGCCTGGCCCAGGGCGAGTTGACCGAGGAGAAGTACCGCACCGCCAAGAAATACGGCTTTTTGGACAAGACCATCCAGCGCCTCTCCGGTCAGGATATCCCCTGCAAAATCAACGCTGTGTATAAAATGGTGGACACCTGCGCGGCGGAGTTCGCCGCCCGGACCCCCTATTTCTACTCCACCTACGACGAGGAGAACGAGGCGGCCCAGTTCATCGCCCAGACCAGCGATCCGAGCCGGAAAAAGGTGCTGGTGTTCGGCTCCGGCCCCATCCGGATCGGGCAGGGCATCGAGTTCGACTACTGCAGCGTGCATGCGGTGTGGACCCTGAAGGAGCACGGCTGCGAGGCGGTGATCGTGAACAACAACCCGGAGACGGTGTCCACCGACTTTGACACCGGTGACCGGCTGTATTTCGACCCGCTGAACCCGGAGAGCGTGGACAACATCATCGCCACCGAGCAGCCCTGGGGGTGCGTGGTGCAGTTTGGCGGCCAGACGGCCATCAAGCTGGTGAAGCATCTGGCACAAAAGGGGGTGCGCATCCTGGGCACCCCGGCGGACGCCATCGACGAGGCGGAGGACCGGGAGCGGTTCGATGCGCTGCTGGAGCGCTGCCGCATCCCCCGGCCGCAGGGCACCACGGTGTTCACCACCGGGGAGGCGCTGGCGGCCGGCGAGGAACTGGGGTATCCGGTGCTGCTGCGGCCCAGCTACGTGCTGGGCGGCCAGAACATGATCATCGCCCACAGCCCCGAGGACGTGACCGAGTACATGGCCATCATCACCAGCCATGTGGACATGGCCAACCCGGTGCTGGTGGACAAGTATCTGTCCGGCACCGAATGCGAGGTGGACGCCATCTGCGACGGGGAGGATTTTTTGATCCCGGGCATGATGGAGCACATCGAGCGGGCGGGCATCCATTCCGGCGACTCGATCAGCGTCTACCCGCCCCAGAACCTGACCCAGCGGGTGCGGGCCACCCTGGTGGACTACACCGGCCGGCTGGCCCGGGCGCTGAAGGTGGTGGGGCTGGTGAACATCCAGTACGTGGTGCAGAACGGCCAGGTGTACGTGATCGAGGTGAACCCCCGCTCCAGCCGCACGGTGCCCTATATCAGCAAGGTGACCGGCGTTCCCATGGTGGAACTGGCGGTGCGCTGCTGCCTGGGCGAAAAGCTGCGGGACATGGGATACGGCATCGGCCTGTATCCGGACGCGGCCAACGCGGCGGTGAAGGTGCCGGTGTTCAGCTTTGAGAAGCTGCATGACGTGGACACCCAGCTGGGCCCGGAGATGAAGAGCACCGGCGAGGTGCTGGGCATCGCGCCCACCTTCCAGGACGCGCTGCTGAAAGGTCTGGTGGCGGCGGGCTACGCCTTCAAAAAGCCCGGCCCGGGCAGCTGCTGCATCATCACCGTCAAGACCAGCGACCAGCCGGAGGTGGCGGAGATCGCCTGGCAGCTGAAACAGATGGGATACAAGCTGTACGGCACCAGCGGCACCGCCCATTATCTGAACAATCAGATGATCCCCTGCAACGAGGTGCGCAAACTCAGCGAGGCGCGGCCCAATATCCAGGATCTGCTGGAGAGCGGCCTGGTGGATTACGTGATCAGCACCAGCGCCAAGGGCCGCAGCCCCAAGCTGGACAGCGTGCGCCTGCGCCGCAAAACGGTGGAACTGAGCATCCCCTGCCTGACCGCCATCGACACCGCCCGCGCCCTGGTGGACTGCCTCAAGAGCGGCCGCACCCTGGACGACGTGGAACTGGTGGACATCTCCCGGCTGTAAAGGGCCGATAGGGGGCCGGGTCCGCAAAGCGTCCAAGGCCACAGTGTGGCCTTGGACCGGCGGGGCGGTCTGCGAAGCAGAGCGCGCGCGGCGTTGTTGCGCCCGCAACCCTCAATGTCCCCCATGCCCCCATCTGGCGGGCCGGAATCCTCCGCCCCTTGAAAAAATAAGCGAGGCCCGCGCAGAGCTGAACCCTCTTGCGCGGCCTTTCTATTGTATTTCCCCAGGGCCGAGTATTCGGCCCGATTTCCGGGGGGCATGGGGAGACAGGTCCTGCCCCCCATATCAGCCTATCCAGCCAGGCCTTTTCATTTGCCGGGGGCTTTGGTATAATGCTATTTGTGAGAGTTTGCGGCGCTGCCGCTGAAAGAATATCCCCGTGCCGGTCAGGGCGCGGGCAGGAGGAAGGAAAACCACTATGTTATACCGCGATTTGCAGGCCAGCCCGGAGATTTTGCAGGCGGTGGAGCGGATGGGCTTCACCGAGATGACCGAGGTGCAGGAAAAGGCCATCCCCGAGATGATGGCCGGGCACGACATCACCGCCAAGGCCCCCACCGGCACCGGCAAGACCTGCGCCTTCGGCATTCCGCTGATCGAGCGGCTGGACAAGACGCGGGCGGTGCCCCAGGCGGTGGTGCTGGCCCCCACCCGGGAACTGGCCCGCCAGATCGCGGACGATCTGCGGGATCTGACCCATTTTCTGCCCCAGGTGCGGGTGGCCTGCGTCTACGGCGGGGCCAACATGCAGGGCCAGGTGGACCAGCTGAAAAAGGGCTGCCAGATCGTGGTGGCCACCCCCGGCCGGCTGATGGACCACATGAAACACCGCAGCATCGACATGAGCGCCGTTACCACCGTGGTGCTGGACGAGGCGGACGAGATGCTGGACATGGGCTTTTACAAGGACGTGCGCCGGATCATTGATTCCATGAAGGCCCGCAAGATGCTCTGCATGTTCAGCGCCACCATCAGCCGGGAGGTCATGGACATCGGCTGGCTGTACCAGAAAGACCCGGTGGAGATCACCGTGCGTCCCGCCGAGGAGAGCCAGCCCAGGATCACCCAGTACACCCTGCTCACCACCGGCCGCAACAAGCTGGCCGATCTGGCCCAGATCATCATCGGTCAGGGCTACAAGCGGGTGATGGTGTTCTGCAACACCAAGTTCACCACCGCCATCCTGACCAACCAGCTGGCCCGGCTGAACTTCGTGGTGGACTGCCTGCACGGCGATCTGAGCCAGGGCGAGCGCAACAAGATCATGGGCGAGTTCCGGGACGGCAAGCTGAACGTGCTGGTGGCCACCGACGTGGCCGCCCGGGGCATCGACGTGGACGACGTGGACGCGGTGATCAACTACGATGTGCCTCCCTCCATCGAATACTACACCCACCGCATCGGCCGCACCGGCCGGGCCAAGCGCAGCGGCGTGGCCTATCTGCTGTATGTGGCCGAGGAGAAGCGCCGGGTGGAGGAGATGCTGCGGCTGACCCGCAACGCCGATCTGGCCATCCCGGTACACTTTGACGAGGCCCACGAACAGCTCATCGAGGAGGAGCGCCCCACCGGGGACAAGTTCCAGATCAAACAGTATTTTTGACCGCTGCCGGCCCGGGGCGAGGCGTTTCCCGGGCCGGCTTGTTTTTGTTGCCGGTGTATTTTTCGCAAATCTATTGACCTTCCCCCCGGTGGAAGGTGTATACTGACCCCATCGACCAGCGAAGGGGGGACCGGATTGCAGATCAAAGAGGTGGAGGCCCGGGTGGGCGTGACCCGCAAAAATATCCGTTTTTACGAAAAAGAGGGGCTGCTGGCCCCCCGGCGGCAGGCGGGCAACGGATACCGGGATTACACCGAGGACGAGGTGGCTCGGCTGGAGCGGATCAAGCTGCTGCGCAAGCTGGATGTGCCGCTGGACGAGATCGCGGCCATGCTGGAGGGGCGGCTGACCCTGGCCCAGGGCATGCGCCGGCATCTGGTGACCCTGGAACACCGGCAGCAGAACCTGGCCACCGCCCGGGCGCTGAGCGAGCGTCTGGTGCAGGAGCCGGGCCTGCTGGAGGGCCTGGACGCGGCAGCCTATCTGACCGAGATGGCTGACCTGGAAAAGGAAGGGGTGCGGTTTGTGGACGTGAAACAGCAGGACAAAAAGCGGCGCACCCGGGGCGCGATGCTGGCGGCGGGAAGCTTTCTCGGGCTGATGGCCCTTCTGGAAGCGCTGATGGCCTGGGCCCTGAGCACCGATCCGGCGCCGCTGCCCATCGCACTGCTGATTTTGGGCATACCGCCGGTATTTGTTGTAGGCGCGCTGCTGGCGCTGCGTCAGCGGCTGCGCGAGATCGAAAGGAGCGAGATCGATGCTTATCGTGAATACTGAAGCCATTCCCGGCCGGACCTACGAGGTGCTGGGCCTGGTGCGGGGCAGCGTGGTACAGAGCAAGAACTTCGGCAAGGACTTCATGAGCGCCATGAAGACCCTGGTGGGCGGCGAGATCACCGCCTATACCGAGCTTTTGCAGGAGGCCCGGCAGATCGCCATGGGCCGGATGGTCGCCCAGGCGGAGGAGATGGGCGCGGACGCCATCGTCTGTTTGCGGTACGCCTCCTCCAGTGTGATGCAGGGGGCCGCCGAGGTCATCTCCTACGGCACCGCCGTCCGCTTTACCGACAAGTAAACCAAGGAGGCCGGGATCATGGATATGGGATCGCTTCTGGGCGCGGCTTTCTGGCTGGGGGTGGGCTGCGTGTTCACCCTGCTGGTGCCGGTCGTGCTGCTGATCGTGCTGCTGGTGCGGCGGATGGTCAACGGCAAGGCGCTGGCGCTGGGCTTTGCGTCTTTTGCCGTGAGCCAGCTTGTGCTGCGCATCCCGCTGCTGAGCCTGCTGAGCCTGTGGCCCCCCTACGCGAACTGGGCCGCCGCCCACATCTGGCTTCAGCTGCTGCTGGTGGGGGGCTTGAGCGCCGGCCTGTTTGAGGAGACCGCCCGGCTGGGCGGCGCGCTGCTGCTGAAACGCAAGGGCTTTACCTGCAAGGACGTGATCAGCTTCGGGCTGGGGCACGGCCTGTGCGAAGTGATCCTGCTGGTGGGCGCCAGCCAGGCCAGCAGCCTGGCCACCACCCTGGCGGTGGCCCTGGCCCCCGATATGATGCGCCAGGCGCTGGGCAGCCAGTTCGAGCTGCTGCTGGCCCAGCTGGCGGCGGTGGGCCCGCTGACCATTGCTCTGGCGGTGGTGGAACGGCTGGGCGCGGTGAGCCTGCATGTGTTCAACACGGTGCTGGTGTTCCGGGCCGTGCGCCAGCGCCAGCCGCTGTTCTGGCTGGCGGCGCTGGCCGTGCACACCGCCGGCAACTTCGCGGTGGTGGCGGTGAACCTGCTGGCGGGCGCGGTGCCCGCCGAGGGGCTCATGCTGGTGATCGGCGCGGCGTGCCTGGCCGGCACCCTGGCCAGCCGCCGGGCCTTTGCCGCCCCGGAGAGGTAAGCCGCGAAAAAAGCACAACATACACAAGGCCGGCGCGCAGGCTTGCGCGCCGGCCTTATTTTGCATCGCGAAGGGTCATTCCACGCTCTTGAGGGCCTCCACCATGTCGATGTGATCCAGGATGCGGTTGGTGAGCAGGTCCACCGCCAGGGCGAACACGAAACTGGCGGCGGCGGCCAGCAGATAGCTGGACGCGTGCAGCGCCACCGGCACCTGGGCCGCCGGCAGCGACAGCATCCCGATCAGCCAGCCGGTGAGCAGCCGGCCGAAGGGCAGCCCCGCCAGGATCCCCATACCGGTGAGCAGCAGGGTCTCCTTATTCACATAGGCGTGGACCTCCCGGTCATAGAAGCCCAGCACCTTGATGGTGGCCAGCTCCCGCTGGCGCTCGCTGATGTTGGTGGTGGACAGGGTGAACAGCACCACGAACGCCAGCCCCGCCGCCAGCCCGGTGAGCAGATACACCACCGCGTTCATCATGGCGAAGTTCTGGGTAAAATCTTCCTTCAGCGCCTGGGTACTGGTGGCGCTGGCCACCCCGTCCTCCCGGCGCAGCGCATCCGCGAAGGCCCGCTGGTCCGCCGGGTCGATCTTCAGCCGGGCCAGCGCCGCGTTGGGGGTATACTCCCCGAACAGAGCTTCATAGTCGTCCCCGGTCATGTACAGGCTGTTGCCCAGGCAGTTCTCGGTCAGCGCCCCGATGGTCACCTGTGCCTCCCGCAGTTCCATATCCCGCACCGTCAGGTCCTGCCCGGCGGCCAGGCCCATGAGTTCGGCGGCGTTGCGGGTCAGCACCGTCTGCCCGTCGGCCAGGGTCAGGCCGCGGCCCTCCGCGTCCACCAGGCCGTACCAGCCTTCCGGCGACGCGCCGGCCGGGAACACCACCAGCTGCACGCTCTCCTCCCGGCCGTCGGCCCCCCGCAGGGTCACCGTCTCCATATACACCGGCTGAATGGCCTCCACCGCCTCGTCGGCGGCCAGCCGCTCCAGCAGGGCCGGGTCGTCCTCGCCGGTGCCGGCCACCAGCAGGTCGTACTGGTAATACTGTTCATATTGCAGCGGCATCATCGCCACCACCGAATCGTGCAGCCCCAGCCCGCAGACCATCAGGGCGGTGCAGCCGGCAATGCCGAACACCGTCATGGCCAGCCGCTTTTTGTACCGGAACAGGTTGCGGATGGTGACCTTGTTCAAAAAACGGATGCGCCGCCACAGCCAGGGCACCCGCTCCAGCAGTACCCGGGAGCCGGCCCGGGGGCTCTTGGGCCGCATGAGGGCGGCGGGGGTCTGGTTGAGTTCGCTGCGGCAGGCCAGGGCGGTGGCCCCCAGCATTCCCGCCAGAAACAGCGCCGGGCCGCCCAGCCCGAAGGCCGCGTCGAACCCCAGCAGGTACCGGGGGATGGTGTACATCTGCCGGAAGATATACCGCATGAACAGCGGCATCAGGATATAGCCGCCCGCCTCGCCCAGCAGCGCGCCCAGCCCGCAGGCCGTGGCCGCGTAGGTGAGATACTTGCCGTATATGGCGCCGCTGCCAAAGCCCAGCGCCTTGTAGGTGCCGATCAGGCCCCGCCCCTCTTCCACCATGCGGGTGACGCTGGTCAGGCTGATCAGCACCGCCACCGTGAAGAAGATGACCGGGAACATCACCCCCAGCGCCTCGATGCTGGCGGTGTCGCTCTGGATGCTGGAATAGCTGCTCAGGCTGGTGCGGTCCTGCACGTACCACTGGGCCATCTCCAGGTCCGCCAGTTGTGCCTGTCCGTCCGCCAGCTGCTGTTCCGCCTCGGCCCGTGCCTCGTCGTACTCCTGTTTGTTCTGCTCGTACTCGGCCACACCGTCGGTGTAGTCAGCTTCGCCGTCCCGCAGTTCGGCCATACCGTCGGCGTAGTCGGCCTCGCCGTCCTCCAGTTCCTGGCGACTGGTCTCCAGTTCCGCCTTGCCCTGGGCGATCTGGCCGCGGATCTCGGCCGCCTGCTCGTCCAGCGCGGCCAGCCCGTCGTTCAGCTGCCGCCAGCCTTCTTCCAGTTCGGCCCGGCCCGCGTCGATCTGTGCCTGGGCCGCGTCCAGCTGCGCCCGGGCGGCGGCCGCCTGCTCGTCAAAAGCGGCCTGCTGAACGGCCATGCCGTCTACCGCGCCCTGGGCCGTGCCCAGCCCCCGGGCCAGTGTGTCCAGCTGCGCCAGCGTTTCCGCCGGCAAAAGCCCCGCCGCGGCGCTCTCGAACGCCTGCCGGGCCGCGGCCGTGTCCGGGTCGCTCTGGGCGGCGGCCGTCGCCTGGGCCAGCTGATCGTTCAGCCCGTCCAGCTGGCTTTGCAGCTGTGCCCGCTGCGGATCGTCGGCCGCCAGGGCGTCCAGTTGGGTCTGCAGGCTCTCGGTCTGTACCGAAAGCTGCCCCACCGCGCTCCAGGCGGCCGAGGCGGCGGCCTTCCAGGCCTCCCACAGCGGGGTCAGCGCCTCGGGCAGCTGCGCGGCCGCGGCGGCTTGCGCCGCCTGGGCCTGCTCCAGCCCCTGCTGCGCCCCGGTCTTGCCCGCGTCCAGCTGCGCCTGGGTCTGCGCCAGCTGCCGCTCTGTGTCGGCGCGGGAAGCGTCCAGCTGCGCCTGGCTGTCGTTCAGCGCCTGGCCGGCGCCCTCCAGCTGGGCGCGGCCCTCCTCCAGCTGGCCGGCCGCGTCGCTGATGCCCTGCTCGGCGGTGTGCTCGTTCTCCGCCAGCTGCGTCTGACCGTCCTGCCACTGGGCCCAGCCCTCGTCCAGTTCGGCGCGGGCGTCCTCCAGTTCGGCCCAGCCGTCATCCAGTTCGGCGCGGGCGTCGGCCAGTTCCTGCTCAGCGTCGGCAAACTCCCCGTCCGCCTCGGCAAACTTGTCGTCCATCTCCTGCCGGGCCTCGTCCAGGGTCTGCTGCCCTTCGGCCTGCAGCTGGTCGTACCGGGCCTGCTCCCGTCGGGCCTGGATCTGCTCCTCGATCTGCCGGGTCATCTCCGCCACCCGGTCGTCGTAGGCGTCGGAGTAGCAGTTCAGGGCGGAAGTGCCCTCCAGCCGCAGATACACCGCGGTGTAGAACTCGCTGTCAATGTCCTCCGCCAGCACAAAAAAGGTATAGTCGGTGTTGCTGCTCACCCGGAAGGCCGAGGCCGTGCCGCCGCTGTTCACGTCCATCGGGTCCAGCACCAGGCCGGTGATGGTGAACTCGGTGCGGGCCAGCGCCGGTTCGGCGGCGCCGGTGTCCTCCACCGTGATCTCCCACTCGCCGTCCTCCTGGGCGGCGGGTGTTTCTTCTTCCTTCTCCTGCGGGATCAGGGTCAGGGTATCCCCCAGGGCCTTGCCGCTGTCCTCCAGGTATTTGCGGGTCACGGCGATCTGGCCCGGCTCGGCGGGCAGGCTGCCCTCCAGCAGATAGGGCTGGTTCAGGCCGGCGCTGCTCAGGGTGCGCACCTCGGCCTTGCCGGTGCCCCCGCCGGCGGGGGTGTCGGCGGTGAGGCTGACCCCGCCTTCGGCCTCGGCCACCCCGTCCAGCGCGGCCAGGGCGGCCACGTCCTCCCCGGTGAGCCCCAGGGTGGACTGGATGCGCAGATCGAACAGCTTCTGGCTGTCGAACAGCGCGTCGGCGCTCAGCCGCAGATCCCGGCAGGATGCCTGCAGACCGGTGAACATGGCCACACCCAGGGCGGCGATGATCAGCAGGGAGAAAAATCGTTTTTTATGCCCGGCGATGGTGCGCCGGACGTCCTTGCGGTAGGCGGTGTTCATGGTATCACCACTCGATCTCGGAAATGGGGGTAGGGGCGTTGCAGCGGGTAATATCGGTGACCTGGCCGCTGCGGAACCGGATCACCCGGTCGGCCATGGGGGCCAGGGCGGAGTTGTGGGTGATGATCAGCACTGTGATGCCCTCTTTGCGGCAGGTGTCCTGCAGCAGCTGCAAGATCTGCTTGCCGGTGTTGTAGTCCAGCGCGCCGGTGGGCTCGTCGCACAGAAGCAGTTTCGGATTCTTGGCCAGCGCCCGCGCGATGGACACCCGCTGCTGCTCCCCGCCGGACAGCTGGGCCGGAAAGTTGCCCATCCGGTGGCCCAGCCCCACCTTGCGCAGCGTTTCGGCCGCGTCCAGGGAATTTTTGCAGATCTGGGCGGCCAGTTCCACGTTTTCCAGCGCGGTCAGGTTGGGCACCAGGTTATAAAACTGGAACACAAACCCGATATCGGTGCGCCGGTAACCCACCAGCTGCCGCCGGGTATACCGGGTGACGTCCTGCCCGTCCACCAGCACCTGGCCGCTGGTGGCGGTGTCCATGCCGCCCAGGATGTTCAAAGCGGTGGTCTTGCCCGCGCCGGACGCGCCCAAGATCACCGCCAGCTCCCCCTTTTCCACCGAAAAGCTGGCGTCGTCCAGCGCGCGGATGGCCTCGCCGCCGGTGGCGTATTCCTTCACGATATGGGTAAATTCTATGTAGGCCATGAGAGGCCCCCCTTTCGGCGCGGTACATTGAACACCATGTTGTGTAATTATTATACGCCTGATTTGCGGGGCCCATCAATCAACAATCCCCCTGCCGCTGTCGAAACCCCGTGAAACCTCTGTGACGGGTGTGAACAGGCTGTGAACGCGGTGTGAACATCCGCTTGCACACCGGGCCGCGGCGTGGTATGCTGAAGAAAAACAGGAAGGGGGCGCGGCATGAACAAGCGGCCGGAACTGACCGAACAGACCAGGCGCAACCTGCGCACCGCTTTCTGGAGCCTGTACACCCAAAAGCCGCTGGAGAAGATCTCGGTGCGGGAGATCACCGCTTTGGCCGGATACAACCGGGGCACCTTTTATCTGTACTACCAGGACGTGTACGACCTGCTGAACCAGATCGAGGACGAACTGCTGGACGAATTGCAGCGGCTTTTGGAAGAACGGCTGCCCGGCGTGCTGGAACACGACCTGGGGGAATACATGAGTTTCGTGGTGGAGATCAACCTGATCCACGCGGAGTACGGCGCGGTGCTGCTCAGCAGCCGGGGCGATCCCCGGTTCGCCGCCCGGTTCAAGGAACTGCTGGCGCCGGTGCTGCGCCGGTACGTGCTGGCGGGGGCGGGGTTCTCCCCGGCCGAGAGCGAACTGCTGCTGGAATACCATCTGTCCGGCCTGCAGGCGATGCTGGCCCGCTGGCTGCAGGACCCCGGCCGCACAAGCCTGGAGCAGTTCGTGGGGCTGGTCCTGCGTATGTTTACCGGCGAGGCGCCCGCCCCGCATACTTTTGAACAAAAAGGAGAAGATAAACCATGACCAAGGTACGGATCGAACCGGGCGTGTGCGGGTTTGTGACCAGCGTGACCGCCCACAGCGAGGATCAGATGGAGGTGACGGTGCAGGTCAAGAGCGGCTGCGAGAGCGTGCGGCAGATGATGGCGGCACTGGGAGACACCTTCGACGCCTACGAACTCTGCCTGACAAAGCCCGGCAGCGGCCCGCTCTACGATTGGGCGAAGGAGCATTTCCCGGTACACGCGGCCTGCCCGGTGATCAGCGGCATCCTCAAGTGCGTGGAGGCCGAGTGCCGCCTGGCGCTGCCCCGGGACGCGGCGATCCGGTTCGAGCCGGCGGAGGAATAAGCGCCCCAGTGTGACCCGGTCACAGTCAGCGCCGCCGCGGGGTGGTATACTGGGCTCACAACAAACGACAACGGACGCGATGGCGCGCCCGATCTGATGGAAAGGAAGTGCCGGATCATGGCAATGCAGTTTACGGTGGACAATTTTGACAAAGAGGTGCTGGGCTCCGACGTGCCCGTGCTGGTGGACTTCTGGGCGGAGTGGTGCGGCCCCTGCCGCATGCTGGGCCCCGTGATCGAGTCCCTGGCCGGCAAGGCCGGCGGCGCCTACAAGGTGGGCAAGGTGAACGTGGACGAGCAGCCGGATCTGGCCCGCCGCTACGGCATCATGAGCATCCCCACCGTGATGGTGTTCAAGAACGGGCAGCTGGCCGACAAGTCGGTGGGCGTTGTGCCCGAGGCCAAGCTGGCCGCGATGCTCAAGTAAGCAGGGCAAACAAGCAAAAGGAGCGCGTGCCGCCGAGTGAACTGCACCCCATTTGTTAGACGGTATGATATACTGGATAACAAGTGGGGTGCTTTACTATGCCAAAAGGAATACCAAACAAACGATACACGCCAGAATTTAAGAAACTAGTGATTGAAACGATGATGGCAGAAAAG
>CASFJO010000074.1 GCA_949295035.1 uncultured Gemmiger sp.
CGTCCATTTGGATGAACCTCCTTTTGCTGTAGTGCGGTTGGCGTTACCCGCTTCTATTTTAGCAAAAGGAGGTTCTTTTTTCCGTATCAACGCTCGTGCTATATTCGCCCACAAGCATAGCTTGTGGTTCTTATATGAAAAGAGAAAATCGGAGACCTTTCCCATTGGGAAAAGTCTCCGATTTTTTGGTGCAAAAATTCGGTTGCCGTTCCGAAAGGGGCGCGGCTATGAGAAAAACGCCGATCGCGCAGGCACCGCCCGGCATAGACTCATCCGGCAGTGCGCAGCGAAATGTCCAGGATCAGAACAGAGCTCCAAATACCGGCCAATCCCAGGCAAAAGGCGAGCAGGGTAAGGCGCCGGATCGATACAGGGCGGTTTTCCCGGGAACCGGCGAACCCGTACTGATTCAGGCAGGACAGGGTAACGGCCAAAAAACTGGCCCATACGCAGAAAAAAGGGATCAAACAGCCCAAGACGCTCAGCGCGAGTGTCAGCCAGGCGAACAGCTTGGCGCGAATAAAGCGTGGGGATTCGGGCGGCTGGGGCGGGGCTTCGGCGTAGTCTTCCCGAACAGGAAAAAACTGCGCGCCGGAAAGTGCAAATGAGCCCTCCGTCAGCAGGGAAGGGGGCGTGTAGGCCGGTGGGGGAGGCGGCAGCATGCTGCAAGGCAACCACAGACGAAATAGCACGACCGCCAGGACCGGCGCGCCGATCCAGGGCAGGTAGATCAGCAAGGGAGTTGCGAAAAGTCGGGTGAGCAGAAGGATCAAAATGGTGGCGGTCAACAGGATCCCGAGGGAAAGAGACCGTAGCCGCGCGCGTGTTTTCTGCATAACCGTCACTCCATTTCTTCCAGGCGGTCCAGTGCATTGGAAAGTTCCTGACGAGCCTTTTCGATGGCGTGCCGGTCTCGCTGGGCCAGGATCTGCTCAAACCAGGTCATCAACCGGTCCACTTCCTGCCGAACAGCGCCGTGGGTCTCCTGATACAGCTGTTCGCCGCGGAACAGCAGCAGCCGGTTCGGTTCTTCCTCCCGGGGCGGGATCTTCAAGTACTGCAGTTCCTTCAGGCGTGCCTGCACCTCTTCGTCCGAGAGAACGCGGCTTCCGTTTTGAATAACCTTGCGATACTTTTGACCGGTAGAGTTCACCAGCACCTCCACCTCCAGCAGCGAATTGACATCGTAGGTAAAGGTCACCTCCACCGATTCGGCCCCTGCCTTGTTGGCCGGTACCGGGATGGTCAATTCTCCCAGCGACAGATTATCCCGGGCCATGCGGCTTTCTCCTTGCAGCACCGAGATGCGCACCTCGTTTTGCTGGTCGTGTACCGTATAGAACCGCTGTGTGCGGCTCACCGGGATCACGGTATTGCGCTCTATGATCGGCGCATAGTGGCCGTCCTCCCGAAACACGCCGTTGTACGCGGATACCTCCACCCCCAAACTAAAGGGGCATACGTCGGTCAGGATCACCTCATGCAGTTCTGCATTGCGCTCCTTGATGGCAGCTGCCAGCGCCGCCCCCAGCGCGATCGCCTGGTCCGGGTCAACGCCGCCGAGAGGCTCGCGACCAAACAGCCGGCGGCAGAATCCCTGCACCAGGGGACTTTTGGAGGCCCCGCCCACCAGCAGTACCCCGTCGATTTCAGACACCGAAAGGCCGGCGTCCCGCAGGCTGCGTTCCACCGGTTTGCGGATGCGCTGCAGCAGCGGCTGGCAGGCGGCTTCATACTCGCCCCGCGTGATGGCGGCGGAATAGGTCTGCCCTCCGATCTCGCAGGTCACGATGGAAGCAAGCCCTTCCGACAGAGCCAGCTTGCCCAATTCCGTCTGCCGCCGCACCCGAAACAGGTCGGAGGGAGCGAGTTCACGCAACTCCAGCCCCGCTTTGCGGGCAAACAGTTCGGTAAGCGTTTGTGTGAAATCCTCGCCGCCCAGAAAATTGTCGCCGGCAATGGCGTGCACCTCAAAGATGTTCTGGAATCGTTCCAAAATGGAGACATCCAGCGTCCCGCCTCCCAGATCAAATACCAGATAGCGCCCGTCTTTTCCCTGTTCGCACAAACCGTAAGCAACAGCGGCGGAGGTTGGCTCGTTCACGATCCGTTCCACGCGAAATCCGGCCATCTCACCGGCCTGCCGGGTGGCGCGGCGCTGCTGATCGTTGAAGTAGGCAGGCACGCTGATCACCGCTTCCTCCACCGGGCGGCCAAGAAACACCTCCGCGTCCTCTTTCAAACTGCGCAGCACCAGACTGGACAGATCCTCGGCGCGGAACACACGCCCGCCCAGCCGAAACTCCCGTCCGGTTCCCATGCTGCGCTTGAATACGGAGGCGGTGTCCAGAGGAAAAAGGCCGGCTCGGGCTTGCGCGGTGCGGCCCACATAGACGGTCCCGTCCGCATCCACGCTTACGACCGAAGGGGTGAGCCGTTCGCCCAGACGGTTTGGGATGATCTGCGCCCTTTCTCCGTCAAACCAGGCCACCAGGCTGTTGGTCGTTCCCAAATCAATTCCTACGATCATGTCGTTTGCCCCATCTTCTTTCTGATACGTTTTTCATAGTCGCGGAAATCCATCTCATCCGGATAGCGCTGCCCGGCCTCGCGGCACAATTCAGCAGCCTGTTCCAGCTGTCCGGCCTGCTCCAGCAGCAGGACCCGTACCCCAATGGCGTCTTTGCAGACCGGATAGGCGCAATCCTGGCAAAAGGGGCTTTGTTCGGCCTGTTCCAGTGCGGCCTCGGCCAGTTCCCGCTCGCCGGCTGCCAGCCAAAAAGCCGCTTGCCGGGTATAGAACAAAGCCTTGTTGTACCGGCTTCGGTTGCGTTCCAGAACAGCAAGCCCCTGCCTGGCAGTTTCGGCGGCGCCGGCGGCGTCACCGCTCCACAACCGGCACTTGGCAAGCCGGTCCAGCAGATCGTCTTCACCGGGCATATCTTGGGAAAACTGGCGGAACAGGGAGATCGCCTTCCGATACCGCCCCATCGCGATATACAGATCTCCCAGTGCCATCAGGCAATCCCGGCTGCTCTGCGCGCCTCGCCGCAAAGCGCGCAAGGCCGATTTTTCCCGTCCCATCTGCCGCAGCAGCGCGGCCTTTTGAAGCAGGTAAGGGGCTTCTTCCGGGCAGGCCAGCTGACGCCACTTCTCCAGGGCCTGCAAGGCTTTGTCCGCCCGGCCCGCCTGCGCCCAGATAGCGACCTGGCTGCGGCAGTCATCGTACTGATACTCCTGCCGGATATTGGGCTCAAGAACTTCGGCCGCCGCTTCCCAGTTCCCGACCCGCCGCAGCAGCAGCGACAGTCTGCGCCGCATCTGGACCCGGTCCCGGGCGCGGGGCATGGGCAGGCTCAGCGCGGCGCGATAGGTGGATTCCGCTTGCGGATAGCGGCGCTGCAGCAGATACAGTTCGGCCAGATTGGCAAGAAAAGCGGGGCAGCGGGGCGACAATGTCAGCGCCCGTGCAAAATGTTCTTCGGCCTCGCCGTAGTGTTCCTGTTCCCGCAGACAGAGCCCCAGATAATTGTGCAGCGCGGCGCTTTCACGGATCTTCAGCTGTGCTTCATACGCCTGCGCCGCCCCGGCAAAGTCGTGCCGATAAAATTGCAGCAGCCGCCCCGTTGTCTCAAAAGCGGTGGGATGGGAAGGACAAAGCCGGCACAGTTCCCGGCAGACTTCCAGCGCGTCTTCGATGTTGCCGGCGGATTGCAGAAGATCCGCCTTGAGATCCAGCAGGCTGACGCTGCCGGGGTCAAGCCGAAGCCCTTCGTCCACCAGACGGAGAAGCTCGGCTTTCGGAAGGCTGTCATACTGCAGGCAGGCCAGACGAAAAAACACCTCGCCCGCGAAGTCCGGCGGATCTTCACCGCGGCAGACCGGAACAAGCGCCTGATAGTACCGCAGCGCGTCGCCGCTGCGATGTTCATGATTGGCCAGCTGCGCCTGGCAGTAGTCCAGGATGGGGTCTGTGATCTTGGCATCGGTCAGCTGCTGCAGCAGCGCTTTAGCGTCATCCCACTGGTTGACCAGCATCAGGATACGGCATTGGTACAGCAGACACCCGGCATCCCGCCCTCCCAGCAGCTCCATGGCCTCGTGAAAGGCGGCGTATGATTCCTGCAGACGCCGCATCCGAAACAAGACCTCGCCGCACAAAAAAGCGCTGGCCGGATCAGCGGCGGCAAGTTCCCGGTACCGGGCGGCGGAGGACAGAGCCTCGTCCAGCCGGTTTTGGCTCAGCAAAAACTGAGCCCGCAGCTTCCAGCTTTCGTCATCCTCCGGCCACTGTGCGCCGACCTGTTCCAACAGATCCAGAGCCTGCTCTTTTTCACCAAGGGAAAAGAGCGCGCAGGCCTGCAAGCGCATGGATTCCGGCAGACGTATGGGATCGACCGGGTCCTGGCCGCGAAGGGCGGTCTCCCAGGCACGCAGATGCGTCAGCGCGCTGCTCCAGTCCCCCAGGGCCAGCTTGACTTTTGCGGCCAGGTTTTCATAATCCGCTGTACCGACCGCCTCGGCGGGCAGGCAAGCAACAGCCGCGTCCGCCGCCTCCTCCTCGTGCAGCTGATGGTAGCACCAGGCCAGCTCGGCCAGGTTTTCCGCGTCTTGGGGGCAGTCAGCGGAGCGCTTTTCCAGTTCCGGAAGAAGTTCCCGGTTGACCTGGGTGAGAGCCTCCATCACCATGCGATGGAAGGGAAGCGCGCGCAAAAGTTCCAGATACAGCGTTTTCGCTTCCCGCTTGCGCCCGCTGAGGCGAAGGCAGCCGGCCAGGTCGTATTTGGCCTGGGCCAGTTTGGGAGAATCGGCCAGAACCTGCCGCAATTCCCGTTCCGCCCGCGCATAGTCCGCATTCTGCACAGCCAGCTGCGCGTCCAGCAAAAGGACGTGCGGATCGTCGGGCATCTGCTCCAGCACGGCGGATACAAGGGCCTGGGCTTCTTCCGGCCGATCGTCCAGCAGAGCCAGGCGCGCGCGGCACAACCGGGTATACGGGTGATAGACGCCGGAGCGTTCCATCTGCTCCCATAGCGATTTTGCCTGTTCCGTCTGCCCTGTGCCCAAAGCCCGAAGGCACTGGGCGCATGCGCGCAGGTAGGCGTCGCAGTCCGCCCCGGCTTCGCATTCCAGTGGATCGTACGAGATTTGTTCCGGATGTTCGATCCCGGGCAGCATGACATTTTCGATAAAAGCCGGCGGGAAAAGTTCCCGCAGTTCATCGGCGCTTTGCCGCAGCTGGAAAGCGTCCTCCAGCAGCAGCCAGATCCGATGGGGAAGAAAGCAATGTTCCGCCAGATAGCCAAGCAGCCGGTCGCGGGCCTGGAGGCGATTGATAGGCTGTGTGCAGTATTCGTCTGCGAGAAGCCCGCGCCATTCTTCCTCGTCCCGCCGGCGGCGGATATCCTGATACACCGCATCCACGCGGGCAAGCCAGCGCTCAGCGTCGCTGGCGCCGTTCTGGTCGGCCGCGGCGGCCTGCCTGGCCAGAGTCAGCGCCTGCTCGTAGGCGGCGCGCAGCTGCTTGAAGGCTTCCGGATCATCCTCCGGATTGGCGCCGGACAGTTTTGCCCGATAGGCGGCGGTAATGGCCGCCTTGTCCGCGGTGGGATCTATGCCGAGTATCCTCCAGATATTCATGGAACACCTCATTGCCAATGGCCGTTCTCCGCCCTTCTTGCGGACGGCGGAGAAAATTCTGCTTTCTATTATAGCACAGATTCACGCCGACAGAAACAGTACGGTTGTCAGGCGTCGGACGTCATCGCGCAAACATGCCGGCGTGCCCGAAATGCAAGGCCGGATCGCTGAAAATTTATGAGAGTAAAGGAGGCCCGCCGGGGGAAAAACGTTGCATTTTGTCGATCCTCCTTATATAATATACAATACTAATGGACGGAACGGGAAAGCGGAGGGCGATAAAGTGACGGATGAAGAATATTATCGCCGCTATCTTGACGGAGATGAAACGGGTCTGAGCGAACTGATGGAGAAGTACGGCAGTTCCCTGACCTTGTATATCAGCGGCTACCTGCATGACGTTCATGAGGCGGAAGACCTGATGATCGAAGTGTTCTCTTATCTGTTTACCAAAAAACCCTGGATCCGGGACGGCGGCCTGAAAGCCTATCTGTATCAATCGGCCCGACACATGGCGCTGCGGCACCGAAGCCGGCTGCGCTGTCGTTTTGGCCTGGAGGACCTGGCCGAAGAGCCGGAGGAGGAGGCCCTGATCGAAGAGGTGGTCAAAACCGGCGAAAGAAACCGCACGCTGCATCTGTGTATGGAACGCTTGAACCCTAACTACCGGGAGGCATTGTATCTTACCTATTTTGAAGGGATGAGCTACCTGCAGGCCGCTAAAGTGATGGGGAAAAGTGAAAAGCAGATCACCAATATGGTGTACCGGGGCAAACAGAGTTTGCGTGTGCTGCTGGCGAAGGAGGGGATCACCAATGCGGAGTAATGAGGAGCGGGTAGCCGCGGTCAAGCGGAGGATCGCGCAGCGGGAAAAGCAGAGACAGCGCCGCCGTATCCAACTGGTCGCCCTGTCTTCTACGGCGGCAAGCCTGGCATTGATCACAGGGTTTTCGTTTCTGGTGCCGGGCATTGTGGCGCAGGTCACGTGCGGCGAGTATGACGATTTTACCATGGCCGCCAATATTTTTGGCAATGGGGTCGTGCTGGGGTATGCGGTGATCGCGCTGCTGGCGTTCGTTTTGGGGGCATGTGTCACGGTCTTGTGCTATCGGTTGCGCCAGTTCCGGCCGGAGGACACGGACAGGGAAGATTGGACGGAAGATCATGACCCTTGAACTGTTCTTGGATATTCTGCAGCTGCTGGTGACCCTGGCCGGATGCGGATGCTCCGTCCTGCTTTACTGCAAAAGCCGCCGCCAGCACTATTTCCTTCTGACCTGTTTTTACGGGTGTTTTTCTCTGGGACTGTTTTATTGGACCATCTATCTTTTGTTGTTTGACAAGACGCCGCAGCTTTTGTACGTGACCGAAATTGCCTGGTTGTCCGCCCTGATCTTTTTGGGGATGTTGCAGTATACGTTTTCCAGCCAGGAGGAGAGAACTTTCTGGTGCCCGGCCATGTGGCTGGCGCCGGTGACCGGCGTGGCCACGATGGTGGTCTATTGGCTGTGCGGGGGCGTTTTGTTCACCATGCTGCGCTTTTCCCTGTCGGTAATGCTGGTTTGGAAAAATATACAGAGTCTGTGCTATCTGGCCGCGCAAAAACAGCCTGCCCCGCAGCTGCGAACGTTTTATATCGCAGTTCTGACGTTTGTGGCGGCAGAGTATGCGCTGTGGCTTTCTTCCGTTTTTTGGGTGAGCGATACATGGAACAACCCCTATTTTTGGTTTGATTTTCTGCTGACAGCGGTGCTTGCGGCATTACTGCCGATCACAAAAAGGGCGGTGGAACAGTGACCTATATTGAAAATGTTTTTGCCTGCATTGTGGCGCCGCTTCTGATCGCGGCACTGTATATGGGCAAAAAATACATCCCTCTCTTTTCCTTTATCTGTGCGGGTATGGGGGCTTGCCTCCTCTCCGCGTATATCAACACCTTTTTTGCCGCTCTCTACAATGCCAATGCACTGAACGCGACCGCGGAGATCGCCCCGGTCGTGGAGGAGACCCTGAAACTGCTGCCGCTGCTGTTTTATCTGCTGGTATTTGAGCCGAAAGCCGAAAAGATCAAGGCGGCCGTGCTGACGATCGCGGCGGGTTTCGCCACCTTCGAAAACATCTGTTATCTGATTGAAAACGGCGCCGACGATCTGTCCTTTTTGCTGATCCGGGGATTTGGTGCCGGCGCAATGCACATCATCTGCGGCGCCATTGTCGGCAGCGGGCTGACCTATGTGTGGCAGCGCGCCTGGCTGAAGATCGCCGGTACCTTCGGGCTGCTGGGCGCGGCCATTACCTTCCATGGGGTTTATAACATGCTGATCGCACATGGGGGATCGGCGCAGTATCTCGCCTATTT
Organism: uncultured Gemmiger sp.; assembly: GCA_949295035.1. GTDB lineage: Bacteria > Bacillota > Clostridia > Oscillospirales > Ruminococcaceae > Gemmiger_A. Next base: position 8,000 of record CASFJO010000074.1, read on the forward strand.
CATGCCGATCATCGCGATGGGGGTGGGCGCCGGCACGGGCAAGTTGTTCCGTTCTTTTTTGCCGACAGAAGAATGTCCATGACGATAAAACCGGTCGAAAGACCAAGAGCCGCCGCGAGGCGGCTCTTTTCTTTTGTGAAAATTGAAAATTCTGGTGAGAGTTTTTTCTTTTTTCTGTCCCTTAATAAACGAAGGCCTTTTGACGCACAGAAGGAAGGAAGGGGCAAAGATGCGTGATACGATAACGCGTGTCGAATTGGTTAAGGCCCGTGTGCGGGTCCTGCGGCGCAACCGCGAAAAACGCAGCATCTATGGCCTGACCACCCTCAGCTCGGGGCTGTTTCTGCTCCTGGCCGGGATGATCAGTGCAACGGCCGGCCGGGGGCAGGCCGCTGTTTGGGGTATGTATGGCTCCATGCTGCTGCGGGAAAATGTCGGTGGCTATGTCCTGGTCGGAGTTGTCACCTTTTCGGCGGCGGTCGTGATCACGATCGGTTGTATGCGGTACAGCGAGCGGATAAAAAGAAACGATCGTCAGGACCAAAAAGAAGAAACGGAACGAGAGATCCGCGATGGACAGACCCGAAAGAAATAAGGAGGCGGCCCGGGCGACCGGCCGGCCGAAGGGCGAAAGGGGAGATGCGGCGTGTTTGAAAACGAGACGCGCCCCAAAGCGCGCGCCCGCCAAAAGTGGGCCAAGGCCGCGGGCGATCATGTGACCCTCAGCGCCGCCGAAAACCAGCAGAGCGGCCAGTACATCAGCGATCTGGATCTTTCGATGACCGAGAATATCCGTTTCAAGCCCGCCCGCGACAAGGCACAAAGGTTGCGCAGTGTCAAACCCTCTTGCTGCGCCGCCCGGGAGGACCGGCCGATCCTCTCCGGGGAGCTGGAACTTACCACCGGCAAGGCGGAGGTAGGATACGACGAAAAGAACCGGGATATGGTGCTGGGCTTTGTCCGCCATGAAAATGATGCCGACGGCCGGGAGGTCCAGGAGAACAAGGCCAGCGTCCGCACCATTCATGGGCAGGATCGCTTTCGCAGCAACGATGAGGATTTTTCGCAAGGCGCTATGGAACTGCGGTGTGAGGCGGCCCGAACACCCAAATCGGTGCTGCGCCGCATGGGCGCTATGTCCATGCAGGAGGAAGGGGAGAGTACCCTGGATCGGGTGCTGCCTTTTCAGCAGCTTGGGCAGGAACGGCAAAAACTGCGTCAGTTACGGCAGCTGGAACACAAGAGCCGGAACGATCGCAGTGCGATCCACAGCGCCGCTTCCGGCGTGGCCGCTCTTGCGGCTAAAAAACAGCAGCGACAGATGGAGTTTCGCAAAAAGTTTGCCAAGGCTGTAGGCAAGGCGCAAGAAAATCGTCAGTCGGACGATTACCAGCTCTATATTCGAAAAAAGTGGGAGGCCATGCGGGAGGAGTTGTCCGCGCAGGAGCCTTTCGGGATCGGGTGGAGCCAGGAAGAGGATGTTATACGGTATCAGGCGCCGGACCAACCGGCACTTGACGATATGCCCCCCAGCAAAGAATCCGATATTGAGACAGAAAGGAGTTGAAAGGATTCTCGGGCACGGCGGCGCTGCGGCGGTTCCGTGACCCATGAATCGAAAGCTTATGGCGGAATATTTGTCCCCCGGCGTCTATGTGGAGGAGTTTGACAGCGGCCCCGCCCCCATGCAGGGCGTGGGTACCAGCACCGCGGGCTTCGTGGGCCTGGCGGAAAAAGGGCCCGTGTCCGGCTCTCCGGTGTTTGTGTCCAGCGCTTCGGACTTTACCAGAAAATTCGGAGGCTATCTGCAGAAAAGCGAGTTTGGCGAATATCGCTATCTGGCGCATGCGGTCAGCCACTTCTTCGCCAACGGCGGCGCGCGCGCTTTCGTGATGCGGGTGGCGCCCTCCGATGCCAAGGTCGCCAGCGTGGCGTGCGGGGAACTGCTGCAGCTTCAGGCCAGGAACCCCGGTGCCTGGGGCAATCGCATTGTGGTCACCGTCACGGAGGCCAGCAAAGCCAAATCCCAGATTCTGGAGGACGGCGGCGAGGGGAAATATGTGCTCAAGAACGGGGCGGATTTCCTTGCCGGCGACGTGGTGGTTCTGGACGGCCCGGGCGGCCGGGAATACGCCGTTATCGCCTCGGCGGAGGGCAATAATATCACGCTGAGCCAGCCGTTTGCCGCCAAGAATGTGGTGGATACGGCTCTGCTTCCCAAGACTGCGATCCGGACCTGCGAACTGGATGTTGAGGTCCGCTGTGAAGATATGGCGGAGAACTACGAAAACGTCTCCTTCAATATCACGACCCCCAATTTCATCGAAAAGGCGATGGCGAAATCGGAACTTGTGCGCGTATCCGCGGTTCATAACGATCAGGCGGTGTCTCCGATGGATCTGCTGAAGCAGGCCGCCGGTGTGGACAAGGCCCCGGTCAAGCTGCAGCTTGCCGGCGGCAAAAACGGTACCGCCGCCGCCCTTACCGACGGGGACTTTATCGGTGTGGACAACGGGCCTGGTGAGCGCACCGGTATCCAGGCGTTTCTGGATAACAGCGATGTGTCCCTGATGGCAGTGCCCGGCATCACATCTCCCAACGTGCAGCTGTCTTTGGTGGCGCATTGTGAGAATCTCGGCAGCCGCTTTGCCGTGCTGGACATGCCCAGGGATGCCAAGAGCGTTGCCGATCTGATGAACCACCGCAACATTGTGGACAGCGACTACTGCGCCATGTACCACCCCTGGCTGGAGGTGTACGATCCGCTTGACAAGCGCAACACCTTTATCCCGCCCTCTGGTTCTGTTTTGGGCATTTATGCCCGCAGCGACAACAACCGCGGCGTACATAAGGCCCCTGCGAATGAGACGGTGGCCAACTGCACCGGGCTCTCGGTCACCTACAATACCGCCGAGCAGGATATGCTCAATCCCAACGGCGTCAACCTGATCCGCCGTTTCCCGGGCCAGGGCATTCGCGTGTGGGGCGCCCGCACGGCCAGTTCCAAGCCGTTGTGGAAGTACGTCAACGTGCGGCGCCTGTTCATCTTCCTGGAAGAGTCCATCAAGGCAAACACCAACTGGGTGGTCTTTGAGCCCAACGACGAACTGCTGTGGATCCGTGTGCGCCGTACCATCGAGGTGTTCCTGGAAGGCGTATGGCGCAGCGGTGCTCTTGCCGGCTCTACCACCGCCGACGCTTTCTTTGTGGATATCGGCAGCAACACCATGACCCAGGACGACATCGACAACGGCCGTCTGATCTGCGTCATCGGCGTGGCGCCTGTGAAACCCGCTGAGTTCGTTATCTTCCGCCTGACCCAGAAGACCGGCGAGTAAGCGCTTTTGGGTCCCATCCGCTACAAGATAAGGAGTTGAGATTTTAAGTGCTTCCGTACAGAAATTTTAGATTCCGCCTGGAGATCGACGGCCTGGACGCCGGCAGCTTCAGCGAGGTCAGCGGCTTTGACGCCACCATGGACGTGGTGGAGTACCGGGCCGGCGACGATCCCGCCATTACGCCCACCAAACTGCCTGGCCTGATCAAATACGGCAATATCACCCTGAAGTGGGGCTCTTCCGAGACCATGGTGCTGTACGATTGGCTCATCGATATTACCGAGGGCACTATCGAGAAAAAGACCGTTACGCTGACCGCCCTGGATGAAGAGGGTTCGCCCGCTGCGTCCTGGCGCTGCATCAACGCCTGGCCCGTAAAATATACGGCCCCGGATTTCAACGGCACTTCTTCCGAGGTAGCGATCGAGACCATCGAGCTGGCTCATGAGGGCCTGACCAGAACCGACTGATGAGGAGACTGCCGCGTCTGTGTCTGCATTGGACGGGGACGCGGCAGTTCGTTCTGTTTATTTTCCTGTTAGATAAGGAGACATCCAATGGCTTATCAGACTGAATATCCCTTTACCCTCCCCAGGGGGTATATGGATGAGAGCGGAACCGTCCATCGGGAAGGCACCATGCGTTTTGCCACCGCCGCTGATGAGATCCTGCCCCTGAAAGATCCCCGGGTGCAGCAGAATCCCGCGTATTTGAGCGTGGTGCTCATGACCCGGGTCATTACCAGGCTGGGAACGCTGCCGGCCATCGACAACAAAATCATTGAGAAATTGCCCTCGTCGGACATGGCGTATCTGCAAAATTTGTATCAGCAGATCAACGCGGTGGAGCCGATCCGGATCGAGGTCACCTGCCCTGGCTGCGGTGAGAAGTTCAAGGTGGAGGTGCCGCTGCTGGGGGAATAACAAAAAGCTATCCCCTGGACCGCCTCTATGAGGAGATAGCTTTTCTGGGATATTACCTGCACTGGGGGTATGAAGAGTTGATGGGCATGGAGCACCGGGAGAGGCTGCGCTTCTGCCGGGAGGTTTCCCGCATCAACGACCAGATGAATCAGGAGACCCGGGGCAAGAATATCTTTGACGTTTTTTGACGGGAAGGAGGGATACGCCCAATGGATGTACCGTTTTTTATCAAGCGAAGCAGCAGCTGCGATCCCATTGTGGCGGTCCGTTTCATTGTGCTGTTCAATACCTCCACGCTGGGGTTCCAAAGCGTTTCCGGCATCGGTACCCAGCGCTCGGTGGAGTATGTCAGTGAGGGTGGGCGCAATGACTACCCCATTTTGATCCCCAAACCCCAATCGGAAGCCCATCGCCTGACCTTCAAGCGGGGGTATCAGATGCGCAAGGCCAGCCTGATGGGGCTTTTGTCCGGCTACACCGGCAGCCAGGCGATCGAGGCCAACGGGGCCTTGGGCCTGATCCTGGTGCTGGATGAAAGCCAAAGCATCAAGGCGATCTACTCCTTCATTTCCCAGGGAGTGGTGGAATGGGAAGTCAGCGATCTGGACGCTACCCGCTCCACACCGTTGATCGAGACCTTTACCATTACCCACAAAGGATTGAAAAATATCCCGATCCCCTCTTTGTTCTGAGAGTGGGACCTGATGGGTGAAAAGGGGGTGGCATTTTGATCGGACGTTTCAAACCGGTGACCGGCGTCATGGAGGCAGGGATCGGACAGTTTACCCTGCCGGGAAACAACGCCGGCTTTTGTGCTGCCATCCTGCAAAAAAATCGGGAGAAGCCCGCATTGCGGCTGGAATCCCTGACCTATGTGCGGCCCGGCGAGACTGAGACCTCCGCGCCGCTGCCGGCGCAGCAGCCGGTAGTCAATCTGCTGATCCAGCTTCGGGCATATTACGACCAGAGCAATACCTTTTTGCGCAGTCAAACGGCGCTGAATCTTCAGCTTACCAGCCAGCTGCGTCAGGCGTTGGCCTCCTCCAGCGGCCCGGTACGTCTCCGGGCAGGGGAGATCGAGCGCGCAGTCCGGGAAAATCTGTATCGGCACGGCGAGTTTCAGCGGGCGATCGACAGTCTGGCCAGGGAGATAAAAAAAAACGGCGTTAGCGCCGCGCCGCTGAAGAAGGGCGGATCCGGCCGGCCGGAGGCATTCTCCGTGCCGCCGCCGTTACAAACGGTTTCGGCGGCCGCGCCCGCGCTTTCCAACGATCCGGCCGCGCACCCGATCGCTCAGGGAAGAGCATTGCCACCGCCCCCTGTCTCTTTTCCCGTTTTGGAGCCGCTTGCGTCGGTTTCGCTCACACCCGCCTCATCGCGGCAGACGCCTGCGGACGACTCTTCCGGCAAACCAAAAACCGGACGCACAGCGGCGGAGAAACCAGTTCAAAAGCGAGCCGGCGAAAAAAAACGGGGAAAGCGCACGGATGACAGCACCGGGCAGCAAACGGGAGCGCGGCTCCACGCCGGGCAAACCGCAGGAACGGAAACGGCTTCCGGCACCCGTAGGAAAACGCGCGGGCTCGCCGCCGAAAAGGCAAACGAGCCTTCTCAAAATGGTGAAAGACAGGCAGACCGCCAGTCCACGCCCGCACGTTCCCGTCCGCAGGCCACAGCGGCGCCCGTTTCTTCCGGCTCCCGGATACAAATGGGGGCGGATGGGTCCGCTGCTTCCGGCGGTCCAGCCGCTGCCGCGCTTATGGCGGTACTGTCGCCCGCGGGGGAAATGGGACAATTTTTGTCCGCCGGATCGCCGTTGGTTGGGAACCTGCCGGATCGGATCGCTTTGGCGCGGCGCCAGAACGGCACGATCCGTGCCGGATGGAAACACCCTGACCAGTGGCCCGCATGGATTTTTGCCGAGCGGCTTACCGCGCGCCGGGAATTGCTCTCTTTGGCGGGCCGTCCGATCGTTTCGGCGGTCTATGGTTCCCCGGCCGGCTCCGCTCTGTCTTATCTTGGTCCGGTCAGCAAAGCCGCGGCAGAAGATGGGGAGGTTTTCCGTTTCGCTTTATCTCACCGACCGGCAGTGGGCAACGAACCTCCTCGCGGCGATGAGCCGAAGGAAAAGAGAGCGCGGGCGTTTTTGCCCCGCCCGGGCCTGATCCGAGCCGAAACAAGGCCCGTAGAGGCAGTATTGCCTTCGGAAAGGGTCGAACACCGGGTCTGGTTTCGGGCAGTGCGGCCTTGGACATCCACAACTGGGCCGCCGCGGGAGATAGCCGTCGCCTCCGGCGGCCTCAAACAAACGGCGTTCACCAGACAAAATGCCGAAAGAGCCTTTTGGCCGCGATTGCTTTCCATCGGGCTTTCGCATCGGTCGGACGCGGCGCCCCTGGCGGAGCCGGTCGCCCGCCTGCCTGTATTCCCCGGCCTGTCGGGTGTTTTGCCCCCGGTCGGACATACCGGCCTCGCACTGTACAGGACGATCGGTGACCACCTTTCTGCGGGCGAGGGGCGGCGGGCCCAAAACGCAGGGGAAGCAGGGGCGACCTTACCGCCTTGGTCTGCACGGCAGACCGGACCGGTATGGCCAACCCTCGTTTCGGCACAAGAGGGCAAGGGGCGAACAACGGAACCTTCGCGCTCATCTCCGTTTTCTTTTGCGGCAAAATGGTCTTTCCCCTTCTTTTCGCCCGCGGCAACGGATCAAAAGGGGCCGGCGGTCAACCGGGCGGTGTGGCCGCATCCGGCGACGCAAAATCGGTCGGGGACCTCTGTTTTGCCCGGCGGTCCGCTTTCCCCGCTGCCGGTTCACCGTTTTGGTATCGGCAGACCGGAGCCGCCGGCGGCAACAGGCTTTCCCTTTGCGCCGACGGGCCCCGAAGGGTCTGGCCCCCGCCTGATACAGATGCACAGCGCGGTTCGCGCGCTCGCGTCCGGCGAGACATCCGAGTGGGCGATCCGCCGTGCCGAACAGGCATCCGCGGCGCTGGCTGCCTTGGACCGGGCCTCGCCAGCCGCCATTCTGCCCGCCCAAGTGCGTCGGTCTGGCATTCTCCGTCGCTCCGAAACCAGTTTGTCCGGCATTGCCGCTTTCCGGCCCGGCCGGACGGAAGCCAAAACCAGGCGGCCCGTTGCAGCGCCGGCCACCGCCGGTTTGACGCTGCACAGCGCCCCGGCGGAAGAAGCTGCGAACGGATATCCGCTTGCGGCGGGGCCGGGCGCGGCGGAGACGCAGGCGGTCACGCTGCGCCGCACGGCGACTGCGATGCCCGGACATGAGGCAGCCCCCCGGATCATTTACCGTATGCCGGAGCGGCCTGCGGCCGCCGCCCCGACCTCGGAAGGCGGCGAGAGCGAAGGCGAGGCGGTACTGCAGGCGCAGACGATAAGCCCCGCCCGAGCGGCCGCCATGAACGCGATCGGATCCTATCCGCCCGGACAGACGGCGGATCACATTCATTCACCGGTGTCCGAACCGCTAAGCCGGGAGCAGGAGGATCAGATCACCCGGCGGGTTCTGGAAGATATCAACTATAACCGCATGGCCAGCGAAGTGCTGGACCGTGTGGAGCGCCGTCTGCGGACGGAACGCAGAAAATTCGGACGATAGAAGAGAGGGAATGACCTGTGAGTTTGCTGGGCGGACGGTTCGGCACCGTAGACAAAGCCGCGTTCCTGATAGGAAAAAAACAGAAGGATGACGGCGAGTGGGAGTTTGAAGGCCCGGCGGAGGTGCTTATCAATCCGTCCAGTCTGCGCATCAACGCCAGCACTCAGGTGAAACGGGACGAAGGGGTCGCCAACGAAGCCACCCCGGAGACAGCTGCGGCCGATGGCAAGATCACGCCCAAGGGGATCGTGGAACAGCAGGTGGATATGACTCTGGTCTTTAATATCGTGGAGGCATACAACGCCAAAACAAACGGGGCAGAATTCAAGGCTCTGGTCACAGCGGCCACCAGTATGGTGTCCAGCTTGGTGGGCGGCAGTCTCTCCGATACGGCCGAGAGTACCCTTACCGATCTGATCAACAAGACCGACTTTACCAATTTGAGCCTGTTCAACAAAGATCTGTGCTGCTACAGCCCTCTCCTGCAGGCGGCACATAAACAGGTGCCGGTGGTATTCTTGTGGGGCAATATGGTCTATTCCGGGCTTATCACCAAGTTCCAGACCAATTTCAACTACTTCTCCAACCAGGGCGCGCCTCTTGGCGCGGAGGTGGTGTTGAGCATGCTGGCCGGCGCCAACGCTGAGCAGGAGAAACAGAGCTTTTCCTCGCAGGTGCTGCTGGGCCTGGTGAAGGAGGGCGGAAAGCTGACCCGGCTGCTTCCCGGAAGGTAAAGGGCCGGTCGGCGCAAAAGGAGGGCGAACGCCGTGAAACTCACCGATGCGGAAAAACAATATAACGGGTTTGAACGGCCGGTAGCCTGCCTAAAGATCAACGACGCCAAGTTGTCCGGCGCGTCGCTGATCTACCACGACATTCAGGTATCCCTGTCCACCGGGATGGAGGCCAGCGATTGTACGGTCGAGATCGTGGGGCAGTATTCACGCTTTGAAAACGGCGAGTTGAAACTGGACGCGGCTCTGTCCAAGATCGTGCTGGGTGCCAAGTTGGAGGTCTTGCTGGGGTACGGCGAGGCGGACAGGGCGGAATCGGTATTCGTGGGCTACATCTCCTCCGTGGAAATGGAACTGGAAGGGGAGACCACCACGATGCTGGTCACCGCTATGGACTGCAAGCTGTTTATGATGAACAGTTATCGTTCCCTTCAGAAAAAGGACATCAAAAAGTATTCCGAAGCGGTGACCGACGTGCTGAAAGGTTACAGCGCCGTCTATACCGGTGTCGAGGTGGAAGCCTCACCGGAAGTGCTCGCTCCCATTGAACAGCACAACCAAAGCGATTACGACTTTGTGGTCTCCCTCGCCAAGCGGCTCAACTATCTTTTTTATGTAGTGGCGGGCAAGGTGTACTTTGTCAGCTACAAAAAATTTACCGACAGCCTTCTCACCGTGGAGCCGGGTGCCAGCCTCCGCCGTTTGCGCCGGGAGGTGACCTTGTCCGGGCAGGTCAAATCGGTGACGGTGCGCAATCACAATGCCGAAGACGCCGACAAGCCGTTTGAGTCCAAAGCCACTTCGGTAACGGCGGTCGGCGGAGGAAAAAAGACTGGCGCGGACAGCAGCAAGCTCATCAACGATACCATGTCCAAGATCGTGGTGGATAATTCGATCCGTTCACAAGCGGAAGCCAAGGCCCGGGCCGAGGCCCTTCTGAATGAGATGTCCATGGGTTTCCTCACCGGCAGTATGGAGATCGTCGGGCTTCCGTCGGTGGTGCCCGGGCACATGGTCACACTGGCCGGGATCAACAGCGATTTCAATCGGGATTACTTCATCACCCGCGTGACCCATCATCTGGACAAGGACGGGTTTGAGACAACCATCCATTTCGCGGGCAATAAGATGTAAGGGAGGGGAACGCCATGAGCATCTTTGAGATGCTGGAACAGGAACCGCAGGAGCAGGCCTTTTGCGGGATCACCATCGGCGTTGTCACCGATATCAAGGACCCGGACAAAAAGAATCGGGTAAAGGTACGGCTTCTCAACCGTTCCGATTCGCTTCAGGAAACAGAGTATATCCGGGTCATGACCCCCATGACCGGCAAAGAATACGGCGCCTTTTTTCTTCCCGAGGTGGGGGATGAGGTGCTGGTGGGATTTGTGGACGGCGATTTTTCCGATCCCTGCGTGCTGGGAGGCCTTTGGAACGCCAAGGCTCCGGCACCGGTGACCGTGCAGGATGGAAAAAACGAGGTGCGGACAATCAAGTCCAAAACGGCCCATAAACTGGAGTTTAACGACGGGGAGGAAGCCCCGGGCCTTACGCTGATGACTGCCCAGGAAAGCCGCCTTGCCATGAACGACAAGGAAAAGACACTGACCCTTGCCGACAAAGCGGGGGAGAACTCCCTGAAGATTGACATCAACGGGGGTACGGTGACGCTGGAGGCCAAGACCAAACTGGTTCTCAAATGCGGCGCGGCATCCATTGAACTGGACGGCAGCGGCAACGGCATCACCATAAAAACTTCCGGCAAGATCACCGTCGACGGTCAGCAGGTGGACCTGTCCGGCAAGAGCGCCGTAAATGTAAAGGCCAATGCCCAGCTGAATCTGGAAGCCAGCGGCCCGGCCAACCTGAAGGGCGCTATGGTGAAGATCAACTGAACAACAGAAAGAAGGCGGGCAGATGGCAGAACTGAGCGGCTGGGCCTTTCCGGTGGAAGTGGACGAGGCCACCGGGCGGATCCGTATGGTGGAGGATAACGACTGTGTCCGGCAGGATATTCGGCTGATCGTTCAGACCGACCGGGGAGAGCGAAAAATGCGCCCCAATTTCGGGGCGGGTCTCAACCGGTTTATGTTCCAGAATGTGGATCTGGTACTGGTAAACCGGATGTCCGAGGCTATGGCCCAGAGCATTCGCATGTGGGAAGAACATGTGCGGGGGGCAAATGTGGGCGTCATGCAATCCCAGGAAAACAGCGCCGCTGTGCTGGTCAATATCGAGTATATCACCGACATCAATCCCACCCGGCGGGAGGAGATCCAGGAGGAACTGGAACTGAATCAGGCAGGGCGCGGATAAACGGGGGGGGCGAATCTTCGTGTACACACCAAAACTGGACCGCCGGGACCGGCAGGATATATTGGAACAGCTGCGCTCCCTGGCGGCCGGCTACGTGCCGGAGTGGCGGTGGGACGACCGGCAGCCCGACGTGGGCGTGATTTTGGCTCACCTGTACGCGGCCATGATGGAAAATACCATCAGCCGGTACAATCGCTCCATGTACAACCATTATCTGGCCTTCCTTGACCTGCTGGGCACCAGGCTGATGCCTCCTTCTCCCGCGGAAGGGATGATCTCCCTGGGGGTGACGGAAGGAGCCCCGGGGGTTTACGTGGATAAGGGCGCTGCGGTGTATGCCGCCGCGGACACCGGCTCCGGCCGGGTCTTTTACGAAACGACGGAAGCGGTGTTGGCCCTGGATGCGGAACTGGATCAGATTTTTTTCACCAGTGCCGCCCGGGACACCATCGTCCGGGCCTATGACCGGAACGGAGAACAGGATCCGATACGGCTGTTCGGATTTGACGCCTATCCCCAACTCCAGCGTCATATCCTCTACTTTCGGGACGATGCGGTATTCAATACCCGCGACCGGACCGATCTGACCGTGCTTCTGACGCACAGCCGTTCGGCCAAACAGAGCGAATTGCTGCAGACGGTGTTTGCCGATCCCGCCATGGCGATCTGGGAACACTACAGCGGCGGGCAATGGCTGCCGCTGGACCGGGTCACCCGTACGCCGGAGGGCATTCGTCTGGAGGCGGAACGGGGCAGTCATCCGCTGGAAACGGAGACGGATGGCCCGGCGGGGCTCCTCCGCTGCCGGCTGAAGCAGATCCCCCGGGGCGGGCTTTCCCTTACCCATATAAGCTGGCGGGCGGCGGGCCGGGATCTTTTGCCGGACGCGTTGTCGGTGGATGGGGTGGAACTGAAAAAAGAGAATTTTTCCCCTTTCGGAGATGTGCTCAGCATCTATACAGCCTTCACCGTCACCAACGGGGAAGCCTTTTCCAAAGCCGGGGCGATCATCACGCTGGAGGTCGACCTGGATTATTTCAAGGTGCCCATTGAACAGGCCGCCGCCGGGGAGGACCTCACCCAGTATCGAAGCATCATGACCCGGGAGGATTTTGCCTCATCCCGGGAGCGGGATGTGCGCATCGAAAGGGTTCTGTGGGAGTATTGGAACGGTCTGGGCTGGGCCCGTCTGTTTCCTGACGGAGCCTACGAGGATTTCTTCACACCCGACCAGGCGGGCCCCGGCCGCAAGCGCCTTGCCTTCCGGTGCCCCGGGGACATGGAGCCTTTGGTGCTGGGGGCGTCCGACGGCCTCTTTATCCGGGCCCGGATCGATAAACTCTCCTATATGTTCTCCACGGCGGGATACTATATTGCTCCCTTTATCCGGCAGCTGACCCTGTCCTACCGCTACGAGGGGCAGGCGGTGCCCTGCCGGGAAGTGCTGGTCGAGTCCAACGTGGAGCGGCGCCGCCGCTCTTTGCCGGACAGCGGCCAGGAACCTTTGCTTACCGCCAGCCTCTGCCCGGACCCGGCAATGTATCTTTGCTTTACCGGGCCGCTGGAAGGCGGCCCTCTGCGGATCTTTTTCGATGTGCAAAAGGGCATCTTCCCCGATCCGCCGTCTCTGCGCTGGGAGTATTACGGCCGCACGGTCAACGGCTCGCCGGGATGGAAGAGCATTGAAGTGATGGACCTTACCGAAAATCTGACCCACAGCGCACTGGTGACTCTGGTGGGGAAATCGGATTTTGTAAAAGCCCGCTTTTTTGGGGCGGAAGGATATTTCCTCCGTTTGGTGGACGCGGACGGACGCTATGACGGGGGCGACAGCCGGCGCAACCCGGTGATCCGGGGCATCTGGCCCAACACGGTGCCGGTCGTGCAGCGGGAGCGGCGGCTGCCGGAATATTTCTATATAGCCCGGGGCGAGCGCAACAAACGTTGTACCCTAACGGTGCCCAATCTGGCGGAAGTAGAGGTCTGGGTCAATGAGCACGGAACTCTTTCGGTGAAGGAAGAGGAGCGGCTGCTGGCTGATCCGTCGGTCCAGGTCAGGCGCAGCGCCGAGGGCTCTGTCACCGAGATCTGGGTACCCTGGCACGAAGTGGACCGGCTGGAGGCGGCCGGTCGGGACGAGCGGGCTTTCCTGGTGGATTATGCCGAAGGCGCTGTCTTGTTTGGCGATGGCCACCATGGCCGCATCCCGCCGGATGGGCCGGAAGAAAGCATTATGGTACGGTATGTGGTCTGCGACGGGGCGTATGGAAATATCCCGCCCCGGGCGATTCTGGGCTTCGCCTCCCGGCCTGCCGGGATCACCTGGGTCACCAACCATCGGTCCATTGCCGGCGGGGCGGACCGGGAGACCATCGACCAGGCCGCCCGCCGCCGGACAGGGGAACTTTTGGGGATGGACCGCATCGTCACGCTGGAAGATTTCCAGCGAGCGGTGCTTGATTCCAACCGCAATATATGCCGGGTGAAGTGCGCGGCCCACGTGGACCGGTATAACCGCCCGGCAGAAGGCAAGCTGGCGGTGGCCGTGCTGCTGCGCGAATACCGTCAGGGCGGTGAACTTTTTGACGCATCGGTCCGCGCCGCACGGGAACAGATTGCCCAAAAAGCCTCTCTGCTGCTGGCGGGTAATGGCCAGGTAGATCTGTTTGAGGTGCGGTATGTGGAGATTTTCGTGGTGGTGGATGCGGTGATCGAGGACTATAACGTGTATCACGAGACCCATCAGGCCATCAGCCGGCGTCTGGCGGAGTTCTTGGACCCCATCACCGGTAATTTTAACGGCCAGGGCTGGGAGATCGGTCAGCTTCCCGGCAGAGAACTTATTTATAACAGCATCAAGACCATAAAACACATCAAGTGGATCAAGGGCCTGCATACCTTCACCTATGTGGTGACCGAGCAGGGGCGCCAGGCCGTGGAATTTGACCAGATCCGGCAGGACGCTTTTACCGTACCGGTGTGCGGTGAGCCGGAGATCAATCTGACCGTGGAACAGGGGCGGGGGTGAGATGGCTTGCTGAAACCGGAACGACTGAACGATCAGACCTTTGATGATATCGTGGATGCCGCGGTCAAGAGCATCTCCCGGTTTGACACAGAATGGAACAACCTGCAGGCGGCCGATCCGGGCATGACCCTGGTGGACCTGTTTGCGTGGCTCAAAGCGATCCAGCATGAATATATGTCGGTGATCCTGCCGGAAAGCCAGCGGCGTTTTCTGGAGCTGTTGGATATTCGCCAGCGGCGAAGCCGGGGGGCCAGAACACTGCTGGCCTTGTCCGGCGCGCGGGCCAACACCCATATTCCCGCTGAGACCAAATGGATGGCAGGGGATATGGCTTTTGAAAATCGGGAGAGCGCTGTCGCTTTTGCCGCCGCTCTTACGGCCGTTCGCTTCTGCGGGGGCGGCCGGGAGGCCGGCATCGGTGTGGAGCAGCTGGACGGCAGCCGCCTTTTCCCGGTATTCCCTGGTATCGGGGCACAGCCGCAACTGCCGTGCGATGAGGAGATGGTCCTCTTCTTCGACCGTCCCATCCCGTCCGGATGCCCGTTCTCACTGTATTTCGGTGTCGCGGAGGACAAGCGCCGCACCCCGGTCGGGGCGGAACCTTTTGTTCCCCTGGCCGAGGTGGTGTGGGAAGTGTGGACCAGGACCGGTTGGCAGGAAGCGCAGCTTCTGCGGGACGATACCCACGCCTTTCTGTTTTCCGGCCTGGTGACACTGCGTCACGACGGAAAGATGACCAGAAACGAGGGCGGTTACGCGCTGCGGGTCCGGCTTGTGCGGGACGATTACGATCTCCCTCCGCAGATCAAGGATATTCGCTTCAATGTTTTGGAGGTCTGCCAACAGGACACGCTGGTGCGCTCCGATGTATTTCATGAACAGCAGCTCCTCGTTTTGGACAGCGATCTGGGCATTCACGGAGACCATCGGGTATTTTTGGAAGAAGACGGCCGCTGGCGTGAGACACGGGATTTTCGGGAGATCCGGGCAAAAGGCAGCCTGTCCCTGCAGCTGGCCGGGCCGGCCGGCTGCGCCATGGTCCTGTCCTGGCACAAGGGGCTGCCAACGGGGATCACTCTTGGAAGCGGGGCCGGCTTTTCCGGCCAGGAACTTCCGTTTGACGGCAGATATGCGGAGTATGACAGTATCCGCCTTCTTGTGGGGCGGGGCGTCGATCCGCTGTATCAAAGCTGGGAACGGCGGGACGATCTGTACGCTTCCGCCCCCCGGGACCGCCATTTTGTATTGGACGAGACCCGCGGCGTTATCCGCTTTGGCGATCATCTTCAGGGCGCGATACCTCCCAGGGGCGTAAACAATATCCTGCTGGCCGGTTATCGGACCTGCCGGGGCAAGGCCTCCGATATCAAGGCGGGGCGGATCACGGCTCCCGGCACCGACGACCCTTCACTGCTGGCTCTGACGGTGGAGCAGATCGTCCCGGCCCAGGGCGGCCGGGATGGCGAAACCTTTGAGGAGACGGCGGCCCGGGCGGGAGACACCTTGCGCTCCGGGCGCAGAGCGGTCACCGAAGAGGATTATCTGGCGGCCGTTCGCGGGGTCCCGGGGTTGATTATAGAAAACTGCCGTGTGCTGACCGGCTTTGAGGGCCCGGAAGACAACGCCCTCACCGTTGTGGTACAGGGGGCAGGGCGCGCAGCACGTTTTCCCCGCCCGGCGTATGAACAAAATATCCGTCTGGCGCTGGACTGCTGCCGGATGCTCAATACCCGGATCCGTGTGGTCTGGCCCGGAACGGTGCGACTGGCTGTGCGGGCGCGGATCGTCACCGCGCCTTACTACCATGATGCGGAACAGGTGGTGCGCCGCCGGGTGGAGGAGTTTGTGTCGGAATTGAACAAACGGTTCGGCAGCGTGCTGAGTTATGGGGAACTTTACTGCGCCGTGGATCTGCTGGAGTGTGTTCGGGGCATCGAGATGCTGAGTGTGGAGCCGGTGGGCGATTATATCGCCAAGACCCGTGCCGACGATATCGTGGTCCCTCCCAACAGCCTGTATGAGATCGCGCGGTTTGAGTTGAGCTGCGCAGGCAGCTTGTAGGGAACGGATAAGGAGGTGAGGCTGTGGCCTCGGGAACAAAACATTTCCTGTATAACCGACCGGAGGATTGGTGGGATATGGGCATCCCGGACGGTCTGACCATAGAGGAAAGCGGCCTGGTGCTGATGGGGGCGGATAAAGGGATATATACCTCGCTGGCCCTGGATACAACGGAAAAAGAAACGGTTTGGCACCGGCTGCGTCTGACGGCCTCCCTCCCGCAAAACGGGCAGCTGGAGTTGTATCTGTACAGCAGCGACAGCAACCGCCCGCCGCAGCCCTTGAACGGCCCGGGCGACAGCACGCTGGACGGATGGCTCACAGCGGCCTCTTCACAAGAGCGGGAACAGTTCTTTTCCCGCTGGGGGAAAGGCCCCTTCAACGATCCCCGGGATCTGCCGCTCTATGGCTTTTGCGGCCGGTTTCTCTGGTTCTGCCTTGTGTTCCGCAGCTATGGGGGGGAGAAGCTCACGGTGGAGAGCATCCGCCTGGAATTTCCTCGAACGGCGTTCATTGACTATCTGCCCCAGGTCTACCGGGGGGCGGACAGCACCAATTCCTTTCTGGCCCGATTCCTCAGCGTTTTTCAGTCGCTGTATGTGGATCTGGAAGACGATATTGACCAGATGCCCGCCCGCTGCGATCCGGCGGTCGCTCCGCCGGAGTTCCTCCACTGGCTGGCGGATCTTCTGGCGGTGTCGGACCCGTATCTCTGGAGCGAGGAACGGCTGCGGCTGTTTTTGCGAAATGCCGTAAAATTCTACCGCATCAAGGGCACCCGTGCGGCGCTCAGCCAGGTCATCGCGTTTTACACCGGCGAAACGCCCCGGATCATCGAGCAGTTTGAACCTTCGTCCTGCCCGGTCTGGCGGCGGGACAGCGGGACCCTCAAACGGCTGTACGGGGCCAGCCGGTATACCGTGACCATTCTGATGTCCGGTGCGGGGCGGGACCAGGATGACTACGCCAAACTGTACAGGATCATCGAGAAGTTCAAACCGGTGGACGCCGTATGCAACCTGGTGTTCATGAACGACGCGATCCTGCTGGGGCAGCACTGCTATCTGGGGATAAACTCCAGGATCGGAAAAAGCGGGGGCCTGGTCCTGAACGGGGCGGCCCCTTCCAGCGCACCGTATCTGACCGAATCTATGACGGGAGGACGATCTGATGAACAATCTGCAATATAGCGCCGGTGAAAGAAACCGCTATTTCTACGGCAAACTGATGACGGCGCGGGATTTTGAGGACGAGCAGACCTACCTGAACGACAAACGGCGCCTTGGCAACCGGATGCTCCACGGCGCCGGCATCGTGGCCGGTCTGGGGGTCCTTCTGGTGGATAACCAGACCTTCTCCCTGGAGGCCGGCATGGCGCTGGACTATCTGGGCAGGGAGATCGTGGTCCGCGACCCCTGTGTAAAGCGGATTAGCGCCATCCGGGGGTTTGACCAGGTGAAAGAAAGCGGCGACGTGTATCTGGGCGTCGCCTATAAAGAAGAGCCTTGCGAGGGCACCTTCTCGGTGGCTGGCTCCGGTGAGAGCGGCGGAGTCAGCCAGGAGTTTAACCGGGTACGGGAAAGCTATGAACTCTTCCTCACAACGCGGGAGCCCAACCGTGCCCATCTCGGGGTGGAAGGCGTTCTGTATGATCTGTGCCATCTTTACGACGCCGAGGGCGTTCGCATCACACTGCAGATCCCCCGGTATGTGAATACCGACGACCGCTTTGGCGTGAAGGTCCTGTTTGAAAAACGAAACGTATCCGCGCCGGTACGCTTTTCTTTCCGGATCGAGAGCGATATGTTCCAGGGCGCCAACGGGGAAAAGTCCGTACAGGTGGAGTATGTGGAAACGGAGGTCACGACCCACAAAGAGGTGACCCTGGAGTATGCCATGGACTGTGGCCCGGTGCGGGATGACTACACCAAACTGCTGGTCCCGGCAGACAGTTTTTCCCTGACGCTGGGCAGCCAGGCGGCCGAAGGGCTGGAAAAAAATCTGGAGAAAGCGGTGGAAGTAACGGCCCGCCCGCTGCGGGACGTGGTGTTGGATGCCTATTACACCGGCCATTTTGACGAGCTGCTCACCGCACGGGAGGATCAGGCAATATGGCTGGCCAAGTTCCATATCGTGGCCAACCAAAACGCGCTCTTTATTGAAAAGGTGACCCGCAATCCTTTCCGTCAGTATCTGCCCAGCGCCCAGTTGATGGACCTGCTGCAGACGCTTGCGCCGCATGGCGGCGGTATCCCGGCCCAGAACCGGCCGGGCGATCCCGTTGCGGACAGCCGGGAGGAAAAACCGCCGGTCTTTGCCCCGCAGACCGCGGGCGGCGTGGAGACGGTGATCCTCGGGGTAGCGCCCAAAACCGGCAGGACCTATTTCTCCCACGAATTTATCCATGGCCTGGGCGCGGGTCAGCTCTGCGTTTCGGTAGCGGTGGAAAATGAGGACAGCGGCGGCGGCGACACGCTGGTGTTCGGAAACGGGGTGTTTACTGCCGGCGAGTTCTCTCTGGCCGCGCCCGCCTGCGCGCTGGGGGCGATGGTAAATGTGAAAAAAGGCACGCTGCAGCTGGGGCTCAAACTATTGGAAAAGACCACTCAGCAGAGCATTCGTCTTCGCTGGTGGGCCTGGAAGCCGGAAGAACAGCAGCCGGAAAAAGAGGAGTTGGCCGACGAGGTGCGGGTAGTCATCACCCCCAATACCGCCAATCTGGAACCACTGCAGCAGGTGCGCTTCACCGCCATGGTGGAAGGAAGCGTCAGCCAGGAGGTCAACTGGAGCGTGGTGGAGAAGGATGGCGGCAGTATCGACCGCAACGGTCTGTACACGGCGCCCGCAAACGAAGGCGTCTTTGAGATTCAGGCGCAAAGCGCCAAATACGGCAATTATAAGGCCAGCGCTTATGTTGTCGTCAGCAAACTTTGATCCTGGCGCCGCGCCTTTGGGCAAACGGCCCCCGAGGAGGTGAACCCATGGCCAAGACAGAACCGCTTCCTGCCTATCAGTATCTGGGAACGCTCGTCAACACCCTCTACCTGACTGCTCAGGTGGCCAAAAGACCGGGCGATCCGGAACTGCTGATTGTCAATCAAGTGCCGCATCGGCAGGAGACACGGGAGTTTTTTCGCCAGCTGTACGCCAGCTTTTCCCGCCGTCCGGAACGGTCTGATTTTGTAGAACTGTTCAGCGTACACCAGAATTTTTACGCGGTGTTCCGCTACTATGAGGGGGCGTCCCTGGCCAGCCTGTACACCGGATGTCCGGGCTCGCCGGGAAAACGGATGCAGTTGCTGATCGCCGCCTTGTTCGCGGTGTGCCGGGCGGCGGGCGATCTGCCGGAGGCCGTGGTGTGCAGCCTGCTCCAGCCCGAAAATCTTCTGCTGAATGAGGACGAAACGATCCGCCCGCTTTATCAGTTTCAGCCGGAATTTCTGGTGGGAGAAGCCGCGTGCAGCGTCTGGGCCCAGGCCGCGGCCCTGATCGAGTTCCTGATGGAAAAGGAACTGAAAAAGCCTTACCACAAACGTCTTCGCAACATCTGCCAGATGTGCCGCGCCGGGTTGTACGAAAGCCTTCCGGCGCTGATCAGCGATCTGGAAAAAACGGCGGCGATCCTGCCGGAGACCGGCCCGGTGCAAAGCCTGCTCAGCCTTATACGGCGCAACAAGGCGCGCCTGGCCCAAATCTCCTGGCTGGGGATCGCGACCCTGTTCATTTGTTTGGTCGTGTATCTGATCACTGCCCTTACAGATGGGCAAACCGGCACCATTGCGCCCATTTTTGACATTGGGACCATTACTTATGTAGCTGCCCAGAACGAGGAGGGCAGCGAGATCCAGCTTCAGGACCCCGTTGATACCGGCACGAGCGGCCAGGTGGATTTTTCCAGCCTGCCGGACAGTTCCGCGGATCTTGCGTCGGAGGATTATATCGTGCAGCCGGGCGATACGCTGGCCGCCGTTTGCAGCAGCTATTACGGCGCCGCCGGCTATGCGGAACTGGTGGCCGGCTTTAACGGCATCCCGGCGGACCAGGCGTTGGAGGCCGGCAGCGTTCTGCGGCTGCCGCTGCGGGATCAGCTGGCGGCTTATATGCAAGACTGAGCGCGGCCCGAATGCGGATGCGGGCAACAGCAGGATGACCGTCCGGGTAGGAGGATACGTTGTATGAGATGGATAAAGATCAGTGCGGTTGCGCTCCTGAGCATCCTGGTCAGTGTGGTGTTCGCCGTTTCCCGCCAGCAGGTGAGAACGAATGCGGACGCCCTGTGGGCCATGGATCCGGGCGGCAGCCTGTATCTGTTGGAAGAGGATGGTACTCTGCAAAAAGTGTCCTCCCGGGGATGGCTGCTCTGGACTGTGCAGCTCCCCACTGAAAACGAGGCCGGCAATCTTCTTCGCTATCAGGAAATGATCTGCGACAGCAGCGGCACGCTGTATGTGTCCGTCCAGGAGCATAAGCGGCAGGTAGACGCTTCCGGCGCGGTTCAGGAGATCATTCTTTCGGAGGAGATCCAGGCATGGAACAGCAACGGTGAGCAGCAGAACAAGGTGCTTCAGGTGGATAAAACGACCCTCTCGCAGTACAGCACCGAACCCTATATCCGGAAACTTCAGATGTACGGGGATGTTTTGCTGGCGCTTTGCTGTGATCAGGGGCAGTTTTCGGTGATCAAAACCCAGCCATACGGCGCCCAGGCGCCGGTTGTGCTTGCCGAGTATACGCTGGAACAAACAGCAAACGAGATTGAAGATTGCGCTTCGCTGAGCGACGGCACCCTGGTGTACAGCACAAAAGGGGGCGGCCTGTTCGCGATATCTCCGGACGGAACCACCCAGGATCTGGGGCAGCTGGCAGGCCGGCAGACGGTGGCAGGCCAACTGTCGGCGGATGAAACGGATAAGGTCTACTACATGGACCGGAGCAGCGGTGTGCTGTATCGGCTGGACCTTGCCAGCTACACAGCGGTGCGGCTGTACAATCCGGAAACGGTCCTGGACGACCGTTCCGGCTTGACCTTTGGCCAGCTGCAGGGTGCCGGCGCTGTGGGGGACGGGGCGTTCTGCGGCATCTCCTCCTCAGCCCCGGCCTGGGTCCGGTTCGGTGCCGGAACTACCGTGATCTCGGCTGTGTACAGGGGCTGGGATCTAAAAGAAGCGGTCTGCGTCGCGGCGGTATTTGCGGGCACAGCGGCCCTTATGGGGCTGCTGGTCTGGGCGTTTGGGCGGCTGGCCCGCCGCT
This sequence comes from uncultured Gemmiger sp., assembly GCA_949295035.1. Lineage (GTDB taxonomy): Bacteria > Bacillota > Clostridia > Oscillospirales > Ruminococcaceae > Gemmiger_A. The sequence continues at coordinate 29,266 of CASFJO010000074.1, forward strand.
CGCTGCTGACCGGCCGGATCTTGCTGCGCTGTCTGCCGGCGGCCGTGCTGGTGGCGGCTGTGCTGGTGGGCGGTTCAATGGGCATTTATGTGCGCCAGCGCATCAGCGGCCAGCAGCAGGCGCTCCGCTCGGCAGCCAAAGTGGCCGCCGCACGGATCGACAGCGCCCTTCTGGACTGGTCTGACCTTCGAAGCGCCGACGCCCTTCAGCGGGAAAGTCTGGAACGGCAGCTGAACAGCGCGGCGGCGGATGCGGCCGATATCTCCGGCTTGGCGGATATGGGGCTGGTTCTGTATGCGCTGCAGGACGGGTCCTGCTACGGTGTGGCGGTCAGCCTGCCGCGGGACGCCTTTTCCACCGCCAGCTATCTGGCGCCCATGGCACTGGAGTTGCCGGAGGAGACCCGTAATGCTATCCTGGCCTGCACGGAAGAGGGCGGCAGCGTGGATCTGCGACGGGGCAATACAGAGTATACCGGCTATTTCCAGCCGGTTCTTGATGCCGACGGCGCGGCGGTCGGCCTGGTGGAAGCCCGCGCAACCCGGCAGTCCGCGTTTTCCAAACTGGATCGGAGGCCGGCGTTTTATGCGGCACTTGTGGCGGCGGCAGCTGTCGCGGCCTTGCTGTTGTGGCTGCTGGCGGTTTTGCGGGGAGCCTTCCGGCCGCTGAAGGAATTGAGCCGCTGCATTGCGGAGATCAGTGCCGGCAACTGGAGCGTACAGGCCCGGATCACATCCCGGGACGAACTGGCGGATATCGGTATGAACTTCAATCAGATGACCGAGAAGCTCAACCAGTATATCTCCAACATGGTGCTTTTGAACAACGAGTACATCAAATTTACCCCGCGGGAGTTATTTCAGTTGTTGGGAAAGACCAAGGTCACCGATCTGAGACTGCGGGATAAAAGCGTGCGGGATATGAGCCTGCTGTACGTCACTTTTGGTGTGGATGGCGAAAAGATGGACAACGAGGCCTATTTCAATCTGATGAATGAGAATTTTAACCGGATCTTTGACGTGGTGGACCGAAATCACGGCATCATTGAACGGTTTGACGGGTCCGGTATGCTGGCGCTTTTCCCCTGGCAGGTTCGGGACGCGCTGAATACCGCCATTTCGCTCAAGGAGATCATGGCGCGGGAGAACCGGTCGGTGGAACTGAAGATGCTCATTTCCGCTGACGAGACGCTGGTGGGGGTGGCCGGCAACCAGAAGCGCCAGACCATTACCGCCATATCCGATACCATCATGGATATTTACGCGCTGAACAGCCTGATGGATGAGATGGGCGCCCGCTACGTCATCACCCGGCAGGCGGTGGAGCGGGTATCGGACAGCTTTTATTTCAATTGCCGGGAGATCGGTGCGGGAGATACCGGGCGGGAGAGCCTGTACGAATTTTTGGATGGAATGGATACCTACGAGAAAAAGTTGCATCTGGTGACCAAGGATGCATTCGAGCAGGGGGTCCACGACTACCGGCAGGGGCGCTATGCCTTGGCACGCAAGCACTTTGCCAGCGTTCTTCAGGTCAATGAGCGGGACGCGGTAGCCATGCACTATCTGCTGCTCTGCGATATCCACGCCCAAACGGAGGTGGCCTTGTCCCAATAATCCAGGAGGAGACTGCGGATGAATTTCAATATATTTGGCCAGATCTCCAAGATCGTCAGCCGCCAGATCAATAATATTGCCAAGAACATCACCCGGATCATCAAGGTGACCGCCAAACCGTTTGTTTACCTGAATACCTATGTCCGCGCACAGGTCAAAGCAATGCTCCGCCCGCCGTCCGGCAAAGCGGACTATGTGCGCTTTGGCGGGATCTATCTTTCCAAGCGTTTTCTGGGGCTCAGTGTGATGGGGATCGCGATCACCGCTACGGTGTTCTCCACGGTGGTCTACCCCTGGCTGGAAGGGCGGCTCTGGACGCCCACCATCCTGCTGAACAGTCAAAAGCTGGCGGGATATACCGGCCCGGCGCGGATCAAAAATGACAGCGGCATGGTGATCTATGTGGGGGATGTGGCGTCCGGCCAGCTTACCGGGTTTGCCACCCAGTACGATACCGAAGGGAATCTGGTCTATACCGGGGAATTTGTCAATGCGGCGTACAGCGGGTATGGTTCTCTCTATGTGGACGGCGTGCTGCGGTATGAGGGCGATTTTTCGGAGAACCTCTATAACGGCGAGGGCCGCCTGTACAACGAGAACGGCATCTTGATCTACCAGGGCGGTTTCGCGCAAGGGCAGCGCAGCGGGCGTGGCATGGAATATCGCCCCGACACCCGCACGCTTGTCTATTCCGGTGATTTTGCGGGGGATACCTGGGAAGGCAGCGGTGTGGTGTATGAAGAGGACGGCGTCACGGTCCGTTACCGGGGCGAATTGGCTGCCGGTCTCTATGAGGGCGAAGGCAGCTACTACGAAAATGGTGTGCTGCGGTATCAGGGGCAGTTTTCCAAAGGGCTTTTTGAAGGCACCGGGGCCCTGTACGACGATGCGGGTAACCTGGTGTATCAGGGCGAGTTTTCCCAGGGGAACCGTCAGGGCGTGGGCACGACCTACGACGCGATCGGTTCTGCCCTGTATACCGGCGAATTTCTGGACAACAACGTCAACTTTATAGGATATCTGGGGGTGGCGCCGGCGGATATCGCCGCCGCTTTCGGCAGCCCCGGCTACACGGCATTGGCGGGAGAATCCCAGATTTTGGCCTATCTCAATCTGGGCGCCGCGTTCCTCTGTGAAGATGACGGAAACGGTCTGGTCACCTGCCGGCGGGTGCTGGTGGATGTGGACCAGAACTTTCTGGGGATAAGCCGGGACACCACGGAGGAAGAACTGGCCCTTCTCCTGGGCCAGCGATTCTCCACCCTGACCCTGTCACTGGCGACAGAACTGAGTGAGGCGGCCCGGCAACTGTCGCTGGAACTGCCCTCCAGCGGGCGGGTGGATAAATACTTGATGAGCACCTACTACATCAAACTGTACTACGACGCTGACGGGACGCGGATCGCCGCGATCGAGTGCGGCGGATACTGAAAGAAGGGGACATTGTGCGCAAGACAAAACGGCGCGGCTGGAAGGTCTGGCTGGCTTGCCTGCTGGTGATTGCTCCGCTCCTGACCGGGACGGTGCGGGCAGCCGAACAAGCCCAGACCGATACCCAGGGAACGGAGGTCACCCCAACCCCGGAACCCACTCTGGAGGAACTGCGCAACGAACTGCTCGCCATTATGGGCGGCGGGGAAGATACGGCGGAACTTCAGGCCAACATAGACCGGGTGATCGCGTTGGGCGATCCGGGCGGAACACTCCGGAGTTATCTGGAGGGAATGATCCGTCTGCATCAGCTTTCGTATGAAATGGAGCAGCTGCAGGCGTCGCTGGACGCGATGGAAACGGCCGACGGCTCGTTGGGCGCCATTGGAGAAACGGTGACCGCTCTCGAGGGGCCAAACGAAAGTCTCAGCCGGATCGGGGCGGAGGTCAGCGCGCAGGCGGCCCGCCTGATGGAAAGCGCCGGGTACGACGGAACCGGGGAACTGGGGCTTTTGACGGATCGGGTCCTGGCTTATCTGGACGCCGACCTTGATGGAACAAACCGCACCGACGTGGCGGCGGTCCTGCTGTTTCAGGGCTTGCTGGACAGCGGTACGCTCAACGAAGCGGGCACTGTGACGGCGACGGATGCGGCGACCGCGCATTTCAACAATATCGCCGGCCGCTACCGGGGGCTTGCATCCTCGGTGAGGGCCGCGCTGAAAGAGGCGTCACAAGCGATCGCCGATCGGGCCAACCGGGCCCAGGCGCTGGACCCTGGCATGCTGGTGCTGGCGAATGGTTCGCTGTCTCTGACCGATCCAGTGTTTACCTACGATGGGGATGTGATGATCTCACTGCGGGACGCTGCGGCGTTTTTGAATGGTCAGGTGGTGGAGATGACCGACAATGCCACGGTGGTCATACAAGCTTCCGGTGTGGTGCTGGAGATGACCCGTGGTTCCAGCGATGCGTACTGGAATGACCGTCTTGTAAAAATGGCGCAGCCTGTTCTCTGTTTTGATCAGGTGTGCTATCTTCCGCTGGACGCCATGCTTCTCTGCGGAGGAATGGAGCAGACAGCGGTGGGCGGGTATGCCCTGATCTATACCTCGCCCGATACCTGAAGGAGGAAGCGATGGCAAAGTATTCCGTGATCTCAGATGTGAGCCGTACGATCGTGGATCTTTTGCAGGCGGAACTGGTCCCCGAACCGGTGGCCCAGGCGGAACAGATCGGCGTCTGCGACCCTCACGACCGGGGCAACTTTGTGGTGGGGGTCCATATCTATGATATCTCCGAGTCCGGAGAAGCCCGCGCCAACGGCCCGGTGCCTCAGCCGGACGGTTCTCTGCGCAATCCGCCGGTGGCGCTGAATCTGTCCATGATGATCTCCATCGCCAGCAAGGCGGAAAAGGAGACCAGAACCATTGACGAGCAGCGGATCATGGGCCGGGTGATCCAGGTGATGGAGGACAACAAGCGCCTGCCGGAAAAATACATGCCGCCCGCGCTTCGCGCCGCGGGAGAGATCATCCGGGTAAGCAATGTGCCGATGGAACTGGAGGAGAAAACCAAGATCTGGACCATGTTTTCCGAATCCTACAAACTCAGCGTGTTTTACAAGGTGGGGCCGGTACTGCTGGAATCCGCTGTTGTCACCCGGCCCGCACCCAGAGTTCGGGAGGTCCGGCTGGGCACGGAACAGAAAGGATAAGGACCATGAGGACCATCTGTCAAATTTCCGCCGTGTTCCAACTCATGGACAGCGGAACCAAAGAGCCGGCCACGGGGGCCGCGATCCTTGTGGACGGAAGACGGGTGCGGCATATCGCCAAAAGGGATGGCACCTATGTATTTTCCAACCTGCCCGCCACGCCCCATACCTATGAGATAGCCGCTCCCGGCTACTGCAAAGAACAGATCCGGCTGCCGGCAATGCCCGTACGCTTTCCGGAGGTGGTGTTGCTGCGCCATGCGCCCGGTGACGCACGTTTGCGCCGGATGTCGCATTTTCGCCTGCGGCTTCTGGAAGAGGGCGCACCCGTGGCAAACGTGCCGTTCCGGGTCGTCTTGCTGACCCCGGTAGGAGGTTTGCGGGTCGTGGAAGCCGCCGAAGCCGGACAGGATACGCTGGCACTGGCCGGCAGCGTTTCTTCCGGCATGCTGTATCAGCAATATGCCTTTTCGGAAAGCGGTGGGGGAACGCTGCTCATCACCGGTTTCGACAGGAACTCCGGCCGGTATGAACTGGCGGACCCTCTTGCGGCTCCCTTGCGGTCCGGAGCGATGCTGCGGCCGGTGTGGGATCTGACGACCGACCGGGACGGCGTGGCGATCCTGCCGGCGATCGGCCTTTTCCTCCAGCGGGAACAAGCTGAGTTCTCTTTTGTGCAAGGCGGACGGGAACAGCGGCTTGTGACCGCGCCTCCCTCGCCCTGTCTTGATCTGAACATCTGCTTCTAGGAGAAACAAGTATGGGAAACCAAGTGTGTATGGGGGCCATGTGTCAATGCAGCTTCGGTATGGCGCCCTCCAGCCTGGTGGTAACGCCGGAGAATAAGGCCCTGACATCCAACATGCCGGCCGCCACTATTATGGACAATGTGCCGATGAAAAACATCATGCCGTTTGGCATGTGTACATCCCTGTCCAATCCCACAGTAGCCTCCGCCACGGCGGCCGCGCTGGGGGTGCTCACCCCCATGCCCTGTGTGCCGGTCATCCCGGGTCCCTGGGCGCCGGGATGCCCCACTGTGCTCATCGCGAACAAGCCGGCCCTCAACAACAGTTCCAAGCTGCTTTGCGCCTACGGCGGCGTCATCAGCATCAACAATCCCGGTCAGATGAAACACCAGACCCCATAAAGTTCGAGCCCGAATGCCACACAAGAAAGGAGGCCGGCCATGTCAACGCTTTTTCGCCGCTTTTTTGATCCCAAGCAGTTCGGCGTGCCCTATGCCGCTGCGGAAGATCACCTGCTGGACCTGGTGCGCTGGTGCGAACTGCTCCTGTCCGCCTATCTGGCCGGCTATCCGCAGGGTGCCGGGCAAGCGGAAGAACAGCAGGACCGGTTTCGCCAGGATGTTTTGACAAACTTCGACAAGGCTTTGTTTCACATCGACGCCAGAGCGAAGGCCAGCGGTGAAGCGGGGACCTTTCTGGCGGCCCAATATGTGAGGGAAGTTTTCAAACTGACCAATCTGGAGCTTTTTGCCCTGCTTCTTTGGCTTTTGCCCCAGTATGACGAGAGGTTCGGTCCTCTTCTGGGCCGGCTCCAGAACAGCCAGACCATCCGCAGACCCAGCCTGGATCTGGTATTAAAGCTGTTTCACTTTACAGATGCCGCCGAGGATGTGCCCCAGTACCACCGTTTGAGGAAGATACTGCGGGAGAAAGCGTCGTTCGCCTTTCTGCAGCAGGATGGCAGCCTGGACGCCCGGGTACGGGATTTTGTGCTGCTCAATGGCAGGCCCCGCCTGGACGAAGCGGTGGCGGAGACCGTCTTGCCGTCGATGCAGGGCCCTCTTGCATTGGGGGAGGAGGCAGCCCGGGAACTGGCGGCCGCGATCACGGCCGATGGCCCCCGCAAGGAATCCCTGTACGTTTGCCTTCGCGGACAGAAGGGGGTGGGACGCTCCACCCGTGTCAGGCGGGTCGCGGCCCTGCTGGAGGCCCCGGCGCTGCTGTTTTCCTGCGCTTCGGCCCCCACCTCCCGCCGGGATGCGTTTTTCGACTCGCTGCGTACCGCCGGGCGGGAGACGGTGCTGCTCCAGGGAATGCTGGCGCTGCGGGATTTTGACTGCCTGCTGGAAGAGCCGGAAACAGCCCGGCAGGTATTGGACCTGGCAGGGCGGTTTTCCGGGGTTGTGTTCGTGCTGGTGCAAGAGGAAACTGTCACGGTGGACCTGCGGGAACACAAACACTGGGTGGAACTCACCGTTCCGCCGCCCACCCGGGAAGAGAGCATTGCCTTGTGGCAGCGGGAACTGGCCGCCATGCCTCTTGCGGAACCGGTGGACGGGGCGGAGATGGCCAATAAGTTTTCCTTTACTCCGGCGCAGATCGCCGGCGCCGGGCGGACAGCGGCGGGGATGGCGCTGTTGGACGGCCCGTTAAGCCGCCGCCAGGTGACCCAGGCGGCCTATCAACAGATCACCCATAAACTGGGAGAACACGCTACCCTCATCTATGCCCGCCATACCTGGGATCAACTGGTATTGGGCGAGGCCGAAAAAGAGATGCTCCGCATGGCTTGCGATCAGGTCCGCTACCAGCATGTGGTGTATGATCGGTGGGGCTTCAACCAGCGCCTGGCCTATGGCAAAGGGGTGAGCATGCTTTTCGCGGGTCCACCCGGTACCGGCAAAACGATGGCCGCCCAGGTGGTGGCCAACGAACTGGGGATCGAAATGTACAAGGTGGACCTGTCCCAGGTGGTGTCCAAATATATCGGGGAAACCGAAAAAAACCTCAACCAGGTCTTTGCCGAGGCCAAAAAATCCAACGTGATCCTGTTTTTTGACGAGACCGACGCGATCCTGGGCAAACGCACTGAGGTCAAGGACGCCCATGATAAAAACGCCAATCTGGAAACCTCCTATCTTCTGCAAAAAATGGAGGAATATGACGGGATCACCGTCATGACCACCAACTATAAAGAGAATATCGACAGCGCCTTTTTCCGGCGGATCAGCTATGTGATCCATTTTACCTTTCCGGATGCCAGGGCACGCAAAGAGATCTGGAAAGGGATCTTTCCTCCGGCTACCCCGCTGCGTGAAGATGTGGATCTGGATTACCTGGCCGAACAGTTTGAAATTACCGGCGGCAGTATTAAGAATATCGCGCTGGTGGCGTCTTTCATGGCTGCCCGGGAGGAAAAACCGGTGGGCATGGAACAGATCGTACGCGCGGTGAAGTATGAGATGGCAAAGCAGGGCAAGATCATGCTGCGGGAGGACTATGGCGAGTACGGCTATCTTCTGAAGTGAAACAGACTCTTTCAAGCCAGGCTGCGGGGCCGGCGGTGTATCGGGATGAATCGGAAAGGAGTGACAACACCATGGATGAAAACTCTTTGGCTTACGGCATGGATGTGTTGGACGAGATGGGAAAGGCGCTGCGGCCGATCGGCCTGACGGTGGAAAAGCTGGACCCTGCAAACGCAGGGGGCATCCCTACCGGGCTGATCCGAGCGGAGGGCAGAACAGACTGGGTCGTTATCTGCAGTGTGGTGCCCGCCCATCAGGGCAATGTGTCCACGACTTTTGTGCAGTTGATGATCCCGCTTACCGGCCCTTGCCCGGAACGGCAGGCGGAGCTGGATGCGTTTGCCCGGCGCGGCAATGAACAGTTTCTGATGGGAACTTTGCTGGCCACCGGCGACGGCCTGTTGATGAAATATCTGATCGTGCTGGAACCCACCATCGCAATGGAAGAATCCCATGTTCAGGCGGCGGTGTTCGCTTTCTTTCAGCAGGCGGAGACCCTGGCCCGGCAGGCGGAGGCTGTCTGCCGGGGCGAGATAACGGCGGAGGCCGCGTTTGCCGCGGATCGGAGCGGAGAGGGGGAGCCCCATGTTTGAGCAGGATCGTTATGCTGATAGCGAGAGGCGTAAAGGTGTGTTCCCGGACGAGAATGACCCGGCAACCGGCATGAGCCGATATCGGGTGTCCGGATCCGGGGACAGCGAGGAACTGGCGGCGGACCGGGCGGCGGACCGCGTGACAGGCGGCCTTTTCCGGGCCCCGGAAGGAGCGGCACAGAGTACCGGTTTTGAGGCGGATCTGTCGGATGCGGACCTGTCTGGCGGCGGAAGCCCTCTTCCGGATACGCTCATGGGCTCTATGGAACAGTCTTTCGGCACAAAATTTTCAGGGGTCCGGCTCCATACCGACGCGGGAGCCGACCGGGCCAGCCGCAGCATCAACGCACGTGCTTTTACCCGCGGGCAGGACATCTATTTTACCAGCGGCAGCTACGATCCGGACAGCCGGGAAGGTCAGCATCTGATCGCCCATGAACTGGCTCATGTGGCGGCGGGGGATAGCGGTATTCATCGGGATACCGGGGATTCCGCCCCTGGTGCCATCAAAATTTCCAAAAGCCAGGTGATGGAGATGGCGATGGTAAATTCCACCGACGCTTCCAAAAGCGATGTAGCCGCTGCCAATCGTTTTTTCACTGAGTGCGGGGATATGGACAGCATGGCTGCCGAGGTCCGCAGCGGGGCTTTGGGTAAGGAGAGCGTGCAAAAGCGCAAGGGCAAGTCCGATCAGCTCAAAAACTCCTTGAATTCCGGCATCACCGACCTGGAAAAAAGTATGGCGGACTATGTGTCCGAGAGCGAAAAGGAGACCGGCAATGCGGAAGCCGCCAAGAAAAGCCGCAAATATCAAGAAGCGCAGGCCGTGCTGGCCGAGATGCGGAAAGCCCGCGACCAGCTGACCCAAAAGACGGACCCTGATTTGCAGTGGATCCAGAACAGTCTCGACGCCCAAACCGGAAACAACACCGGTTCTGAACTGCCCGAACAGGTGGATCGTATGCTCAGCGATCCGACCTGCGGCCAGTTTTTCAAAGCGGTAGCGGATGTGAGAAAAGGCGCGGCGGGAGAAAAGAACTTTGATGCTCTCAACGAACAGGCGGTCAACAGCGCCGCCAATCTGCACGGGAATGTGGAGGAATCCAGCAACGACAAGGTGGCGCGGCGCGCGGGCAACGTGAGCACGGTCAACGGGATCGTGGGCTTTGGTACCGATATGGCATCCGGCGCCTCGGATATAAACACCGATATCAAGGACGACAATATGCAAAAACGCGACGAGGACGCCCGGATCGGTACGGGCGTGTTCAGTTCCGGCACAGCCCTGGTGGGCACTGCGGCCGACACGGTGGGGGCCGCCGCACAGGGAAAAGCGGTCGCGGCCCAGGAAAAGGCGCGTAAGGCAAAGATCCAGGAACTGGAGCAGCGCAACAAGGCGGCCGGGCTGGATACCGGCATCGGCAAGACAGGGTCCGCGGATCATTCGGGGCGGGTCGGTGCGGCAGCGGCCAGCGTTGGCGCGCTGGGCGGCGCGGTGGGATTTGGCTCTTCGGTAGCGGGAAGCTTTAAGTCTACCAACGAAACCGCGGGCGAGGTGAACAATGCCATGGGTGTGGCCGCCAGTTCGATCAGCACGGCGGGAGATATCATGGGGTTGTCGGCCCAGCATGCGCAGGCGAAGGAAGCGGCAAAGCGGGATGCCGCAGCCAAAAGCAGCATGAAAACGCTGGGCAAAAAGCTGCGTTCCACCATTCCCACACCCCCCGTGGAGGAAAAGGACCAGGCTTTGGCCGGGATCTGTGACCGGCTGCAAAAAGACAAATTCAATTCCGGCGCGGCCAGAGAGCAACAACTGAGCGCGCTGCTCACAGCGACGCTGGGAAGGCAGGATCTGAGCGAGGAGCAAAAGAAACTGCTGACCACGCTGAAAGCGCTGGAGGTCAGCAGGGCCGCCAGCAAAGAGGAGGCTTCCAGCGGCAGAAAGGATATGATCTCCGGCGCCCTGAGCCTGGCCGGAAACATTGTCGGCCTGATCGCGAACGCCATGAAAGCCGCCAAGGACAGTCTTGGCCAGGCGGGGACCATCTTGGGCATGGTGGCCAGTGGGGTCAGCTTGATCAGCAACGTTATGGGCGTAAAGGACATGGCGCAGGACAAGGAAGAAAAACGCCAACAGGCACGCAATGAAGAGAGGGACGCAAAGGTGGAAGCCTGCAAATCCGCGATCGGTCAGATGGCAATGCTGCCGCCCCTTTCTCTGGATGTGCTGCGGATCAGCCAGCAGACAAAACAGCCGCTGCCGGCCCCGCAGCTGGACGCGGCTGAACAATACGCCGCCGTGTTTTCAATCATCGAGTCGGCCAATGTGGAGATGACCGATATTCTGTATGCGATCGAGATGGGCGGTTTTGGCTCGGATGTGGCACCAGGTCAAAAAAAGAGTCTGCAGGACAGCCTGAACGATACATACACAAAGCTGTCGTTCATCTCCTGAACACAGCAAAAACCGGCGCCGCGTAGGCGGCGCCGGGCAATGGAAAACGGTTATTACGGTTCCTGTCGGCAGCAAACCTGGCCGAGTTCCTCCATGGTGAGCTTTCGGCCTGCCACTGGAAGGGGAAACCCTGCTTCCTGCTGAGCGGCCAATGCCGCCTCGTGGGCTTTGGCCAGAGAATCGAACGCGGAGATAGGGTTCTCCTCCGCGAGCCGGGCAAACTCGGGGTCCTCCAGACATTTCTGGTTGAAGAGGTCCAGAACGGTATTGATCTCCTGATCGGGAAGCGCCATCGTCCTCCCCTCCTTTCAGATGGAATTATACCAAACGGCAGGAAAACTTGCAATGAATTGGGTGAAAAAATGAAGAAGATCTTTGCCCTGCTGCTCAGCGCGGTCCTGGTTGTAACAGCCGCGGGCTGTGCCGCAGACGCCGCCAAAGGCGCAGACGATAAAACGATCAAGATCGCCGTCATGGATACCGAAGTGGTGTTTGTGGCGGATGACAGTTATGCCAACGGCATTGCCATGGCCATAGAGGATCTCAATGCCCTCTACGGCGATCAGGGATATACAATCAGCTACGAATTTTACGAGGACGGCTCTGTGTTCCAGCAGGGGATGGAGGCGCTGAACGCCATCCGAGCGGACCCGGAAATCACTGCTGTGGTGGGCACATCCTCGCTGAATATTCTGGATGTGGCGGCGGATGTGCTGGACAGTTCGGGCAAGCTGCTGATCACCTATTACAGCGCTCCGGACAGCCTGTTCGAAAACGGGTACACGATGGTGTTCCGCAACTGCTATGGAGAAAACGATCTGGGCAGCGCCATTGCGGCGTACGCAGCCCGGAGGCCGGACATGAAACGGGTTGCCGTCTACCACAGCGATACCGATTATGAGCGCGCCATGGCCCGGGCGTTTCTCCGCGGGCTGGACGGCACCAATGTGGATGTGGTGGATGTGGCCACTACCACACCGCTTGAAGCGGAACTGGACGCCATGCTGGACCGATGGGAGACCCTGGGCGTGGATACGGTGTTTGTGAGCCAGTATCTGGCGGAGGATGCGTTTGACATCCTTCGTCTTGTGCGCACACGGAACCCCGATATCCATATCCTGGGTGATTTCTCTTTTGACTATACCGATTATCTTCTGGCAGACAGCGCTGTGAGCGACGACATCTATATCGCCACCCCCGTTCCGCTGGAACCCAGCGCGGAAGTGGACGATTTCTACCGGCGCTACCGGGAAAAGTATGGGTCGGAGCCGACCCAGTGGGCGGTGCAGCTGTACGATTCCATCCGGATGATCGTGGATACCGCGGTGCGCATCGGAAGCACCGATTCCGCCGAGATCGCGCAGGCCCTGCATCAGGAGCCTGGCTACAGCGGGGTAGGCGGTACCCTTGCGTTTGATCAGCAGGGACGTCTTGTGGGCCGCCAGCCCCGGATCATGGTGTCCGAAAACGGAAAGTTCAACTTTGTGGAGGGGTGACCGCTATGGATTCTGAGCATATCTTTACCCGCCGGCCTGGCGAAGCGGATTTGGTTCCGGCCCACCGCCGTTTTCGTGTGGCGCCGCCGGTCACCTGGCTGGCGGGGGCGATCCTGCTGATCGTGGTGCTGGCGGCGGCGGTTCAGTGCTTTACCGGCACCATGACCCGCACCGTTGCCATTACCGGCCTTGTGTTTCCGCATTACGGGATCGAGCAGGTGACCAGCCAGGTCAGCGGTCAGGTTTCCTATGTCCAGGTAGAGGTGGGGGATACGGTGGAAGCCGGCGACCTGATCGCGATCGTGCCGCAGGAGGCACTGTATCAGCAGATCGAGGCAGCGCGCGCGGCTCAGGCGGATGACGCGGAACTGGATGCTCTGTATGCCGCCTATGAGGCGGCGTCCATGATCTATACGCCGGTCTCCGGCCGGGTGGTGGATCTGGTGGCCTCGGGCAGCGCCATCCAGGCGGGAGATCTGGTGATGGGCGTTACCAGCGCGGATTCTACCACCAATGAGGCGGAGATTCGGGCCTATGTGTCCTCCACGGTGGCGCAGTCCATCCAAAAGGGCATGGATGTGCGGGTCTATCCCAGCGTTTCCGGCTCAGAAAACTATGGTTATGTTCAGGGGCTGGTCAGCGATATTTCCAACTATCCCATCACCGAGACCAATGTCAGCGATACACTGGGCCGGTTCTATACCAGCCAGATCGTTCCGCAAAATGAGAACATCGTGGAGATCCGGGTGACACTGCTGGGCGGGTCAGACGGTTCCACCGGCGTGTGGTCCCGTGCGGAGGGCGGCAGTCTGACCATCGACACAGGAACACTGTGCGAGATGGAGGTCATCCTTGATGAGATGACGCCGTGGGAGTATCTGAGGTCGTAGGAGGGGATGGACTTGGTGAAGAAACATGGATCTGCCAGGCGGGTGGAACTGATCCTTTCGCCCGATCCGTCGGAAAGCGGCGCGGCCGCGCTGGCAATGATCCTGTCCTGTTACGGAAAGCCCGCGGCCATCGGGGAACTGACCGGGCAGAGACTGTCCAGCGCCGCCGATCTGATCACGGCAGCCCGTGCCCGGGGGCTCTATGCCCAGGGGTATCGCATGTCATGGGAAGAACTGCGGCGTGCGCCAATGCCCTTGATTGCACACTGGCGTTTTCGTTCTTTTGTGGTGGTCACCGGCGTGCGGGGCGGCAAGATCCGTGTCAACTCGCCGGAAGAAGGCTGCCAGGTGTTGTCTCGGCGGGCATTTGAAGCGGGTTTTACCGGCGTGGCGATCTGCTTTGCCACGGCTGAGGGCGAGGAAGCCGCCCCGGAAAACAAGCCCGCCGGAGAAAAGCCGGCAGGCGGCGCGGTGTGGCCTCTCCTGGCGGCGGCCCAGCTGTTTACAGGGGCGGGATATGTGGCGCTGGCGATTTTGTTTCGCAGCGTTGCCACCCAGTTGGCCTCGCCGCAAACGGGAAAAGGCGGGCCTTTGTGCCTGCTGCTGGGTCTCGTGCTGCTTCTTCAGGCGGGGGCGGCGGCTTTTCAGGGATGGCTGATCCATCGCTGCGGAGCTGTTCAGCGCGACGAGGAACTTCAGACGTTTTGCGATCGGGTAAGCCGGGAGAGCAGTGCTTTTTTTGCCCGGACGGATCTTTTTTATCTGGATGAGGCGGCCCGGGGCTGCACCCGAAATGTCTCGGCCCGAAGCCGGCGCGGCATCTGCCGGGTCCAATTGGCAAGCGGCGCGATCTGCCTTTTGGTCATGGGGATTCAAAATCTGCCGGCCGCGGCAGTGGCGCTTCTGGTGGCCGCGGTGTTTGGCGGGATATGTCTGGCTCGGCGGGAACGGCTTTACAGCGATGCGAAACTCTGTGACCGATCCCGGTTTCAGGTCGGGGATAGGGCGGCCCGGGATCTTGCGTCTTGGGCCCAAAGCCGCCTGATGGGCGAAAACGCGGCACGCTTTGGGCAATGGGTCGGCGAGGCGGGCGGCGCGTTTCGCCCGGCGGAGGCCGAGCGTCAAAAGGCATTCTGGTATGTAGCGGCGGCAGCAGAATTGCTGCTGGTTTTTGCCGTGTGTCTGCTTCAGATGATCGGCGGTATGGCCGGTACCGAAGATCTGTTGGGATGTATGGCGCTGACGGCTGCTGTGGCTGCCTCGCTGGGAGCGATACCCTGCCTGCTGGGAGAAGAAGAAAGGGCGCGGCAGTGCCTTGAGGATCAGGACCTGGTCTTTCGCCGAACGCCGGACGCCGACGCATTTTCCGGCGCCGGACCGGCCGATACCCTGGCGCTGCAGAACGCGACCTTGCGTATGGCGGAAGGCGATCCGGTGCGGGATATATCCTTCACCGTGCGGCGAGGCGAGATCCTGGTCGTGACCGGAGAGCAAAAGGTCCGCGGCGCCTTGCTGTCGGTGCTTTCCGGCATGGAACGTCTGTCTCTGGGAGAAATGTATCTGGGCAGCCGCAATACCGCGGAACTCGGTGACAGAGAGATCTGCAAGAATATTGCCATCCTGGGCAGCGGCATTCCTTTTCCCTATGGGACGGTTCGGGAGAATATTGCCGCCGGATTTTCCGGGATTACCGATTATGCGGTCATGCAGGCAGCTTCCGACGCGCTGCTTCATACCAGCATTCTGCAGCGGGACCTGGGATACGATACCCCCGTATCCACCTTGTCCTCCGGAGAACGCATTTTGCTGGAGTTCGCCCGGGCGTTTGCCGGAGGAACGCCTTTTCTGGTCTGTAACGGTCTGACCGGGCAGCTGGATGAAGCAACGGAAGATCAGCTGATCCGAAATATGCGGCGGCGCGGGGTAGGCGCGGTGCTTCTGACAGAAGACAGAGCCCTTGTGCGAAAAGGCGATATCGCATGTCAGATACAAGATGGCCGTACAGCGCTGCGGGAACGGACCGAAATCGTGGGAGAGGGGGTGTACAGCCTTGTCTGATACGGTCAATCCAACCAAAACATTTCCGGGCGTTGCCAGGCTGCTGGCCTATTTTCGCATGGCACCCCAGAACTTTTCCCGGGATATCACCGCCCTGGAGCAGGCAATGGATCTTCTCCGGGAAGAACGGGGGCTTTTTCTGATCCCGGTCAGTCTGGAGGGAGATTGGCCTGCTACCGCCGCCGGCCCTTTTCTGGCGCAGGACCAGCAAGGGTTGGATGTGGCGCTGCTGCCGGACTGGCGCGGCCGCTATTACTTTTACGACGAGGGAAGCGGAAAACGAGTGCGTGTGACCGCGCGGAACAGCGGCCGCTTTTCGCGGGCATACAGCGTGGTGCGGGACTTTCCGGGGATGTCGGTCAAAGCCGCCGGAGTATTGGGCGGAATGTTCCGGTCCATGAGTTGGTACGAAGGCGGCCTTCTGATTTTGTGGGGGCTTTTGGGAGGCGCTTTGGAAGTGCTGCTGGCCGGTCAGATCCGCAGCGCGCTTTCCGGTGTGATCCTGACGGCGGAACACACCCAGTTCTGGCGCAGTGCGGGAGCCGCGATTCTGGTCGCGCTTGTGCTGATCCTGCTGGTGTTCAGCGGCCGTCAGGTGGTGCGCCGGGTCGCGCAGAAAGCGGCCCTGGCCACGCTGGTGCGGATTGGAGGCCGGCTGTATGAGGCGGAGGACTTTACCCGGCAAACGCCGGTTGCCGCCGGCCTCACGGATTTGCGCGGCAACGGCGAGCGGGTGATGACCTGGTTTTTGCTGACCTTCTGGCAGTGGACAGCCGTTTTCGTGATCCTTCCGTTTTTGTGGGACCGATCTCCGGCCGGATGCGTTTCGGCGGTTCTGATCGCGCTGGTTTTGTATACGGCGGCCGTTGTGGTGTTTTTGCGTTGTTCAGCCGGAAAGACGATCCGGGGAACATCGGACCAGGAACGCCGGGCATGGCTTGCCGGTCAGATCACAGACCGCCGTTTGGGCCTCGCGCGCCCCTTCCCGGCAAAAGCGCGTGGCGCGCGGCCTCCGTATCGTCCGGGTGCGGCCTGGCCGCTGGCGGCGCTGCTGGCGCTTCCTTTGGCCTATTTCATGATGGCCGGCGGTCACTCCGCCGCTCGTCTGATCCAAACGTTGCTTTTGTACCTGCCTGTCACGGCGTTTTCACTGGGCGCGCTGCTGGGCGCTGCCGATGCCGGGCAGTCCATGGCGGAGATCCGGTGCCTGCTTCCCATGGCACAAAGAACGCCGACCGGCCATACGGCATTGCCGCCTGTCGGCAGCGTTTTTGAGTTGAAGGATGTCAGTTTTTGCTATCCGGGTCGCTCGGAACCGGTACTTCGTGGGATCAACCTTCGGCTGCATCCCGGGGAACTTGTAGGCATCCTGGGCGGTACGGGCGCCGGCAAGACCACCCTGGCATACCTGATGACCGGCTTGCTCGCGCCCACCGGCGGCAATATCTATTACGGAGGGATCGAGCTGGCCCGGTACAATGGGGAGGCTTTGCGGCGTCGGGTCGCTTGTGAGCGGGGCGAGGATATTCTGCTTTGCAAGCAGATACCCGCCCGGCGAGACGGAAGGGCCTGCGTGGTGTTTTCCTGCCGCGAGAACGCGCTGGAAGGCTGTGACCGCGTCCTGCGCCTGGAGAACGGAACGCTGACCGGCAGATAAAAACCCTGCAAAAGTTCTGGCTGGAAAGCCGCTGCTGTCAATCGTGTTCAGAATAGAGAGAAGTGTTTTGTTGCAGATGTTGGATTGTCAAAAATTGTTGGAAGAGCAGTATGGCTTTCGGGCTTTTTGCCCTTCGGATCGGCCGCTGGTAAAACAATACAGCGAGAAAAGCGTTTTTTTTGACCTGTCTTTCACAAATTTCTGGGCTTGGGACCACATGTTTCACTATCGGTTTCGCGTGATCGGTGATACGATGGCGGTGACCTACATAACACTGGACCAGGTCCCGGCTGCGATCCTGCTGCCGGGTCCTTCCCGGGAGATCCGGGAGGCTGTGATGCTGATACGGGATATTTTTGGACGTGCGGGGCATCCGGCCATGTTTGAATATGTGCCAAGAGAATGGCTTCCGCTGTACGAGGCTCTGGGATTGCCGCTGGGCATCACATCCGAGCGGGATTGGAGCGATTACATCTACGAAGTATCGGAGTTCACCCGTCTGGATGGCGGGGAAAACCGGTCCAGACGGCGTGAACTGAAGCAGGTCGCATCTCTGGGGGAAGTGGAGTTCCGCCCGCTTGGGCGGGAGAGCTTTCCCGATATGCTGCGGGTGTTTGACCAATGGTGTTCCTGGCATGTCTGTGAACACTGCTTCTTTGGCTGTGAACGAAAAGCATTTGACAGGCTTCGGAAAATATGGGATGACGATGCCTACTATGGATGGCTGATCTACCTGAACGGCGATCCGGCCGCGTTTGCCTTGGGAGAGACCCTGAACAACTGCGCCTGTTACTCGTTTCAGAAGAACGCCAAGAATTTTCCGGGCCTGACCTATTCGATCAGCTATCATTGCGCGATGCTCCCCGGTCATCCGCCCCGCCTGAACTGGTGCGAGGATATGGGGCTGGAAGGGCTGCGAAACAACAAGTTGCGGTATCGACCCAGTGCGATCGTGAACAAATATACGGTAAAGGTTCATCCCTGAAGCAGACTGACCAAAGGAGAAGGAACTGTGAAGATGTTTTTGAAAAAGCACAAAACAGCCGTATGGCTGCTGCTGGTGATCGTTTGCGCGGCGGCAGTCTTTTCGGGCTGGGGTCCGCTGCAGCTGGATCCCCGGGCGCAGACGGTCTATATCGGCGATCCCACTGCCGTTGTATACGGCCAGGGCGGGCAGAAATACGTGATCGCGGCCGGCAATACCAGCATCATGGTGCTGGATGCAAACAGCGATTATGTGCATTCCATCCCGGGTGGTAAACAGAGCCAGGGATTTTACTATGCCCAAACGCTGGCTGCCGACGAAACGGGAAATCTGTACATCCATGACCGGCTTCTGGCCGACAATGGCAAGAATATCGCCAGTGAGCGCATTTCGGTGTACGACAGTACCGGCGCTTTTGTGCGGTATCTGTATGAGATGCCCCGTGAGGACACCAATGGAGAGAACCGTATCCAGTTGCTGGGGCTCACATGGCAGGAGCAGGCGCTTTGGTTTGTGCGGGTGGATCGGGACAGCTTTGCCTTATGCCGTCTGGATGCGGATACCGGCGAATTGACGGAAGAAGCCGTGTATCTTTATCCGGAAGCCTACCGGTATGTGATGTACTGCGCGATATCCGAAGATCGGCAGGTCTATTTCACCGATAAATACGGATCGGTCTGGCAGGTAAGCGCTGACGGAGCCCATCGCTGCCTGTACGACGCCTCGGCAAACGGCACGGAGGATTTCTACAGCATTGCCGTGCAGTTGGCCTGCGGGCCGGATGGCAGCGTGGTTTTCAATGATGTGGGCTTGCGGGAGATCCAGCGCATTCTGCCTGACGGAACGGTAGAGACGGCGGTCGGGCAAGGAGAGCCGCTGACGGATGTGCCGGAGGCTTTTAATGAACTGCCGATCTATTCGTTTGTGGATGTGTCTCCGGAAGGGATCCTTTCGGCTATTTACTGCGAATATTACTACGACGAAACGCTGGACGAGTATGTGTACGACTACTGCATCTACGCGGAAGACGACGAAGGCACCGTGCTGCTGAATACCGCTGAGGTGGAGAAATCCTCCTCCGTTCAGATATGGGGCTGGATCGCGCTGGCAGGCCTTGTCGGTCTGGCAGTCCTGGTGGTGTGCGGTGCGGTCTACGGGATCCGGGTTGGCTGGCTGACCCATATCAGCCAGAAAAACAAGCTGCAGCTGGCGGTCATTCTGGCGGCGGTCCTCAGTTCGGCTTTGGTGGCCAGCGTTGTGGTGGAGGATCTGAACCAGCGTTATGTGGAGGAGCGGACCAGCAAAATGACCAATATGGCCGTGCTGATGGCCCGCGACTTTGACCCGGAAGACATACGCAGTCTGACATCTCCGGCGGATTACGGAAGTGAGGCGTATCAGCGCATCGACGATTCGGTCAAAGAGATCCTGATGAGCGATATCAACGACGATGGAGCCTACTGCACATTGTACCGGGAGATGAACGGAATCGTCTGCATCATCTATTCCGATGAAGGGCTGAACAACGTGGTCTATCCCATGAGCGGCGTGTTTGAAGGATCGTATGAGGCTGAGATCTATGAGACCGGGACGCCGATTCAGTTTTCCGCTTTCTCCAGCGCCGACGGGCACTATGCCTTTACTCTGGCGCCCATTACCGACGAAAGCGGACAGGTCATCGCCCTGATCGAGGTGGGTACAGACCTGTACGCGTTTACGGCAGCCAATGAAGCACTGATTCGGGAGACTTTGCTAACCGTGTTGATGATCGTTATTACCTGCATTCTGTTGTTCTCAGAGGCCACCGTGTTTGTTGAGGCCATTCGCCGCAACCGGAGAGAACGCCGGCAAAAGCTGCTTCGTGATGTAGGGATCGTGCGGCCGATCGTGTTCCTGATCTTTTTTGCCGGCAATATGTCCACGGCCTTTCTGCCGGTGTACGGTATGCAGTTGTGGAACCCTGCCATGGGCATCCAGCGGGAATTTGCCTCCGCGATTCCGCTGTCCGCCGAGGTGCTCCTCACCGCAGTATTTTCCCTGTTTGGCGGGTTCCTGGTGGATTGGCTGGGGGCCAAAAAGCTGATCGGAGCCGGAAGCATTCTGTTTATGGCCGGCCTTGGGCTGTGCGGTGTGGCGCCGGATCTCTGGTATCTCATTGGCGGCAGCGTGGTTTTGGGTATCGGCGAAGGGCTTGTTCTGGTAGCCTTCAATGCCTTTATCAGCAATTACAAGGAGGAAGAACAGCGCAACCGCGGTTTCTCCGGATATAATGCCGCCTATCTGTCCGGCATGAACTGCGGTACGGTGGTGGGCTCTCTGGCCGCGGACCAGGTGGGGTATCGCAATGTGTTTTATATCGCGGCAGCGGTAACGCTGGCCTCTCTGGCGCTGGCTATGGTGTGCCTGAACCGGCAGACGGTTTCGGACAAGGTGGAAGAAAAGGAAAAAAAGGGTATTTCCACACTGGGCTTTTTGCTGCGGCCGCGCGTATTTATCTTCTTCCTGTTCATGCTGATGCCCTATTTGATCTGCGCGTCCTTCCTCAGCTATTTCTTCCCGATTTTCGGTGAAGAAAACGGTCTCAGCACCTCGTTCGTGGCGCAGGCGTTCCTGATCTCCGGCGTCATCGCGATCTATCTGGGCCCCACCCTGACCCGTATAGTGTCCCGGCGGATGGGGGCCCGGGGCGGGTTGATCCTCTCCTCCGGCATTTATGTGATCGCGTTTGCACTGTTTGCTCTCAGCCCCTCGGTCGGTATGGCGTTTTTCATTATTGCCTTGCTGGCCGTGGCCGACAGCTTCGGGCTTTCCATGCAGGCGGTTTATTTCAGCGACCTGCCGGAAGTCCGTCTGTATGGCGCCGGAAAGGCCATGGGCATCAACAGCACAGTGGAGAGCATTGCCCAGACGGTTGGCCCGATGATTTTTGCGGCGGTGCTGATGCTGGGCGTGGAACAAGGCGTCATGCTGTTGGCCGAGGGAATGGGCGCTGTGTTGGCGGTATTTGTCCTTTCGGTTCTGGTAGATCGGCGAAAAGCGAAAAGCGAGGAAAAGATCCGTGCCTGAGTATGAATTTCGCCATGCTAATGCCGAAGAAGCAAGGTTGCTCCGGCCGCTCTGGCAGGAATGCTTTGGAGATGACGCGCAGTTTATGGCCTGCTATGAAGCACAGATGTTTCGTCCGGAGCGGGTGGAGCTGGCGCTTCTCAATGGCGAAGCCGTCTCTATGCTGACGATCCTTCCGATGACTCTGTGCCGGGATGGCAAGCGCATGCCCGGAGGCTGCGTGTATGGCGTGGCAACCCGCTCCGATCATAGGGGACGGGGCCTGGCCACACAGCTTTTGCAGGCGGCCTGCCGCCGCTTGGATCATGAAGTGGACTGCCTGGCAGTCGTGCCTGATACGCCGGAACTCTTTCCCTATTACAGCCGGACCATGTTGGCCCGGACGGCCTTTTATGTCCGGGAGATCCAACTGCATGCGGAACAGCTGACGGATCGTTCGCCGCTGAATCCGCAGCCGGCAAAAGCCGAAGATTACCTGGCGGCGCGCCGCGACTGCCTTCGGGGCCATACATTTTTGGACTGGGATCGGCAAGCGGTGTACTTCCAGCGGCAGATCTGCCGACAGGAAGGGGGAGACTTGTTTTTGTTCTCTGGGATTCCCGGCTGCGCCGCCGTTCAGCGGAATGAAAGGGGAGCGCTTCTGGTGTGTGAATTGCTTGCTCCGGAGCAATGCCTTCTTTCGTGTGTCAGCGGGTTACTGGCTTGCATGAACAGCCGGGAGGCGGCGGTTCGTCTGCCCGCCTGGTCCGGCGAGATGCTGGGCGGCAGTGCGGAGCCATTTGGTATGCTTGCCGGTCCATACCTTTCGGACGGCGAAAAAGCCTATCTGGGATTTGACTTTGCCTGAGACTGGTTGGGTCAATGAGATAAAATCAATAGAAATACGATCCCCCTGAACGCAGAAAAAACTACGTTCAGGGGGATCGTTTCGTGCCCAAAACAGCGGGCAGGAGCAGGGCGAATTTTCTGATTTTGTCGGCAAACATTGCGGGGCACGGAAAGACGGGACCGGCGCAGGTGTAAAATGCCTTTTGTGAGGAATGCTTTTCAGTTTCTGCTTTTGTTCGCGGAAGGGCGCGGACTGTTGCACCGGTCCACAGGTTTGAAAAACAGAAAGTAGACCAATAAAGCATCTATAACTACGTCATAGAATCTGAAACCGTCAAAAAGAACAACGCTGGACAGCACCGACGCCAACACAATGCCGGCGCTGATCAGCTTGGGGAAAACGCCTTTTTCCTTGGCAAGCCAGGCGAACCAGGCAAAAAACGGTGAGCACAAGGCAAATACGGTCCATCCCGCGATCATGGTCTGGCTGTATACTCCATTGGTTGCCGCGGCTGTTCCGTAATAGGTCAGCAACATCCCCAGGCAGAAGAGAAGAATGTTGCCCATGGCCGCCTTTTTTGTGCGGCTGTAGATGGAGATCAAAACGCCGAACAAGATCCAGATCGCCAGCTGCGAAAATACATTGCCAAGATTGGTGGTGCGAAGATCCAGCCATCGGCTCAAAGCACCCGATAAAAAGCCAAGGATCAGCATTCCCGCGGGATTGAGGATTCGCTGTTTCATCCTGTACTCCTTCCGGTATTTTTATAGATTGGGTCCGCTTCAGAACCCGGTCGGCTTCGCATTACCGGCAGGGTTCCGTTGCGCCGGGCTGGTAAATCAGCCCGGGAATACATGATTTCTATGTGCTTAGAATTGTGGTAGAATACTAACACGACAAGTCAAAATCAAGCGAGGTGCGGGATGAAAACGGTTACAATATGCGGAAGTATGAAATTTGAGAAAGAAATGCAAAGGATCGCATTCCTGCTGGAGACCAAGCATACCATGAATGTTTTGCAGTGTGTATAATGCGGATCATCGGGAGATTACACCTATGGAACAGGTAGCTCTCGAGAATGCGCATTACAGAAAGATCGAACTTTCCGACGCAATTTATGTCGTGGATATTCAGGGGTACATAGGAGATCAAGTTTCCAAAGAAATTGCGTTTGCGAAACGGAAAGGGAAGGAAGTCATTTTTCATTCGGTATATACAAAAAACAATAGAATCCGGTTTGTCGAAAAATAGGGTGGGAGATACAAATCCTGTTGCGCGTTCAGCGCATGACTTGCCACTGAAATACCAAGGGGCAACCCGCCCGTGTATAGAATACAAAAAATTCCTGTAAACGGTGCGTTTACAGGAATTTTTTTGGAGCTGGAAACGTGACTTGAACACGCGACCTGCTGATTACGAATCAGCTGCTCTACCGACTGAGCTATTCCAGCCTGCCCGCTTTCCGGAAGGGTGTTTTGACCAGGTTGAGGGCAACGCAAACACCTTCCAGCGTATAAAGCAACATGACTATTTTACCGAAAAAATCGCGCTGCGTCAAGTGCCAGAGGCAAAAAAAACAGAATGGCCGCTTAGTCCAGGCGAAAATCCTCAGGCGAAAACTCCGGTAGCTTTGGCTGGCGGCGGGGAATGCGCCGCAGAGGATCATAGACATATTTTCGGCATTGGTAGTACGGGGAAACGACTCCGCGAAAATTGCATAGGATCATCTTTTCGTCGGCCGTGCGTCGGCCATGTTGACAGTATTCGCAAGCAGGGGAAATGGTAGCGCCGTACAATGCGGTTTTGCGAAACATGGGCAACGCCCCTTCCTTAAAGCATCTACCCTATTATAGCCATGTACGGCTGCCTTGTAAAGATAAACCGCCTATAGCAGGGGGTTCTCCTGCGGGCCGGAAACCGGCTTTGCCGCTTTTTGTAAACGAAAGAAAACAAGGCAGCAAAAGCAAAAGAGGACCAGTGCGGCGTCAGGGCGAGCCCGGGTGGTCACAATGCGTACCGGCTCCGCGGGTGTCCAGGCCTGTTCCGCCAGATCGGGAAGAAGCTGCAGAGCAAAGTGCAGCAGGCCCATACTGATCAGAAGGTGAAGCGGCCGTGTAAGCGCCAGTGTTTTGAGCGAAACATCGCCGGGCACCAGAGCCCGCAGCTGTAAAAACACCGAAGCGCTGAGCAAACTCAGAGCGGCGCAGCATCCGTAAACCGCCATACTGCCCGGCAGGCGGGCAGCCTCTATACAGCCATTGGTCACTTCCAACAGTGCCGCGCCCGCGGCGGAAAACCGTGCGTCCAGACAAAATACCGGCTGCAGGATCTGATACAGACAGCGAAATCCCACCACCGTGCCACAGATCGTCAGCATTGCCTGCGCAGACTGCCGGATCGTGCCGGAGACCCCCACCGCATCCCCGGTCTCCGAATCCGGTAAAGCGGGCCGTACCGCATGGCGGGAAAGGGTGGGCAAATTCAGCAGGCGGGCGGCTGCCAACCCGCATAAAAGGTTGGCGATTGTTTGGCATCCCACTAGCACCCAACCGATTTTCCATGATCCCAGCATCAGAAGCCCCACGCTGTTCACAACAAAACCCGGCCCGGAACCGGCGCAAGCCGTCAGCAGCGCTTGCGCTTGTTGGCTGTTGATCCGGCCGTTTTCACGCAGACGCGCCACACAGCGGCCGGCCGGCGCAAATCCGCCCAGGAGGCCGATCAAAAGCGCAGCTCCGGCGGCCGGTGATCCGATGCGCAGCAAGCGCAGATACGGCCAAAATGCCCGCCCCAACAGCGGAGCGGCGGGGCAATCCATGACCAGCTGGCAGACGATCAAAAACGGGAATAAGGCCGGGATCAACTGTTCGGAGCAGCAGCGAAGCCCTTCCTGCGCACCCAGCACCACCTTTTGCGGAAACATCAGCAGCAGACCAAGCAGCAATACGGCCGCCGCGCCTTTCACCGCGCGTGCCCAAGCGGAACGGTTCATAAACCTTTCGCCTCCCTCCATATATATAGTAGCGGCGCGCCCGAAAAGATAGAACCTGCGGGTGTGATTCTTTCCATAAGGGGGCGGCCAAATGAACGAAAAGTCCAGAAAACGACGAATCGTAAGACGAGTGCCTCCGGGCTTTTATGCACAGCCGCGCCTGCATATAACCAGTTCGCATGAACTGGAAGCGGAAAACTGTAAAGGCATATCGCTTTGCACGGATACGGCGATCCGATTAAATCTGGGAACGCAGGATGTCACGATTCGCGGCGATGGACTTCGCTTGTTGTCGGCGCAAAAACGCCTGCTGCGTATCCAAGGCCGGATCATCGCGGTAGAATTTTCATCCCGGGAGGAGGAAACGATACCATGAAGAGGTACGAACGTACTGCCCGGCTTCGTTCGACCGTCCGATTTTGCGCTGTGGGCGGACGATACGAAAAATTGTTGAGTGATTGCATGGAACAGGGGATCCCGCTTTCAGAAGTTGAGCCGATCGAAGAGGGCGTGCGGATAACGGCGCCGGCCAGCGCCTACCGTCGCATTCATCGCCTGGCCAGGCATAGCCGGACGCGGCTGCGAATAGAGCAGCGAAGAGGAGTATGGTTTCATGTGCGGCGATTTCGCGGCCGATGGGGGATCGCCGTCGGGACAATGGTTTTCGCTGCCCTGTTGTGGGCTATGCAGAACCTGGTGTGGACGGTGGAGTATACCGGGATCGGCCTTTCCGAACAACAAACAGCCGCCGACCTTCTCTATCAGGCAGGAATTTTTCCCGGCGCGTGGGTCACCGCTGATCTGCTGGAAAAAGGCGAACAAGCCCTGCTGGGCTGGGAAAAACTGGGCTGGGCCGCACTGAATTTTTCTCAGGGGCGGCTTACAGTCGAGGCGGCACCGGCCTTGGACAGCCTGGCGGTGGAGGGAAATGAACCGGTGGACCTTATCGCGGCGGCGGACGGGATCATCTTGTCGGTGAACGCACAGGAGGGGTTCGTCTGTAAGACCGCCGGACAAACGGTGGCAAAAGGGGACGTGCTGATCGCGGCGCAGCAGCCAGACCGAAACCAAACCGTTCGCACCGCCCATCCCAAGGGCGAGGTGATCGCACGGGTGGAGCAGATCTTTACCTGTACGCAGCCGCTTCGCTATCAGGTGGATGCACCCACGGGGCAGCTGAAAAGCCAATACGCTTTACAGTCATTTTGGGGTTCCTGGACGATCAATCCGACCGAATTTCCTGAAACGGGTGAACAAAAAATCTATCACCGGCCATTTTCGGTGGCTGGCTTTTCCTTGCCCGCCACCGTTACGGAAACCGTGTGGGTGGAACATGGAGCGGAATGGATGGAATTGGACCATCAGACCGCGCTGCAGTTTGCACGGTATGCTTGTTTGTCCGCTTTATATGAGCAGTATCCGCATGCACAGATCCGCACCAGTACGGAAACAGAGGAGTGGAGCGATCAGCTGCTTTCTTATTCTGTTTCGATATGTTTTGACGCCAACATTGCCCGTGCCGCGGATGTGGAAGAACCATAAAAAATTTTATGTAAAATTAACAATTCCATATCAACAATTTTGTGCTATAATATAATAGAAATTGATAGGACGGAAAGGGAACTTATGGCGGAAAAGCTGATTGATCTGGATAGCATTGAATTGGCTGTGGCAGTGTTTGGAAATTGCGATCAAAATATTCGTTTGTTGGAAAGTGAACTGGGCGTTACGGCAGTCTGCCGGGGCGCACAGCTGAAGTTGACCGGCGAGAGCGAGGCGGTTACCGCGGCGGGCCGTGCCATTGACGGTATGCTTACCTTGCTGGAAAATCACACTCCGCTTGAAGAACAGACGGTGCGCTATTGCATCAGCCTGGCGCGTTCCGGCGAGGCGGCCCGGGTGCAGGAATTGACCGAAGGGTTTGTCGCGATCACCGCCAAAGGCCGCCCGGTCCGGCCAAAGACGCTGGGCCAGAAGGAGTATCTGAAGGCGATCGCGGAGAATGCCATCACCTTCGGGATAGGGCCTGCCGGCACGGGCAAGACCTATCTGGCGGTGGCAATGGCGGTCAAGGCGTTCAAGGCCAAAGAGGTGGAACGAATTATTTTGACCCGCCCCGCTGTGGAGGCAGGGGAGAAGCTGGGCTTTCTGCCGGGTGATCTGCAGACCAAGGTGGATCCGTATCTGCGCCCTTTGTACGACGGGCTGTATGATATGCTGGGGCCGGACACCTTTCAAAAGCTGTTGGAAAAGCAGACCATCGAGGTGGCGCCGCTGGCATATATGCGGGGCCGCACCCTGGACGACGCCTTCATCATTCTGGATGAGGCACAGAATACCAGCCCGGAGCAGATGAAGATGTTTCTGACTCGTATGGGCGCGGGCAGTAAGGTCGTGGTCACCGGCGACGTGACCCAGATCGATCTCCCGGATAAGAGCCGCAGCGGGTTGGTGGATGCACTGCAGGTGTTGCGGGGGATCGAAGGGATCGCCCAGATCCGATTCAGCGAGAAGGATGTGGTGCGTCACCGCCTGGTGCAGCAGATCGTTCGGGCATACGACAAGGCGGCGGCCGCGCGGGGCCGCAAATCATAAAAGGAGGCAACTAGGATGTCCAACAAGGTTTATATCACCAATGACCAGCACGCAGTCAAGGTGCCGTCCGGGCTGCGGATCCTGATCCGGCGCAGTTGCAATGCGGTGCTGGAATTTGAGCACTTTCCTGAACCGGCGGAGATCAGCGTTACCTTTGTGGACAATGCCCGGATCGCGGAACTGAACAGCCAGTACCGCAACAAACCCATGCCCACCGACGTGCTCAGTTTCCCGTTGGGGGAGAACGGCGTCTATGACCACAACCAGGATACCGGCGCCGCTATGCTGGGGGATATCGTCATCTCGATGGAGAAAGCGATGGAACAGGCGCAGCTGTACGGCCATCCGCTGCAGCGGGAGGTCGCCTTTCTGGTGGTACATTCCATGCTGCATCTGCTGGGATACGACCATGAACAGGGCGGGCTGGAAGCCGTTCACATGCGGGAGAAGGAAGAAGCCGTGCTGATCCAGCTGGGCCTGCCCCGCACCGTGTCCTACACGGCGGACGAGGTCTGATGCGCCGGTTCATACGGGGATTTCGCTATGCCTGGGCAGGCATTGCGGCCGCGGTGCGCACCGAGCGGAACTTCCGCTTCCACCTGTGCGCCGGGGCGTATGTGCTCTGGTTCAGCCGGTATTATGCCTTTACGCGGGTGGAGTATGCCCTGCTGGCGCTTTGTATCGGCGGCGTAATGGCGATGGAATTGATGAACTCCGCCGTGGAGCGGGCGGTGGACAAACCCGATGTGGCCCATTGGAGGGCCGCCGGTTCCGCCAAAGATATGGCTGCCGGTGGGGTGCTGGTATTCAGCATAGCCGCGGCCGCGGTAGGGGTATGCCTGTTTGGGGATTGGGCGGCGCTGTGCCGGATCGCCCGGCTGTATGCCGGCAGCCCGCCTGCGCTGGCGGCGCTGCTGCTTTCCGCGGCGGCGGCGGTTTGGTTTGTTCGCGGCCGAAACCACAAGGAGATTTGAAAAGCAAGTGAGGCGCACCGCGGCGCGCCGGGAGGAATCAGTTTGCAGGAACAGACGTCTTCAGTGTTCGTGGCCCTGGTGGGCCGGCCCAATGTGGGCAAATCCAGTTTGACCAACCGCCTGGTGGGGGAAAAGGTCGCGATTGTCACATCCAAACCGCAGACTACCCGTACCCGCATCACCGGCATCGTGACCCGGGGGCCGGTGCAGTATGTGCTGTTGGATACCCCCGGGATCCATAAACCCCGCACCAAGCTGGGGGAACGCATGAGCAAGACCGCCGCTGATTCCATCGCGGACGTGGATGTGACCCTGATGCTGTTTGAGCCGTATGGAGAGTTCACCCAGCCGGAACTGGCCCTGCTGGAGGAGATCCGTGCCTTCCGGGGGCCGGCTTTGGCGGTCATCAACAAGACGGATACCTTAAAAGCGCCTCAGGATCAGGAGATACGTACCCGGCAGTTGGAGCAGCTGGGGATATTCGACAAGGTACTGGCCGTATCCGCCCTGGCCGATGAGGGTTGCGATACGCTGCTGGAAGAACTGCGTGCCTACGCGGTGCCCGGACCGCATTATTTTCCGGACGACGCCTATACCGATATGCCGGAAAAAACGCTGGTCGGCGAGGTGATCCGGGAGAAGATGCTGCTGAATCTGCGGGATGAGATCCCGCACGGGATCGCGGTCACCGTAGAAAAGTTCAAAGAACGTCCCGACAAAAATCTCATTGATATTGATGTGAACATCTACTGCGAACGCGAGAGCCATAAGGGCATGATCATCGGAAAAGGCGGTCAGATGCTGAAAAAGATCGCCAGCCAGGCCCGCGTGGACTGTGAGGAGTTTTTGGGGGCCAAGGTCAATCTGCAATGCTGGATCAAGGTCAAAGATTGGCGCAATAATGACTTTTGGCTCAACAGTTTGGGATTCCGGCAGTCTTGAACCGGCCGGCTGAAGGAGGAAGGATATGCAGCTGGTCACACCGGGCCTTGTGCTTCGTGAGGTC
The DNA here is from genome assembly GCA_949295035.1 of uncultured Gemmiger sp. Lineage (GTDB taxonomy): Bacteria > Bacillota > Clostridia > Oscillospirales > Ruminococcaceae > Gemmiger_A. The sequence goes on from CASFJO010000074.1 coordinate 58,903, forward strand.
AAGGTAGGGGAGTCGGACCGTATCCTTGCCATCCTGACTCCGGAACACGGGGTCCTGTCCTGTACGGCCAAGGGCAGCCTGCGGCTGAAAAGCAAACTTTTCAGCGCCTGCGGGCTGTTTTGCTATTCGGAGTTTACCCTGTTTGCCGGCCGCAGCCTCTACACAGTGGACGATGCCCAGGTGAAGAATGTGTTTCACGGTCTGGCCGATCGGCTGGACGCCATGGCCCTGGCCATGTATATGGCGGAGATCACCCTGCTGCTTTCTCCCTCCGGAAAAGAAGGGGAAACACTGCTGCGGCTGCTGCTGAACAGCTTGTACCTGCTCAGCGAGAAAAAGGCGCCGCCCCGCAAGATCAAGGCCATCTATGAGCTGCGGGCAGTGAGCGAGGCCGGCTTTATGCCGGACCTGCTCTGCTGCCGGGAATGCGGCAAATACAAGGGTGGCCCGTTCTGTTTCGATCTCGATGCGGGCGATCTGCTTTGCGGAGACTGCGCGGCTAAACAGGGAATGCCCACGAACCTGAACGAAGCCGCGCTGACCGCGCTGCGACACATCGTTCTGGTGGAGGATCGGCGGGTCTTCGGCTACACTATCCCGCCTGAAAGCCAGCGGATGTTGAACGCTGTGGCTGAGGGCTACGCCTGCCGTCAGTTGGACAAAACACCAAAAACATTAGAATTTTTGCAGACGGTGCTGGAGTGATCCGGCCCCGTTCTGTCTGTGAGGAAGATTTATGGATACAGCCTATTATAAAACCCTGGAATTGGATAAGATCCGCAGCCGCGCCGCAGGTTTTACCGTTTGCAAGGAAGCTTCGGCCCGGCTGCTGGCACAGCAGCCCTGGACCGATCCGGACGAGGTGCGGTTTGCCCTCTCTCAGACCGATGCAGTCAACAGTCTGCTGCTGAAAAACGGCAGCCCCCGCTTTGGCGGGGTGGAGGGCGCCGACAAAGCGGTGCAGCGGGCGGTCAAGGGCGGTCTGCTCTCGATGGGGGAACTGTTGCTTGTGGCCGGCGCGCTGCGAAATTTTCAGAACCTGTCCCAGTGGTACACCATGACCGAGCACGATATGCTCCCGGTGGACGATCTGTTCTACGCTCTGAGCCCGCAGCCCGGGCTGGAGAAGGGGATCACCGACGCGATCCTCTCGCCGGAGGAGATGGCCGACACCGCCAGCCACGCCCTGTTTGATATTCGGCGCAAGATCCGCGCCACCGAAAACTCCATCCGTGACAAGCTGGATGCGCTGGTCAAATCCTCCGCCGCATCCAAGTACCTGCAGGAAGCGGTGGTCTCGCTGCGCAACGGCCGTTTTGTGGTGCCGGTCAAGGCCGAACACCGGGCCGAGGTGGGCGGTGTGATCCATGACGTTTCCTCCACCGGCGCGACCGTCTTTGTGGAGCCTACCGCCGTGGTGGAGGCCAACGCCAAGATCCTGCAGCTGCGCAGCCAGGAGCAGGCCGAGATCGACCGGATCCTGGCCGCCTTTACCGACCAGGTTGCGGCCTTGGACCCGCTGTTCGGATACAGTTACAGCGCGATGCTGGACATTGACGTGCTGCTGGCCAAGGCCCGTCTAGCCCTGGAGCAGAAAGCCTGGTGCCCGAAGGTATCCTCCGGACACAGCTTTTCGCTGCTCAAGGCCCGCCATCCGCTGATCGACCCGGCCAAGGTGGTCCCGATCGACGTGTCTCTGGGCAAGGACTACGATACGCTGGTGGTGACCGGCCCTAATACCGGCGGTAAGACGGTCACCCTCAAGACCGCGGGGCTGCTCTGCGCCATGGCCCAGCACGGGTATCTGATCCCCGCCCATGAAAACAGCACCGTCTGTGTGTTTCAGGAGTATCTGGTGGACATTGGCGATGAGCAGAGCATCGAGCAGAGCCTGTCCACCTTCTCCGGCCACATGAAAAAAATCACCCGCATTCTGGAACTGGCCGGCCCGGGTACTCTGGTGTTGTTGGACGAGTTGGGCGCCGGTACCGACCCGGCCGAGGGCGCGGCCCTGGCGGTGAGCATCATCGAGCAGCTGCGCAAGATGGGCGCGCTGGTCATGGCCACTACCCACTATGCGGAGATCAAGGTATTTGCCCTGGAAACGCCGGGGGTGGTCAACGCCAGCTGTGAGTTCGACGTGGAGAGTCTGCGGCCCACCTATCGGCTGAGTGTAGGCGTACCGGGCAAGTCCAACGCCTTTCTTATCAGCGAAAAACTGGGCATCCCGGCCGAAGTGATCGAGGCGGCCAAACGCCATCTGTCCAGCGACGACCGCCGGCTGGACAGTGTGCTGGCCCAATTGGACGATCTGAAGCTGCAGTTGAAAGCCGGACAGGATGAGATCGAGCGCCTGAAATATGAGGCGGAACATCAGCTGGAATCCGCCCAGAAAAAGAAGGAAGCCCTGATCCGCCAAGGCGAGCAGGAGTTGGAGGCCGCCCGGGAAAAAGCCCGGCAGATGGCCCAGCAGGTGCAGAGTGAAGCCTATGCCCTCACGGATGAACTCCGCAAGCTCCAGAAGGATGAAAAACTGTCCGCTTCCCAGCGTGCGGCACGCGCCCGTGAGATCGCCCGCAAGGACACCGAAAAACTGTTCGGCAAGACCGATGTGGTACACAATGTGGTTCGGGAATTTGTACCCCTCAAGAGCGTGAAGATCGGCGACGAAGTGGTGATCGCGGAACTGGACCAGGCCGCTACCGTCATGAGCCTGCCGGACAAGAACGGCATGGTAGAAGTGCGGGCCGGCATCCTCAAAACCAAGGTGCCGCTCTCCGGCTTGAAGGCCCCGGACAAATTCAAAAAAACTCCGGCAAAGCCCGCCTCGGCCCGGCCGGCACCGCCTGCCCGCAAGGGAAGCGTTACGGTGGAGCGGGGCCAGCGCAACGCATCCATGGAGATCAACCTGCTGGGAATGACGGTGGACGAGGCGCTGATGGAGGTGGATCAGTTCCTGGACCATGCCGTGATGAACGGTCAGACGATGGTCTATCTGATTCACGGCAAGGGCACCGGCGCGCTGCGCACGGCGATCCACGAGCATCTGCGCCGACACAAGAACGTCAAAAGTTTCCGCCTGGGCCGCTATGGCGAGGGCGAGGCTGGCGTGACTGTGGTGGAACTGAAATAATGGGATCTATTTGAAAGCCCCTAAGCAAGGGCAAACTGAGATATCCAAAAGGGCAAAATGAAATGTCCAAGAGGAAAAATGGATAAATGAGCCCCGCGTCGAAAGACGTGGGGCCCTTTTTTATTCTCCCGTGGTCACTTTTGGGCCCTGTAAAAGGGACAA
>CASFJO010000075.1 GCA_949295035.1 uncultured Gemmiger sp.
CCCTTACCCATGTTGGCAATCATATTTGTGGTAAGACCGGCGGCAATCCGCAAGTCCTCTTTCCTCATATTGCGCTCAACCAGCGTGTGCCAGAGGGGTTTATAGCTTATGTGCATTTATCCTCCTGCCTTTCTCCCGGTTCCGGGGTTCCTATTCCCATTATATCAAAATTCTTGCTATCCCACAAACATTTCTTGACACAACCGCCGGTTCCGTCTGGATTGTGCTTTTCCTTTCTTTTCTTGATTACATCTACTTAGCCATAAGCTGCTTTGTGCCAACGGGGAACGCCTGCGCCATTACCGGATCTTCTGGGGAATGCTGGCCGGTGTGCTGGCGGTGTCGGCCCTTTCTGTCTGGAACTCGTCCCGCGCAGCCCGGGAAATGGCCCGCATGGGGATCGAGCGTCCGCTGGAATTCTACTTTTTTGCCATGGCCTCTGTCATGGGGGTGGTGTTCGCCGCCTTCATCAGCCTGTTCCTGAGCGCGGAACTGGCGGACGGCGCGGTCCGCAACAAGCTGATCGTCGGGCACTCCCGCGCGTCGGTCTATCTGGCGGATTACCTGGTCTGCCTGGGGGCATGTCTGGCCTTTGTGGCGGCCTGGTTTTTAGGCGGCCTGACCGGGCTGCTGTGCATCGGACCATTCTCCATGAGCCCGGGCGAGGTGCTGGTGTATCTGCTGATCGCGGCCGGCTTTACTGCCTCGTTTGCGGCGCTGTTTGTGCTGATCAGCCTGCTGTGCGACAACAAGGCGCTTACGGTCATCCTGTCGCTGGCCCTGTGGCTGGGGCATGTCCTGCTGGCGGGGGCGTTTTACGACCGCCTTCACGAGCCGGAAATGAGCGGCGGCGTGATGTATCAGAACGGCGCCTTTCAGGAGGTTGCCCCTCAGCCCAATCCGCTGTACCTGGCAGGGCTGGCCCGGACGGTCTGCCAGTGCCTGCTGGAATTCCTGCCTACAGGGCAGGCCCAGCTGGTATACGGCGTGGAAGTTCAGGCGCCGGTGCGGCAGCTGGCCTTCTCGCTGCTGTTTACCGGTGTGGCCCTGTGGACGGGCATCAAGCTGTTTGAAAAAAAGAAATCCGATAAGAGGTTGCTATGAACGGGATCCTGTGGGGCGTTATCGTTGTGCTGCTGTGTGTGATCGGCGGTCTGTGCTGGAAAATCCGGCTGCTGCGGGTTTCGGCCCGCCAGATCGGGGCGGGATTCCGCGACAGGCTGGCCGCCGATACCAATACGCTGCTCGCCATTTCCAGCCGGGATGCCGCCATGCGGCAGCTGGCGTCGGCGGTGAATGAGCAGCTGCGGCTGCTGCGAAGCCAGCGGCAGCGGTATCAGCAGGGGGACCGGGAGGTCAAGGAGGCGATTGCCAACCTGTCCCATGATCTGCGCACCCCGCTTACGACGATCAGCGGCTATCTGGAACTGATGGGCCAGCAGCAGCTTCCGCCGGACGCGGCCCGCTATCTGGCGCGGATCGGGGAGCGCACCCAGGCCATGCAGACGCTGACCGAGGAACTGTTCCGCTACTCGCTGACCGTGTCCGCCCCGCCGCTCCAGCTGCAGCCGGTCGACCTGCGGCGCGCCCTGGAGGAAACACTGCTGTCCCTGTACAGGGCGTTCGCCCAAAAGGGCATTGCGCCCGTGCCGGATCTGGCCGAGCCCGGCAGCCGGTTTTTGCTGGACGCCGGGGCGCTGGGCCGGGTGCTGAACAACATCCTGGCCAACGCCCTCAAATACAGCACCGGAGACCTGACCGTCACCCTGAACAGGGAGGGGGTCATGACCTTTTCCAACCGCACGGCCGGTATGGCGGCGGTGGATGTGCAGAAGTTGTTTGACCGCTACTATACGGTGGAAACCGCGCAGAACTCCACCGGGCTGGGGCTTTCCATCGCCCGGCGGCTTACCGGGCAGATGGGCGGCCGGATCGGCGCTGCCTATCATAACGGCTGCCTGACCGTGACGGTGGACTTTTCAGCGGCCCGGCTGCCGGAAGATGCCCCGAAAACCAATTTGTGAAATTTTATATTCCGCTACATTTGTCGTTGAAATTCATTGACAAGTGTAGCGGAAAATTTTATAATGAAAGCGTCGACAAGTGTCCGAAAGGAGAGGCTCTCTTTGAACAACAACACGCAGGAGCGATTGACCGCGGCGGAGCTGGACATCATGCTCTGCCTTTGGAAGTACACCCAGCCGGTGCGCACCGCCCGCCTGCTGGAGGATCTGCAGCCTGTACACAGCTGGACCCTGTCCACCCTCAAGGTGCTGCTGGGCCGGCTGGAGGAAAAGGGTTATGTGCAGGTTACCCGGCAGGGGCGGTTCACCCTGTATCAGCCGCTGGTGGCGGAGGCGGAGTACCGCCGCCGGGAAACCGGCGGTCTGCTGCACCGCTTTTTCGGCGGTTCGCCGCAGAAGCTGGTGGCCTCCCTGGTGGAGGACGGCAGCCTGACCGGGGAGGATATCGCCGCGCTGGAAGCCATTCTGCGCAAAGCGAGGGAGGATCATGCTGACGAAAACCTTTGAGGCGGTGCTGCTGTTTACCCCCTGGGTGACGGTACTGGCGGTCCTGCTGCTGGCGGCCCGCCGCTGGCTGCTGCAAAACCGGCAGGCAGCCCGGGCGCTGCGCCTGGCCTGGCTGGTGCTGGCGGCTCGCTGCGCGGTGCCGGTGCGGCTGACGCTGCCGCGGCTGGCGGCTTCCCGCCCCGAACCGCCCGCCTGGAGCGCGCCGGTGCTGGTGCAGCCGGAACGTGTGCCGGGTATCCCGCTGCGGCTGGACACAGCGGCCGCGGCAAGCCCGCCCCCGGCGACGGGCCCGTCTCTGTCGGAACTGCTGATGATCCTGTGGGCGCTGGGGGCATTGTGCTTTGTCGCGGTGCAGCTGACGCGCCATCTGGTATTCTGTCGGCAGCTGTGTCGGTGCCGGGTTCGGCTGCCGCTCTGGGGCCGGATCTACCGTTCCCCGGGAGCACGGGTACCGGTTACGGTCGGTCTGCTGCGCCCGGCGGTGTACCTGCCGGTTTCTCTCGCTCCTGACGATCTGCCGTTCGTTCTGGCTCATGAGCGGCACCATATCCGCGCGGGGGATCTGTGGTTCCAGCTGCTTTTGCTGGCCGCCCAGACTCTCCACTGGTTCAATCCTGTTGTCCACCGGATGGCCCTGGCCGCCCGGCAGGATATGGAGAGGGCCTGCGACGCGGCGGTGCTGCAAAACAAACCCCTGCCTTACCGGCTGCGCTATGGGGAGACGGTGCTCGCCGCCCTGAAGAACGCGCGGCGGCAGGCGGCGCTCTCGGCGCCGCTGTGCGGGCCGGGGCGGGCGGCGCAGACCCGTTTCAAGGAGATGTTGGATATGCGTACCCCGAAAAAATCCCTGCTGGCGCTGCCCGCGCTGCTCTGCGCCGCGGTGCTGGCCTGCAGTTTATTTACCGCCTGTACCACACAGCTGGAAAGTTCGTCCCTGGCCGGATCCGATCCGGCGGCCTTTTCCACCGAACACGGCGCCTCCGCCCCGGAATCCGCTTCGGTGCCAGGGGATCTGAGCGTCCCCGAACCGCAGAGCAACCCGTCCACCTTTGATTCGGATACCGACGCATCCGGCCCGGCCGCAGGATCGGGCGAACCGGCTGCCGCCAACACGGGCTTTACCTGGCCGGTGCCCAGTTCTTACCGGATAAGCCGCGGCTTTTATGTGGGAAAGGAAGAAGGAGAACAAAGCCACAAAGGCGTCGACATATTGGGGGAATATGAAACTCCCATCTATGCCATTCAGGACGGTACGGTTCTGGCTGCCGGTTCGGGCTATGAAGAAACGGATGATATAGCGAATCACTGGTCCTATGGCATCCGTGTGACCCTGGATCACGGAGACGGTTTGCAGAGCGTGTATGCCCACCTGTCCGGTGTGGCGGTGAAAACAGGCGATACGGTGGAAAAAGGCCAGCTGATCGGTTATATGGGTTTCAGCGGCCGCACTACTACCACGAATCTGCATCTGGAAACTTGGCAGGACGGAAGCCGCTTCAATCCCTATATTTTGTTCAGCAACGGGAAAGTTCCGGAGATTGAGGAGAAACAAAACTCGAAAGACCCGTCCGCCGCATCCGGTACAGAGCCATAACCATCCCTGTGCGTCTGATCCCCATACCATGAACCCAAAAACGTCCTGTGCCCTGTTGGGCGCAGGACGTTTTTTGCGCGCGAATTGCCCAATATTTTTCCGTTTGGTGCTGTGAATCTGGATGATATGAAGTCTGGAAAAGTAAAAATATAACAATGAATGTAAAAAAAGTGAAAACACAGGTAAAATGGTGAGGAAAAGGTAAAAAAACCAAAAAGCCGCCCGGCGGGGGGGTTTGGTATCATAATGACAGAAAGACGCGGACATTACACCGCGCACATCCATGAGGAAACAAGGAGGAGTATCCCATGAAAAAACTGATCGCGCTTGCACTGGCCGGTCTGATGGCTTTCTCTCTGGTTGCCTGCGGTTCCGGCAACGGCGGCAACAACGGCGGCAGCACCGGTGAGGACGGTGACCTGCCCGTGCTGCGGGTGGCGGCAATGCCCACCATCACCAGCCTGCCCACCTACTACATCCAGAAGAACGGCCTGGACGTGGCCGCCGGCTTCAAGATGGAAGTTACCATGTTCGATACCGGCGCGCCCATGAACGAGGCGCTGGCCGCTGACCTGTGGGATGTGGGCCATATGGGTGCCGCAGCCGTTACCGGCATGGCCAACTACGATGAGATGATCATCGGCGAGGTTCTGGAGTCCACCGACGGCCAGGGCGTGTTCGTAACTCCGGACAGCCCCGTAGCCCAGGACACCGGCTACAATCCCTCTTACCCCTCTGTGCTGGGCAGCCCGGACACCGTTACCGGCATCACCATCCTGTGCCCCGTGGGTACCGCGCAGCACTTCACCGTTCTGAAATGGCTGGAGAAGCTGGGCATGGAAGCCACCGACGTGAACATCGTCAACATGGACACCGTGCAGGCCTATCAGGCGCTGCAGGCCGGCCAGGGCGATGCGGCTTCCCTGAACGTTCCCACCTTCTTTGACGCAGTCAACGACGGCATGGTGCAGGTAGCCAACCTGGCTGACCTGGGCACCCGCTATGTGGACCAGATCGTGGCCAACCGCAAGGCTGTGGAAGGCAAGCCGGAACTGGTGCAGAAGTACGTGGACTGCGTGCTGGAAGCCAACGCCGCGCTGGCTGCCGATGAAGAGATGGCCACCGATCTGCTGGTGGAGTTCCTGAAAGAGTCCGGTATGGAAACCAGCCGTGAGAACTGCGCTTCCGACCTGGGCCGCGTGAAGTGGCTGGTCAAGGAAGACTGGAAGGGCCGCACCCTGGGCAACTTTGCCAAGGAACTGGGCGAGTTCTACGTAAGCCAGGGCCAGCTGGAAGACAGCGCGCTGGACAAGTTCACCACCAACGTGGACAACACCTTTGTAAAGGCATATCAGGAAGGCTGATTGCTCTCCCTGCGTAAGAAAGACGGGCCGGCCGGCAGCTCATGCGAGCGGTCGCCGGCCCTTTCCCTACCATGATTGAGAAAGGCGTGAAGAGCGAATGAAGCAGTTTTTGCAAAAGCACAAATACAGCCTGATCTCGGTGTGCTCATTCCTGTTTGTATTGCTGGTCTGGCAGCTGGTCACCGATGTGTTCCATCTGGTAAGCCCGGTGATGCTGCCCAGCCCCACCAAGATCCTGGAGACCTTTGTCTACAAACTCACCGGCGGTACCGTCCCCGACGGCGCCACCCTGTTTGAAAATATCTGGTCCAGCCTGAAAATCGCCCTGGGCGGTTACGTAGTAGGCGTGGTGATCGGTGTGCCGCTGGGTATCGGCATGGCCTGGAGCCGCCGGTTCGAGCTGTTTGCCAAGCCCCTGTTCGACATCATTCGCCCGGTGCCCGCCCTGGCCTGGATCCCCCTGATGATCCTGTGGCTGGGCATTGGCTATGCCTCCAAGGTGGGCATCATCTTCTTTGCCGCCTTTATCAGCGCCACCGTCAACTCCTACACCGGTATCCGCCGCACCAGTCAGGTGCACCTGTGGGTGGGCAAAACCTTCGGCGCCACCAACCGGCAGCTGCTGTTCAAGGTGGCCATTCCCACCGCGCTGCCCATGATCTTCACCGGCCTGCGCCTGGCCCTGGGCTCCGACTGGGTGGCCCTGGTCGCCGCTGAGATGCTGGCCGCCACCAAGGGTCTGGGCTACATGATCCAGATGGCCCGCCTGCTGGGCCGCCCCGACGTGATCATCGTGGGTATGCTCACCATCGGCTTTGTGGGCCTGGTGCTGAACGCCGTACTGGAGAAGCTGCAGAAAAAATTCATCGGGAGGGAGAAAAAAGGATGATTGATACCACGTCCAAAAGCCGGTTCAGCATCAAACAGCTGACCGTCATCTATACCATTATCTCTCTGCTGACACTTCTGGTGGTCTGGGAACTGGTTGCCCGCTTCACCAGCGCGTCCATGTTCCTGCCGCCAGCCAGCGAGGTGCTGGCTGCCTTTGCCCGCAGCTTTGTGGAACCCATCGGCAAGCACACCATGCTGGCCCATATCGGCGTCAGCCTGTACCGGGTGGCGGTGGCCTTCTTCTTTGCCACCATCATCGGCATTTCCCTGGGCGTGGGCATGGGCTACTCCCGCCTGATTGAGGCAATCTTCAAGCCCCTGTTCGAGTTCATCCGCCCCATCCCGCCGCTGGCCTGGATTCCTCTGTCCATCCTGTGGTTCGGTTTGAGCGATACCGGCAAATTCTTCATCATCTTCCTGGGCTGCTTCTGCTTCATCACCGTCAACACCTACGACGGCGCCAAAAACGTGGACCCGGAACTGATCGGCGCCGCCCGGATGCTGGGCGCCAGCGAGCGGCAGGTTTTCTTTGAGATCGTGCTGCCCAGCTCGGTACCGTACATCTTTGCGGGCCTGCAGATCGCCGTCACCGCCGGCTGGAGCGCGGTGGTGGGCGCCGAGATGATCCAGTCCAATGAGGGCGTGGGCTGGATGATCGTGCGCGGCATGAACACCGGCAATACCGTCCAGATCATGGTGGGCATTGTGGCCATCGGTATCGTGGGCTTTGTACTGGCCAACCTGACAAGTGCTTTGGAGAGGAGACTGTGCGCATGGAACGAGCAAAAGGGAATGTGACCGGCAACGTGGTACTGGAGTGCCGCAACGTGGGCCGCACCTTCAAGGGCTATAACGGCGCGCCGGACAACGAGGTACTGCGCGGCGTGGACTTTACCGTTCGCGAAAACGAGTTTCTGGTTCTGTTCGGCGCAGGCCAGTGCGGCAAAACCACCCTGCTGAACATTCTGGCGGGGTTGGATCTGCCCACCGAGGGCGAGGTCTATGACCGGGGCACAAAGGTCACCGGCCCGGCGCCTGCCCGCGGCGTGGTCTACCAGAAAACCTCCCTGTTCCCCTGGATGACGGTGGAGGACAATGTGGGCTTTGGCCCGAAGGTCCGCCACATGTCCAAGACCGAGCGGGCCGAACGCATCAAAAAGTACCTGGAACTGGTGGGCCTGACCGGTTTTGAAAAGAGTTATCCCAGCCAGCTGTCCGGCGGCATGCGCCAGCGCGTGGGCATTGCCCGCGCCTATGCCAACCAGCCCGACATCATGCTGATGGATGAACCCTTTGGGCATCTGGACGCCCAGACCCGCTACATGATGGAAGAGGAGCTGCAGCGCATCTGGCAGAAGGAAAAGCGCACCGTGGTCTTTGTTACCAACAACATCGAGGAAGCGCTGTTCCTGGCCGACCGGATCATCCTGCTGACCAACTGCCCTACCCACATCAAAAAAGAGTACGTGATCAATATGCCCCATCCCCGGGACTACACCGATCCCGAATTCCTGCGCCTGCGCCAGGAGATCACCGAGAACATGGATCTGACGCTGTGAGAGAGGAGAGCAAACCATGCAAGAGAACAACCAGCCCAAGGTACGGGTTCGCAACCTCACCAAGCAGTTCGGCGATCTGCTGGTGCTCAACGACATCTCCTTCGATGTGAAAGCCGGCGAGTTCCTGTGCATCGTGGGCCCCACCGGCTGCGGCAAAACCACCTTTCTGAACAGCCTGACCCGTCTGTACGAGCCCACCAAGGGCGAGATCCTGCTGGACGGGGAACCGGTGGACCTGAAAAAACACAACATCGCCTATATTTTCCAGGAGTATTCCACCATGCCCTGGCTGACGGTGGAAGAAAACGTGGGCTTCGGCCTGGATATCAAGGGTGTGGAAAAGAGCAAGGCCAAGGCCCTGGTGGACGAGTATCTGGACATCGTGGGCCTGACCAAATACCGCAAATACTATCCGGATCAGCTGTCCGCCAGTATGCTGCAGCGGGTGGTGATCGCCCGCGCCTTTGCCACCCAGCCGGACCTGCTGCTCATGGATGAGCCCTACGGCCAGCTGGACATCCAGCTGCGCTACCACCTGGAAGACGAGCTTATCAGCCTGTGGCAGCGCACCGGCACTACGGTGCTCTTTATTACCCACAACATCGAAGAAGCTGTGTACATGGGGCAGCGCATTCTGGTTCTGACCAATAAGCCTACCACCATCAAATGCAACATCGACAATGACCTGCCCCGTCCCCGGGATATTGCCAGCCCGGACTTTGTCAAGCTGCGCAATCAGGTTACCGATCTGATCAAGTGGTGGTAATCCGCCGCCATACAACCATTCAGGCCCGTTTTTTCGGGCGCGCCGGAACGGCAGGCCGCCCTTTGTGGGCAGCCTTTACATTCCGGGGCGGGGATGCTATGCTAAGATAGTGTGCCGCCGCGCGCCGGAGAAAACGGGCGTTTTTTGAGTCAGGAGGAATCCGATCATGCATCGACCCAACGTGGTGTTTATCATCTCCGACGACCAGGGATACTGGTCACTGGGCTGCGCGGGAAACAAAGAGATCATCACCCCCCACATCGACCGGCTGGCCGCCGAGGGCACCCGGTTCGACAATTTCTTCTGCGCTTCACCGGTCTGCAGCCCGGCCCGGGCTTCGCTGCTTACCGGCTGCATCCCCTCCCAGCACGGCGTGCACGACTGGCTGCGGGACGACGACGAGCGCCAGTCGGCAATCGAGTATCTGGCCGGGCAGTATTCCTATACCCGGGCCCTGGCCGACAGTGGCTACGACTGCGCATTGTCCGGCAAGTGGCATATGGGTGCTTCGGCCAAGGTGCAGCAGGGCTTTGGCCACTGGTTCTGTCATAAGTCCGGCGGCGGCCCGTACTACGGCGCACCCCTGTACAAGGACGGCAAGCTCTATCGGGAGGAACGCTATGTCACCGACGCCATCACCGACGACGCGGTGGAATTCCTGGAATCCCGCCGGGATCAGCAGCAGCCCTTCTATCTGCATGTGGCCTATACCGCGCCCCATGCGCCCTGGCTCAACAACCACCCCAAGGAATACACCGACCTGTATAAGGACTGCCCGTTTGAATCGGTACCCCATCTGCCCCGTCACCCGGACAGCATCTATCTGACCGACGAGGTGGCCAAGGACGAGCGGGCCAACCTGATCGGATATTTTGCTGCGGTCACCGCCATGGACGCGGGGATTGGCCGCATCCTGGCCAAACTGGACGAGATGGGCCTGGCGGAGGATACCCTGGTGGTCTTTACCGCCGACAACGGGTTCAGCTGTGGGCACCACGGCTTCTGGGGCAAGGGCAACGCCACTTTCCCGCTGAACATGTACGAGGAATCGGTCAAGGTGCCCTTCATTGCCCGGCATCCCGGCCGCATCCCGGCGGGCCGCGTCTGCGACGCACTGGTCTCCGCCTACGACTTTATGCCCACCCTGCTGGACTATCTGGAGGTTCCCTGCACCGACACGCTGGAGCGGCCGGGCACCTCCTTTGCGCCGGCGCTGCGGGGCGAGGCGTTCCGCCAGCACGACGAGGTGGTGGTCATGGACGAGTACGGCCCCAACCGCATGATCCGGGACCGCCGGTTCAAGTATGTGGCCCGGTATCCCTACGGCCCCAATGAGCTCTACGACCTGCAGGAAGACCCGGGCGAGACCCGCAACCTGCTGGTACAGGGCGGTGCCGAAGGGCTGGAACAGTCCATGCGGCGGCGTCTGGAGGCCTGGTTTGCCCGGTATGTGAATCCACAGATCGACGGCGCCCGGGAGGCGGTGTTCGGTTCCGGCCAGATCGGCCTGGCAGGCCTGTGGGGGGATGGTTCTCCCGCCCACAGCTGTGACGACTACATCAAGGAGAACCCCAACTACGCGCCCTATCGGGTGAAATGACACACGGGAGGCGAGCAGATGCGAAAAATGTGCCGGAAATTGCGGGAAGAGGCTTCCCGTCTGCGCTGTCAGCTGTTTACGGCCTATTTCGTGCTGTTCGCCGCCTTTTTTATTCTGGTGGTGCTGATGCTCACCACCATGGTGCGGGGCCTGCTGGTGGACCAGATCGGCGGCAGCCGCCTGGATGTGCTGCGCCAGATTGCCGAGCGGGCCAACATCGTCAAAACCAGCAGCGTCACCCTGTCCAACCTGTATACCTATGAGATCTCCAGCCACCGGTATCTGCAGGGCCAGCCGGACGCGGAAAGCCAGGCGGAAGCAGCCAGCTACCTGGATCGCCAGAAACAGGTGTACGACGAGGTGTTTGCCCATATCGGGCTGGGATATGAGGTGCTGTTTCTGGGGGAGAACGGCTTCTCCTACTGTTCAGATCCATCCGCGGACTGGCAGGAGACAGTACCCGGTCAGCTCTGGTACCGGCACCTGCTGGAAGACCTGAAGAATTCTCAGCAGGGCGGGGTGGAGTTTTCCCGCACCTTTCCCTCGGTTACTGGCAGCGGGGAAGGGTTCCAGTTCGCCGCCGGCCGCATTGTGACCGGCCTGGACGGCAACGGTGTGCTGCTCATCCTGATCGATGAACAGCTGCTGGAAAACCTGTACAGTTCCGTGCAGGGGCAGGGCAGCGAGATCTTTATTTACGACCAGGACGGCCTGGTGGTTTCCCACTCCAACAAGAAGATGCTGGGTAAGCAGTTCTTTGATGTGGACTACATGCGGCAGACCTACGGCGTTGACAGCTACGACATTGTATCCCGCCAGGGGCAGGATTACCTGCTGTCCACCTTTCTGGATGAGGAGGTGGACTGGACCATTGTGGAGATGATCCCTACCAATGCAATCTTTGGTGCGTTGGACCGGCTGTACTGGATGGTGGGCTGCCTGCTGGCGGGGGCGCTGGTGCTGGCCATGCTGCTGTCCTGGCACATGGCCCGGCGGGTGGCCCGGCCCCTGAGTGATCTGAGCGCCGCCATGGATCGGTTTGGCACGCCGGAATTTGTGCCGCCCTCCGCCGCCACCGGCACCCAGGAACTGGATCACCTGCAGGAAAGCTTCAACCATATGGCCGGCGAGATTGACCGGCTTATGGCCGCGGTGCGGGAGCGGGAAGGGCAGAAACGCCAGTTGGAGATGAATTTCCTGCGGGCCCAGATCAACCCCCATTTCCTGTACAACATGCTCTTTTCCATCCGCTGTACCATCGAGGTGGGCAAGAGCAGCCAGGCGGCTCAGATGCTCAGCGCCTTTACCGATCTGCTGCGCAGTACGCTGGCGGTCAAAGCGCCGCTTATTCCGCTGCAGGAAGAACTGGAAAGCACCCGCAAATACCTGGTGGTGCAGAAGCTGCGCTGCGGCGATAAGATCAACTATGAATTTGACGTGCAGCCCGGCACCAAAAACTGTCTGGTGCCGCCGCTGATTCTGCAGCCGCTGGTGGAAAATGCTATCTTCCACGGGCTGGAGGCCAAACCGGACGCGGACATGCTGGTGATCTCCACCGCATTTAAGGACGGGGACCTGCTGCTCACCGTTACCGATGACGGGGCGGGTATGGGTCCGGAGGAACTGGCCGCCGTGCGGGAACGTATGAGCCGCCCGCCGGAAAAGGACGGAAACTCCATCGGCATGGCCAATGTGCACAGCCGCATCCGGCTGAACTGGGGCGAACCCTACGGCCTGACGGTGGACAGCACGCCGGAGATCGGCACCACCGTTACCCTGCGGATGCCGGCGGTTTTCTCAGAGGAAAGGAACGACCATGAAGGTACTGATCGCGGATGACGAGACCATGATCTGTGAATGGCTGCAGTTCTGCATCTCCCAGAACCCTGCCTGCGAACTGGTGGGGGTGGCGCACAATGGCCGGGAGGCGCTGGAACTGGCCGGTCGGGAAGCGCCCGACCTGATCCTCACCGATATCAAGATGCCGGTGATGGATGGCCTGGAACTGCTGCATGCTCTGCGGGAGGCGGGCAGCCGGGTGCGGGTCGTCGTGCTTACAGCGTTTGCAGAGTTCGATCTGGCCCGGCAGGCGCTGCGGGACGGCGCGTCTGAATACATCCTCAAAACCGAAATGAAAAACGAGATGCTGCAGGAACTGCTGGACCGGGTGAACCGGGAACTGAACCTGAGTGGTGCGGCCAGCGGAATTGCCAACTCGCCCCAGGCCCATTCCATCATCCGGCGTATCCTGCGGCAGGAACGGGATTTGACCAGTGAGGACCTGGAAGAACTGCGCCGGTGCGGCGTGCACTGGCGGGACAACGGCCTGTTTGCGCTGGCGGTGTGGAAAAAAGACCTGATGAACGGGGGCCTGAGCTTTCCCCGGGAGGAGCAGATCCGCCATGTGGCCGGTTTTGACTATACCGACCGGATCTATGTGGTGGTGGGCAACCTGCTGCGGGCGCTGAGCAGCGGCGAAAAGGCCCGCAAGCTTACCGCCTACGCCAAAGAAGTGCAGGCCATGAACCACTGTATGGTGGGGGTCAGTTCGGTCACCGATGAACTGCGGCAGATCCCCTCGCTGGTGTTCCAGGCCGCCTGTACCCTGGGCCAGGGCTTTTATAAAGGGGAAGTGGCGCTGTATGAACCCAGCCAGCCGCTGTCCCGTCTGTTTGAACTGCACCGGGGCTGGAAAAGCGAGATGGCCGGGCTGCGTGTGCAGCTGTACCAGGCCGACGGTGCCCGCCGCCGGGAACTTCTGGAACAGTTTCTGCAGCAGATCAGCACCGACCGTATCCCGGCAGTAGATCTGCTGGGCAAGTGGTTCCTGGATGCGTTTGACCTGTTTGCTCTGCAGGCCCGGGAACAGGGCGCTGAACTGCCGGAGCAGGATGCGCTGCGGGCCCGGCTGGCGGGCAGTGTGTCCCTGCGGGAGGTGCGGGAGATTCTGGGCCAGGTGTCGGAACTGTGCCGGGAAACTGACGAGCCCCACCGGCCGCGCTCCAACAATATCCGGCTGGCGGTGGAGTATCTGCGCAAGCATTATGCCGAACCGCTCAGCCTGGAACAGGTGGCCGCCCAGGTCTACCTGAACCCGGATTACTTTTCCCGGGCATTCAAGGAGGAGATGGGCCTCACCTTTGTCAATTACCTGACCGACCTGCGGATGCAGCATTCGGTGCAGCTGCTGGAAAACACCGCGCTGCGGGTGCAGAACATCGCCCAGTCGGTGGGGTATGCCAACGTGAGCTACTTTTCTACCCTGTTTAAGAAGAAATACGGAATGAGCCCCTACGAATACCGCCGCAAGGACGACTGAACCCAAGGAGGTGCCCTCTATGCGCGCCATAATGGTCATGTACGATTCCCTCAACCGGCATATGCTGGCTCCCTACGGCTGCGACTGGACCCAAACGCCGCAGTTTACCCGGCTGGCGGAACATGCCGTTACCTTTGACAACTGCTGGGTGGGAAGCATGCCCTGCATGCCGGCCCGGCGGGAACTGCACACCGGCCGGTACAACTTTCTGCACCGCAGCTGGGGCCCGCTGGAACCTTTTGACGATTCCATGCCCGAGCAGATGAAAAATGCCGGTATCCACACCCATCTGATCAGCGATCACTATCATTACTGGGAGGATGGCGGTGCCACCTATCACCAACGGTATACCACCTGGGACTGTGTGCGCGGCCAGGAGGGGGACAACTGGGCCCCGCTGGTGGGATTTGACGGCGGGCCCCGCCCGCACCGCAATATCTGCGGCGAGCCGGCCGACCGCTGGGTGGAGCAGGATTTTGCCAACCGCACCCGCATGCCGGAGGCTGCCTGCCAGCCCCAGTGCCGGACCTTCCAAAAAGGGCTGGACTTTCTGCGGGAAAACCACGGCCGGGACAACTGGTTCTTGCAGATCGAGACCTTTGATCCGCACGAGCCGTTCTTTGTGCAGCCGGAGTACGACGCCCGTTTCCCGGACGGCTACCAGGGCCCCTTCTGCGACTGGCCGGATTACCGGCCGGTAAACGACCAGGACAGCCCGGAGTTTATTGACCATATGCGCCGCCGGTATGCTGCGCTGCTGTCTATGTGCGACGAGAACCTGGGCCGGATTCTGGACGCCATGGATGAGTACGACCTGTGGAAAGACACCCTGCTCATCGTAAACACCGATCACGGTTTTCTGCTGGCGGAACACGGCCAGTGGGCCAAGTGCCATTGCCCGTTCTACGGCGAGGTAGCTCACACACCGCTGTTTATCTGGGATCCCCGCACCGGCCGCCAGGGCGTGCGGGCCTCCAGCCTGGTGCAGACCATCGACCTGCCCGCCACATTGCTGGAATTCTTCGGTCAGCCCCTGCCGCCGGATATGCAGGGCCGTCCGCTCCGCCCGGTGCTGGAACGGGACGAGCCGGTGCATGAAGCCGGATTGTTCGGTATCTTCGGCGGGCAGGTCTGCTGCACCGACGGACAGTGGGTCTATATGCGCAGCCCGGTTCCCGGCAACCAGCCCCGGTATGAGTATACCCTGATGCCCACCCGCCACGGCGGCCGCCGTGCCTTTATCCACAACGAGATTTTGCAGCGTATGCAGCTGCATCCGGCTTTCTCCTTTACCAAGGGAGTGCCAGTGCTGCGTCTGCCCTCTGAGAACCGGATTTCCCAGGCGGAGTATCCCACCATGCTGTTCCGGATGGATCAGGACCCGGCTCAGCTCCATCCAGCGAACGACCCGGAGCAGGAGGCCCGGATGCTGGCGCTGATGGCCCGTCTGATGCGGGAGAATGACTGCCCGCCCGAGCAGTTCCAGCGCATGGGCATAAAGATAAGCTGAAATACCCGTTGACAAACGCAGCTTCGCATGGTATTATCAAAACAAGATTTTTCGATTTGAAAGACGGTGAGAGGATGGAGCCCATCTACGAGCAGCGGGCGCAGGCCTTTAAGGCCCTGTGTGACCCCCGGCGGCAGAAGATTCTGGCGCTGCTACAAGGCGGGGAGAAGTGCGCCTGCAAGCTGATCGAAGAGATGGAGATGCCCCAGTCCTCCCTGTCCTATCATATGAAGATTCTTTGTGCTTCCGGTATTGTGGTCGGCCGGGAAGAAGGCAAGTGGATCCACTACCGCATCGATCCGGCGGGCAGCCGCCGGGCGGTGGAACTGCTGCAGGAGATCACCAGCACCGATGCAACCGCTTCCGTCTCCTGCCATTGTGGCTGCACCTGACCAAACGAAAACCGCACCAAGCCGGCGCGCAGCGCGCCGGCTTGCTTTACGGCCTATATATCCAAAACATTCGATATGAAAGAGTGGGATACCATGCAGGGACTGTTGTCTTTTCTACAAAATGAGCTGCTGGGCATGAAATGGCTGGACCGGCTTATGGCACGGCTGGTGGAAGCCGCCGGCCTGGACCCGGAGGGGCAGCTGGGCGGCAGCATTCGATTTTTCCTTTACGATATAATCAAGATCCTGGTGCTGCTGGGCTGCCTGATCCTGATAATCTCTTATATTCAAAGCTACTTCCCGCCGGAGCGTACCCGCCGGATTCTCGGCCGGTTCCAGGGCCTGGCGGCCAATTGCCTGGCCGCGCTGCTGGGCACGGTCACCCCGTTCTGCTCCTGCTCCTCCATCCCGCTGTTTATGGGCTTTACCCGGGCGGGGCTGCCGCTGGGGGTCACCTTTTCCTTTTTGATCTCCTCGCCGATGGTGGACCTGGGGTCACTGGTGCTGCTCATGAGCATCTTTGGCTGGAGGGTAGCGGTGTTGTATGTGCTGCTGGGGCTGGTGATCGCGGTGGCGGGCGGCGCGCTGATCGAGCGGCTGGGCATGGAGGATCAGGTGGAACCCTACATCCGGGCCGGCAACTTGCAGAGCGCCCCCGGTCAGACACTGACCGCCGCTGACCGCCTTCACTTCGCCTGGCAGCAGATGACCGCCACCGCCAAGAAGGTGTTTCCCTATGTGCTGGTGGGGGTGGGGATCGGCGCCGTTATCCACAACTGGATCCCGGAAAGCCTGATCGTAACGCTGCTGGGCGGCGGCAATCCGCTGGGGGTGGTGATTGCCACGGTGGCGGGCGCCCCCATGTACGCCGACATCTTCGGTACCATCCCCATTGCCGAAGCCCTGCTGGCGAAAGGGGCGCTGCTGGGGGTGGTGCTGGCCTTTATGATGGCGGTCACCACCCTGTCGCTGCCCTCGATGATCCTGCTGCGCAAGGCGGTCAAACCCCGCCTGCTGGCGGTTTTTGTGGCCGTCTGCGTGGCGGGCATCATTCTGGTGGGCTATCTGTTCAACGCCATCCAGCCCTGGCTGGTGAGCATATAAAGGAGGAAAGAACCATGGCATTGTTTGGTTTTGGTAAAAAGAAAGAGGAAAGCTGCGGCTGCACCTGTTCCGCGTCCGCACAGTGTGGATGCAGCTGCGGCAGCAGCAGCGAGCAGGCCCGCGTGGCGGTGCTGGGCTCCGGCTGCAAAAACTGCCACACCCTGTGGGAGAATATGAAGCAGGCCGCGCAGGAACTGGGCCTTTCGGAGCCGGTGGCCTATATCACCGACATGGAGCAGATCGCCCGTTCCGGGGTCATGAGCCTGCCCGCTGTTCTGGTGGATGGCCGGGTTGTGTCCAGCGGCCGGGTGCTGAGCCCTGCCGACGCAGCCGCCCTGCTGAAAAAGGAGCTGGGCTGACCGACTGAACCGGCCACAGGCGGGCCAAACTTCTAGCATCACCTTCCGGCGTACCGCAGCATAGAATGGCACGGCCGCCGGGCGGCTGAGCGTTTGCAAAGAAGGGTGGTACCGCATATGAAACAGTTCCTGATCAAGGCGTTTCCCTATATCGGATTTTCCGCGCTGGCGCTGGGTGTGGGCTGGCTGGCCAGCTGGCTGACCCGCACCGGGCTGGAAACCGTCTATCCCCAGCTGGAAAAGCCCGCGCTTACTCCGCCGGGCTTTGTCTTCCCCATCGCCTGGGGGATCCTGTATGTGCTGATGGGGGTCAGCATGGCGCTGGCGGTGAACAAGGGCCTGGCTGCCGCAACCCCTGCACTGGTGCTGTGGCTGCTGCAGCTGGCGGTCAACTTCGGCTGGACAATCCTGTTCTTCGGCCTGAATCTGCGGGGAACAGCCCTGGTCTGCCTGGCGATCCTGTGGCTGCTGGTGCTGGATATGACCCTGACCCTGGCCCGGGTCAGCACCGCCGCAGCCTTGCTGCAGGTGCCGTATCTGCTCTGGCTCAGTTTTGCCGCCTACCTGAACGCAGGCATCTGGCTGCTGAACCGGTAAAAGTCAGAGATTTCCGACAAAATCCCTTGCAATTTGCCGGAGAATATGATATAGTATTCAGGCAATCGTTCCGAGGGCCGCTCCCTGTGCACAGGATGGTGCAGGCTGGTGGCTTTCCATTGAAGGTTGTGATGGGCGCATGATTTCGCATGGCCCCCTATGTCATAGACCAGAAATGAGGTGAATGAAATGAAGCAGGGCATCCATCCCAAGTACGTGGACTGCACCATCACCTGCGCCTGCGGCGAGGTGATCCATACCCGCTCCACTAAGCCGGAGATCCGGGTCGAGGTCTGCTCCAAGTGCCATCCGTTCTACACCGGCAAGCAGAAGCTGGTGGACAGCGGCGGACGTGTGGACCGTTTCAACAAGCGTTTCGGCCTGAAATAAGGCTTCATAAACGGTACGACAAAAAGGCGGTTTGCATCAAACCGCCTTTTTGCTGTCCCTGCGGATATTCGCCGAAAGGAGACCGTATGGAGGATTACCGCACGATTCAGGGGGTGTCCCTGGCTGAGATCGAGGAAAAACGCAGCCGCTTTATCGCCCGCGCCGCCTTTGCCGATTCAGAGGAAAAGGCGCTGGCAGTGCTGGCCGCCGTGCGGGCCGAGCACCGCACCGCCCGGCACAACGTCTATGCCTATATGCTGCGGGAGGGCAGCCGCACCCGCTACTCCGATGACGGCGAACCCGCCAAAACCGCGGGCCTGCCGGTGCTGGAGGCGATCCGCCACGCCGGCGTTATCGACTGCATTGTGGTGGTCACCCGGTATTTCGGCGGTACCCTGCTGGGTACCGGCGGGCTGGTGCGCGCCTACACCGAAAGCGCCGCCCGGGCGCTGGCCGCCGCCCGGATCGTCACGGTGCGCAGCTGCGTGCGGGGGGCGGTCACAGTGGACTACAGCCTGTATGAACAGGCCGCCCGTCTGCTGGAGGGCGCCGGAGCCCGGATGGAGGAGCCGGAGTTTGCCGCCGCGGTCACCCTGCGGTTCGTGCTGCCCCAGGGGGAGGAGCAGCCGCTGCTGCCGAAATTTCAGGAATTGAGTCGGGGCGCGGCCCGGGTGGAGATCTCCCGGCCTTTTTATACCCCCTTTTGACGGGAATATGGGCCGCCCGGCGAAAAATCACAAAAAATTTTGAAAAAATAAAAGGGTTTTACCGGGATACATCGTATATATTCTATAGAACGTGTATCATCGGGAGGATATGGCCATGACCGTGCGGGAACAGACCGAACAGATCGAGCGGCAGATCCTGTCGCCGGGCGCCAGGCGCAGCACCGAAAGCCGCGGCCGTGTGCGGAGCGAGGAGCCCTGCCCGTTGCGTACCTGCTTTCAGCGGGATCGGGACCGGGTGGTGCACAGCAAGGCGTTTCGGCGCCTCAAACAGAAAACCCAGGTCTTTCTCTCTCCGGAGGGGGATCACTACCGTACCCGGCTTACCCACACGCTGGAGGTGGACCAGATCGCCCGCACCATTGCCCGGGCGCTGCGGCTCAACGAGGATCTGACCGAGGCCATTGCTCTGGCCCATGATCTGGGGCACACCCCTTTTGGCCATGCGGGAGAGCGGGCGCTCAACCGGCTGGCTCCGGGCGGCTTTACCCACTACCGGCAGAGTTTGCGGGTGGTGGACCGGCTGGAAAAGGGCGGCGAGGGCCTGAACCTGACCTGGGAGGTGCGCAACGGCATTTTGTGCCATACCAAGGGCGTCTGGCCGGCTACTCTGGAGGGGCAGGCGGTGCGCCACGCCGACCGGATCGCCTACGTAAATCACGACATTGAGGACGCCATCACCGCCCATGTGCTGGACGCCCGCCAGCTTCCTCCGGTGGTCACGCAGGTGCTGGGTGGCACCAAATCCCAGCGCATCACCACCTTGATCGCCGACCTGGTGGCCCACAGCACATCCGAGGCTCTGGCCTTCAGCCCGGACGTGGAAGCGGCCTATCTGACCCTGCACGACTTCATGTACGCCACCGTCTATGTGGACGAGGTGGCCAAGCGGGAGGAGCGCAAGGTGGAAAAGATGCTCTCAGAACTGTACGATCGGCTGGTATCCCAGCCGGAACTGCTGCCCGGCCAGTATCTGGAGATCGCCTATCAGGAAGGGCCCGACCGGGCCGCCACCGACTATATCAGCGGCATGAGCGATGAGTTCGCCACTCGCACTTTTGAGGAACTGTTCGTGCCCCGCAAATGGCACGTACTGTGACCTTGACCGGGAGAAAGGATGTTTATGTTCTATTTTGACGGTTCGCTCTTTTTCGGGGCGTTTTATCTGATCTTTTTCCTGGTGCTGGCGGTTTTTGCCGTCACGGCGGTGCGGGGGCTGGCCCAATGGAGCCGCAACAACGCCTCGCCGCTGCTCACTGTACCGGCCCGGGTGGTGGCCAAGCGTACCCGGGTAGGGCACAGCGGTACCCATAACTCCGGCTACCATACATATACCCGCTACTATGCCACCTTCCAGGTGGAGAGCGGCGACCGGATGGAACTGAATCTGCCCGGTGAGGAATACGGTCTGCTGGCAGAGGGGGACGAGGGAATGCTCTCCTTCCAGGGCACCCGATACAAAGGATTTGAGCGCCGGCCCTGAGCCGGCTTGACAGCGCAGCAGGAGGGGGAGGGCAGCAGGTGATCCCGCAGGAATACATTCAGGAAGTGGTGGCCCGCAACGACATCACCGATGTGGTGGGCAGCTATGTGCAGCTGCGTCACCGGGGCCGCACCCATACGGGCCTGTGCCCCTTTCACAGTGAAAAGACCCCCTCTTTTGTGGTCTATCCCGAAACACAGAGTTTCTACTGCTTCGGATGCGGGGCGGGGGGCGACGTGATCACCTTTATCCGCAACATCAACAACCTGGGCTATGTGGAGGCGGTCAAGTTTCTGGCTGCCCGGGCGGGGATGCCCCTGCCGGACGAGGACGACAAGGCCGGCCGGATGCGCAGCCGCATCCTGGAGATCAACAAGCAGGCCGCCCGCTTTTTCTACCAGTGCCTCAACGCCGACAATGAGCCGTCCAGCGCCGCCCGGGCCTACTGGCGGCGAAGGGGCCTGTCCGACGGCACCATCCGCCGCTTTGGGCTGGGCTGGGCGCCGGACGATTTCCGCAGTACCCTCAACTGGCTGCGGGAGCGGGGCTTTGACGAGGAGGAACTTCTGGCCTCCGGGCTGGTCAAACGCAGCGAAAAAGGCAATCTGTACAATATCTTCCGCGGCCGGGTCATGACCCCCATCTTCGATCTGCGGGGCAATGTGATCGCGTTCGGCGGCCGGGTGCTGGGGGACGAAAAGCCCAAGTACATCAACAGCCCCGAGACGGCGGTCTATAAAAAAAGCCGGGCCATGTTCGCGCTGAATCTGGCCAAAAAGAGCCCCTCCCGCCGGTACATTCTCTGCGAGGGATATATGGATGTGATCAGCCTGCATCAGGCAGGGTTCGACACGGCGGTGGCCGCTTGCGGCACCGCCCTCACCGGCGAGCAGGTCAAGCTGCTGGAGAACTACGCCGACGAAGTGGTGCTCTGCTACGACTCGGACGAGGCGGGTCAGAAAGCCACTGCCCGCAGCCTGGAGTTGTTTTCCCACAGCCCCATCAAGGTGTCGGTACTCACCGTTACCGGCGCCAAGGACCCGGACGAATTTATCAAGAAGTTTGGCAAAAACCGGTTTGAAATGCTGCTGAACGGCACCCACAACGCGCTGGAATACAAGCTGGGCAAGCTGAAGGATCAGTACGATCTGGCCACCGACGCGGGCCGGGTGGAATATGTTCAGGACGCCATCCGGCTGTTGAGCGGCCACATCACCCCCACCGAGCGGGAGGTATACGCCGGGCGGCTGGCCCAGGAGACCAACGTGTCCAAGGCTTCGATCCAGAGCCAGCTGGACGCGGCGCTGCGCCAGGCTGGTCGCCGGGAGGACCGGCGCCGCCAGAAAGAGATGTTGAATCAGGGCGCCGCAGCCCAGATCAAGGTGCCCTATTCCCTGGGGGGAGAAAAAGCGCTGGGCATTGCCAACGCTGAGCAGCAGCTGCTGGCGGCGATGCTGAAAAACGCCGATTTCATCCCCCTGGTGCGCAGCCGTATCCAGCCGGAAAAACTGCTGCTGCCGGATATGCAGCAGGCCTGCCGGGCGGTGTTCGACTGCGCCGACAGGGGCGTGACCGCCGAGCTGGCTACCCTGGCGCCGGAGGTGACGCCGGAGACCCTGTCGCTGCTGAGCGCCATCCTGGCCCGCAATCACGATGTGGCCATCACCCGGCAGGATGTGGAGATGTACCTGGACCGCATTGAGCAGAGTTTTCCCAAGAGCGCGCAGGCGGCCCGGATGAGCCCCGAGGAGCTGGAAGCCTACATCCAGAGCCTGCGGGAAAAAAAGATGAAGAAGTAACGGCGCTGTGCCGCGAAAGGATAAGGAGATATCGAATATGGCAGAAAAGAAAATCACCATCCGGGAACTGATCGAGACCGGCAAGCGCAATGGCAAGCTGACCACCAAGGAGATCAACGACGCCATTGAGGAGACCGGCTTTGACGTAGAGCAGATCGACAAACTCTATGAGACGCTGGAGCGCAACAACGTGGAGATCGTGGACGAGCCCGACCCGGAGGCGGAGGCCTTTACCCTGACCGAAGCCAGCGTGGATATGTTCGAGAGCGCCTTGTCCGCCGAGGGCGTGGCCATTGACGACCCGGTCAAGGTCTATCTGAAGGAGATCGGCCGGGTCCCCCTGCTGACTCCGGATGAGGAGATCAAGCTGGCGCTGGCCATTCAGGAAGGCAATAAAGCGGTGGAGACCAAGCAGGAAAAATTTGCTTCGGTGCTGGAGCTGGAACAGAACAAAAAGCTGTCGATCCGGGAGCGTACCGAAGCCATGAACGCCCTGCTGGACACCATGAGCAGCGCCCAGCGGGAGGAGCTCAAGACGCTGGACAGGCTCATCGGCCAGGGCGACCGGGCCAAGCAGCGGTTGAGCGAGGCCAATCTGCGGCTGGTAGTGTCCATTGCCAAGCGGTATGTGGGCCGCGGGATGCAGTTTTTGGATCTGATCCAGGAGGGCAACCTGGGCCTGATCAAAGCGGTGGAGAAGTTTGACCATACCAAAGGCTTCAAGTTCTCTACATACGCGACCTGGTGGATCCGGCAGGCCATCACCCGCGCCATCGCGGACCAGGCCCGTACCATCCGCATTCCGGTACACATGGTGGAGACCATCAACAAGGTCAAAAAGGTGTCCAGCCAGCTGCTGCACCAGAACGGCCATGAGCCCACCGCCGACGAGATCAGCGAGGCGCTGGACATGCCGGTGGAAAAGGTGCGGGAGATCATGCGGGTCGCCCAGGAGCCGGTGAGCCTGGAGACCCCCATCGGCGAGGAGGAAGACAGCCATCTGGGCGACTTCATCCCCGATGAGGATGCTCCGGTGCCCGCCGAGGCCGCCAGCCACACCCTTCTCAAGGAGCAGCTGGCCAGCGTGCTGGGCAGCCTGACCCCCCGTGAGGAAAAGGTGCTGCGGCTGCGCTTTGGCCTGGAGGACGGCCGTCCCCGCACTCTGGAGGAAGTGGGCAAGGAGTTCAACGTTACCCGGGAACGCATCCGCCAGATCGAGGCCAAAGCCTTGCGCAAACTGCGCCATCCCAGCCGCAGCAAGCGCCTGAAAGATTTTCTGGATTGATCGTCGCGCCCCCGTCCGCTTTGGCCGGGGGCCTTTTGTTTGACAAAGCGAGGTTTGCCATGCTGCGATTTTCCTGCCTGGTGCTGGACCACGACGACACCGCCGTGCAAAGCACCCCCACCATCCACTATCCGTCCTTTTCCGCCACCCTGGCGCAGCTGCGCCCCGGCACGCATCTGAGCCTGCGGCGGTTTGCCGAACTGTGCTACGATCCGGGCTTTGAACCGCTGTGTAGCCGCGTGCTGGCCTTTACTCCTGAGGAGATGCGGGTGCAGGAGGAGAACTGGCGGGCGGCGGTAGCCCGGGCCCGGGCGCCCTTCTGGCCGGGCATGGTACCGCTTCTGACCCGCTACGCCGCGGCGGGAGGGCACATCTGCGTGGTGTCTCATTCCAGTGAGGAGACCATCCGCAAGGACTATGCCGCCGCCGGTGCCCCGGCTCCGGAGCTGGTGTTCGGCTGGGAACAGGGCCCGGGCCGGCGCAAGCCCGCGCCCTGGCCGCTGGAGCAGATCATGGCCCGCTGGCAGCTGGCTCCCGGGCGGCTGCTGATGGTGGACGACCTGAAACCCGGCTGGGAGATGGCCCACGCTTGCGGCGTTCCCTTCGCCGCCGCCGGGTGGGGCGTGCTCTGTGAGGCCGCCGCCCGGGACCTTGAATCCCGGGCCGACTGGTATCTGCGCACCGTGGATGAACTGGGGGCGCTGCTGTGGCCCGCGCGCGGGGCCGGCGGTTGAGTTCACGGGCGGACGTATAACGGCGCCTGTTTTTGTCCATACTCCACCGGAAACAAGACCGGCGGGCTGCTCTGCCGAGGAAAGCGGGGAATGGATGGTATGAAACGATCCGGGCGTGGCGTGTTCATCCTGGCCGCCGGCGCGGCGATCCAGGCGCTCACCGGCATCCCGGCGGCCTGGGGCGTATTTCATGAGCCGGTTGCCGCCGAATACAGGCTGAATGAAGTGGGCGCCGAGTGGGTGTTCAGCCTCATTGTCGGAGCGTTTGGTGTGGGCTGTGTGCTGGGTGGTTTTCTGCAGGACCGGTTCGGGCCGCGCCCGGCCGGGCTGGCGGGCGCCGCATTGCTGGCCGGCGGTTTTGCCGCCGGGGCGGCGGTGCCGGCGGGCAGTGCGGCGATATTTGCGCTGGCCTTCAGCCTGCCGGTGGGGGCGGGCTGCGCCTTTTTGTATCCGGCGGTCATGAGCTGCGCCCAGAAATGGTACGCGGACCGGAAGGGGCTTGCCACCGGGGTGATCGGCGGCGCGGCCGGTGCAAGCGGCGCGGTGCTGTCCCTGCTGGTGAACGCTCTGACCGGTCAATGGGGCATCCGGGTCTGCCTGTGGGTGCTGGCCGGGCTGCTGGCACTGATCTGCGGCGTCGGGGCGGCTCTACTGAAAAACCCGCCG
Organism: uncultured Gemmiger sp.; assembly: GCA_949295035.1. GTDB lineage: Bacteria > Bacillota > Clostridia > Oscillospirales > Ruminococcaceae > Gemmiger_A. Next base: position 24,669 of record CASFJO010000075.1, read on the forward strand.
CAAGGCCAAAAACAGCCCGCGGCACAGCCGGATGCCGGCGGGCCGGATTACACCCCGGCCCGGATGCTGCGCACCCGCCAGTACTGGCTCTGTGTGGCGGTGGTGGCGCTGGCGTCTCCCACCGTGCTTCTGTTCAGCCCCATCCTGCTGGAATTGGGCCGCCAGCGGGGCCTGTCCGATGCCTGGGCGGCACTGCCGGTGGCGGTGGGCAGCGTGGGCAGCGCCGCCGGCCGGCTGCTCATGCCCCTGCTCAGCGACAAGGCCGGCCGCCGCCGTACCTACCTGGGCTTGTTCGCCGCTTTGGCCGGCCTGTCGGTGGGATTCGCGTTTGCGCAGGGCGGATGGTTCGTGGCCGGGTACACCGCCCTCACCTTCTGCTATTCCGGCCAGGCGGCGCTGCTGCCCGCGCTGGGTACCGATCTGTTCGGGCTGCCCCACGCCGGCATCAACTACGGATTCCTGGCGCTGGGCATGAGCGTGGGCGGGCTGGCTTTTCCGATGGCGGCCCGGGCGCTGGGCTGGCAGCTGGCCCGCCATTGGGTGGCAACGGCAGCCGCCGCGGCGGGATTTGTCTGCCTGCTGGCGCTGCGGCCTACCCCAAAGGGCGGAAAATCGCCCACCGGAAAATCTTTGCGAAAAAATTGACGATTTTTCCTCGCTTACCGGCGGACAAATGCTTGAAAAAACAGCCTGTCCATCTTATAATAGTATGAGCAGTGCCAATCATTTTTCAGCAGAAAAGGAGAGTACTATTATGACCTATTCTCATGAAGTAGAGCGTATGTGTCCTCTGACCAAAGGCCCGCACCACGGTCCCGCCCCGATCCCCGAGGAGGGCAACTGGGTCAAAGCCTATGAGATCAAGGACATTTCCGGTCTGACCCACGGCGTGGGCTGGTGCGCCCCCCAGCAGGGCACCTGCAAGCTGACCCTGAACGTGAAGAACGGCGTCATTGAGGAGGCCCTGGTGGAGACCATAGGCTGCTCCGGCATGACCCATTCCGCCGCCATGGCCGGTGAGATCCTGCCCGGCAAGACCATTCTGGAAGCCCTGAACACCGACCTGGTGTGTGACGCCATCAACGTGGCCATGCGTGAGCTGTTCCTGCAGATCGTCTACGGCCGCAGCCAGACCGCTTTCAGCGAGGACGGGCTGCCCATCGGCGCCGGCCTGGAAGATCTGGGCAAGGGCCTGCGCAGCATGACCGGTACCATCTTCTCCACCAAGGCCAAGGGCGTGCGTTACCTGGAGCTGACCGAGGGCTACATCCTCAAGACCGCTCTGGACGAGAACAACGAGGTCATCGGCTACCAGTTCGTGCGTCTGGGCAAGATGCTGGAGGCCATTCGTCATGGTGAGGATCCCAAGACCGCGTTCGAGAAGAACATCGGGACCTACGGCCGGTACGAAGGCGCTGCCAAGTACATCGACCCGCGCGAAGAATAAGAGAGGAGGAGTACTGTAATGGCTACTTTTGAATCTATGGAGCGCCGTATGCCCAAGATCGAGGCTTGCCTCGCGGCCAACGGCCTGGAATCCCTGGACGCTTGCCGCGATATGCTCCTCGCCAAGGGCATCGACTGCGAAGCGATCGTTAAGGGCGTGCAGCCCATCTGCTTTGAGAACGCTGTGTGGGCCTACACCCTGGGCACCGCCATCGCCGTGAAGCGCGGCCTGAAGAGCGCCGCCGAGTGCGCCGCCGCCATCGGCGAGGGCCTGGAAGCGTTCACCATCCCCGGCTCTGTGGCCGAGCAGCGCAAGGTGGGCCTGGGCCACGGCAACCTGGGCGCCATGCTGCTGAGCGATGATACCAAGTGCTTTGCTTTCCTGGCCGGCCACGAGTCCTTCGCCGCCGCCGAGGGCGCCATCGGTATCGCCCGCACCGCCAACAAGGCCCGCAAGACCCCGCTGCGTGTCATTCTGAACGGTCTGGGCAAGGACGCCGCCTACATCATCAGCCGTATCAACGGCTTCACCTATGTGGAGACCGACTACGACTTCAAGACCGGCGAGCTGAAGGTCGTGCGCGAGAAGGCCTTCTCCGACGGCGAGCGCGCCGCCGTGAAGTGCTACGGCGCCAACGATGTGCTGGAAGGTGTGGCCATCATGAAGAAGGAGGCCGTGGAGGTCTCCATCACCGGCAACTCCACCAACCCCACCCGGTTCCAGCACCTGGTTGCGGGCACCTATAAAAAGTGGGCCATCGAGAACGGCAAGAAGTACTTCTCCGTGGCTTCCGGCGGCGGCACCGGCCGTACCCTGCATCCGGACAACGTGGCCGCTGGCCCCGCCAGCTACGGCCTGACCGACAGCATGGGCCGCATGCACGGCGACGCTCAGTTTGCCGGCTCCTCCAGCGTGCCCGCGCACGTGGAGATGATGGGCCTGATTGGCGCCGGCAACAACCCCATGGTTGGTATGACTGTGGCCTGCGCCGTGGCTGCCTCCCAGGCGAATCAGTAATCCCGAAACCGTCGATCGCAGCGCTATGTGATCGCCAGGCGGCAGACACACTGGTGTCTGCCGCTTTGTGCTTGTACGGGATCGCTCTGAAACTGCACAAGAAAAAGCGCCGTGCCAGGTGCGGGCGGCGCGAACGGGCTGTCCTGTCAACAGCGGCCGGACAGGGAAAGGAAAAGCAACCAAATGGAACGGTATCGGATCGGAATTGATTTGGGTGGAACCGGCATCAAAGCGGGGATCGTCAGCGCGGACCACCAGATCCTCAAAAAGACATCCTGCCCCACCGAGGCACAGCGATCCTGACGGGAAATCGCGGGCGATATGGCGCGTCTGGTTCGGGAGCTAATGCAGCAAACCGGGGCCGCGCCGTCGGATTGCCTGGGCGTCGGGATAGGGTGTCCGGGCACCATCGACGCGATTTCCGGGCGGGTGATCTATTCCAACAATCTGGCCGGCAGGGTGGATATCCCGCTGGCCGAATCGATCGCCTCGGCGCTGCAACTGCCCGTGCGGATCTCCAACGACGCCAACTACGCGGCGTTGGGGGAATGCGTTGCCGGGGCGGCCAGAGGATGCCGCAGTGCGGTGCTGCTGACCCTGGGCACCGGCGTGGGCGGCGGCGTCGTGTGGGACGGCAAGGTGTTTGAGGGCGGTCCCGGCGGGATGGAACTGGGGCATACTCTGCTGCGGACCGGGGGCGAGCCATGTACCTGCGGCAGGAAGGGTTGCGTGGAGGCGTATTGCAGCGCGACGGCGCTGATCCGGGACGCTGCGCGGGCGGCCCGAAGCCAGCCGCAGAGCCGTCTGAATCAACTGTGCGGCAGTGATCTGAGCCGCATGAACGGCAAGATCCCTTTTGACGCGGCTCAGGCAGGTGACCCGGCGGCCCAAGAGGTGATCGCAGACTATCTGCATCACCTGGGAGAAGCCGTTACCGATATGGTGAACATCTTCCGCCCCGAGATCGTTCTTCTGAGCGGCGGGATCTGTGCCCAGGGCGCCGTGCTGACCGAGCCCCTGAACCGGTACGTGCAGGAACACGCGTTCGCCGGCCGGTGGCTGAAGACGCCCCCCGTCTGCATTGCCGGGCTGGGCGCCGACGCCGGTCTGATCGGCGCGGCCTGCCTGCTGGACGGCTGAATCCGGTTTATACATAACGATAAAAAACGGCCGGCTGTGCGGGATACAACGCACAGCCGGCTGTTTTTGCGGCGGATCAGGTGGAATTTCGGATAAGCAGCGAAACGGGGAAGGAATAAAATCCGTATTGCGTATCCTCTTTGTCGGTGAGATGGTGCAGCAGAAGCCGCATGGCAAGCCGGCCCATATCCTGTTTTGGCTGGGAGAGGGTCGTGAGCATGGGATATACATACTCCGCCATGCTGTCGTTGTTGTTGCCGATCACGGCGATATCTTCCGGAACACGGAGGCCAAATTCACGGATCGCTTTCAGTGCGCCAAACGCAAGGGAATCGTTTACGCAGATCAGGGCGTCCATGCGCTCCCCGGGAGAGAGCCGCTGCAGGGCATGACACATGGCGGAATATCCGCACAGGGTGTCTTCCTTGCCAAAATAGTCCGATTCGATCACCAGCTGATAGTCCTTGTGGTCGGCCAGCAGCTGCTCCCGGTATCCCTTGAGCCGCTGCTGGATGGTGACGCTGTTACGCTCAAATCCGTTCAAAAACGCGATCCGGTTTCTTCCGTTTGTGTGCAGATAATGCACGGCGCGCTTGACTCCGGTCGCGCTGTCGGCGGTCACCACATCCGCCGGGATGTTCTCGATATATTTGTCGATGAAGACAAACGGAATGTTGTGCTGCTGCAGCAGTTTGTAGTTGCCGGGGAAGGAGTTTTCCACCGGGGCGATGATGATCCCGTCTACCTGGCGCCGGCAAAAATTCTGGATGATGGTGGCCTCCGTTTCGGAATCATCGCTGGAGCAGGCGATGTTGATCACATATCCCGCGTTGGTGGCGACCTCTTCGATGCCGGCCAGGATCTCGGAGTAGTAGTGCCCCACCATGATGCCGCGCAAAATCAGGCCCACCGTCATCGAACGTTTGGAGCGCAGGCTTTGCGCGATGCTGTTGGGGGTGTAGTCCAGCTTTTCGGCAAGGTCCAGCACGCGCTGCTTGGTCTGTGCGCTGATACGTCCGGTGCCGGTGAGGGCCCGGTGGACTGTTGTTTTGGAGATGCCCAGTTCATCGGCGATCTGCTGGATGGTAAGGTTCATCTTCTCACCTTCATGTAATAAATTTTGTGACGGCGAAAAATCAAAATCTTTACCAATATTATACAATGCACAAGGGGAATACTTCAATAGTTATGCCTTAAAAAGAATGAGTTATCGGTTACACAAAATGTTTTTCGACATTTTGTGTAAAATGGAAAAATACTATAAAATAAATAAAATTCGTCATATATAAACGAAAAATAATGGAATATTTGTGCAGCATTCCTATTGAAAAGCGAGGGAACGTGCTTATAATTTGAGGTAAAGGATGCGCAACCGATTGCGCAAAGAATCGGAATCAAAGGAGGAGTACGTATAAAAAGAGTGCTGGCGCTGGGGCTCGTCGCAGCCCTTCTTCTGACCTTGCTGGCCGCGTGCGGCGCGAACGAAGCGCAAAGCCCCGGCAGTTCCGCCGCGGAAAACCCCTACGAGGGGCAGCAGATCATCGTGTACAGCCGCTTTATGGAAGCCGACGCAAAGTGGATGGCCGATACGGTCTGGCCCGAGTTTGAACAGAAGTATGGCGTTACCGTGGTCTATAAGCAGTTGAGGACCCGGTGGACCTTTTGGAGCTGCTGGAACTGGAGAAGGGCAATAACACCGCCACGATCTTCTATGTTTCGGACGCGGTTGGTCCGCAGCTGGTGGAGGCGGGCCTGGTAACGCCGGTCAGCGAGTACGATGTGGACGGCAGCTACGCCCGTGCCCACGAAGGGCAGTATGGCAAGACCGAGATGTGGTATGTGCCGGAAGCGGAGTCGGGGGCCTATCTGTATTACGGTTTCCGGCATCCGATCTCGCTGGAGGAGTATAAGGCCCGCACCGAGAACAACACGCTGCCTCAGGTCCTGAACGCGGTACCGGTCCATAAAGGGGATATGTTCTTTATCCCGGCGGGCACCCTTCATGCCATCTGCAAGGGGATCGTGGTCGCCGAGATCCAGCAAAATTCCAATGTGACCTATCGGGTATACGATTACGGCCGCGCAGGCGCGGACGGCAAGCCGCGGCAACTGCATATCGCGCAGGCACTGGATGTGACCCGGCGCACGCCGCCCCCCGCGAGCAGGACTTCGGGGGGCATCTGGCGCGATGCGATTCCTTTACCGCCGACGTGATCCGGGGCGAGGGGGAAGGCGTATGCGGCCGGGAGTCTTTTGTCAGCTTCCTGGTGACCGACAGGGAAGGGACCCTTTCCTGCGGCGGCGAGGCGATGCCGGTCCGCAAGGGCGACAGCCTGTTTCTGCCCGCCGGCAGCGGCGCGTGGAAACTGTCCGGCGGCGCGACGGTGCTGGTAAGCTGGGTGACCGCCCCGGGTGAAGCGAATACCTGAACCGCCGCATCCACTCTGCCCGCCGGGGCGGACCGGGCGCGCTTTTGCGCGTTTTGCCCGCGCCCGGCTGCTGCCGAAAGATCCGGTTCGTGCAGGATGCCGCTTGACAGAACGGCCAAAATCGCGTACCATAAATAATGCCCCCGCTGGTGCGCCTTCTGGCTTGCCGCAAGATATAGGGGGCAGGCGCCTGTGACTGACGGATCAGTGGGTCTACCACAAGGGAACAGGCCGCCCGCATACAACGCCGACCGTCTGGGCAACATCGCTGACGCGATGCTGCCCTTTTTGTTTTCCCGGGGGCATCGCGGCGATGCGGGGAGCCTGCCTGAGGCAGGGGAAGGGAGAAAAGACCATGCAGCAGTGGAACGGTTTCAAGGCCGGCGATTGGCAGAACGGCATCAACGTGCGGGATTTTATCCAGCGCAACTATACCCCGTATGAAGGGGACGAGGGCTTTCTGGCCGGGCCCACCGCCCGTACCAAAGGTCTGATGGAAAAGCTGAATGCCCTGCTCAAAGAAGAGCGGGCCAAGGGCGGCGTGCTGGATGTGGATACCGAGAACGTGTCCAGCCTGCTCAGTTACGCGCCCGGCTATCTGGATAAGGACAACGAACTCATCGTCGGCTTGCAGACCGGCGCGCCGCTGCGCCGGGGGGTGAATCCCTTCGGCGGCATCCGGATGGCCCGCCAGGCCTGCGAGGCCTACGGTTATAAGCTCTCCGACAAGATCGAGGAGGAGTTCCGCTACCGCACCACCCACAACGACGGGGTGTTCCGGGTGTACAACGAGGAGGCCCGGGCCGCCCGGCACTGCGGCCTGATCACCGGCCTGCCCGACGCCTACGGCCGGGGCCGCATCATCGGGGACTACCGCCGGGTGGCTTTGTACGGCATGGACAAACTCATCGAGGCAAAACAGGCCGATTACGCCGCACTGGGCCGCCGCAGCATGGACGAGGATACCATCCGCCTGCGGGAGGAGGTCTGGCGGCAGATCGATTTCCTGGACAAGCTGAAAAAGATGGCCGCTCTCTACGGCTTCGACATCTCCGCCCCCGCCGAAAACGCCCGGCAGGCGGTGCAGTGGACCTACTTCGGGTATCTGGGCGCCATCAAGGAGCAGAACGGCGCGGCCATGAGCCTGGGCCGGGTCAGCACCTTCCTGGATATCTATTTCCAGCGGGACATCGACGCCGGCCTGCTGGACGAGAACGGCGCCCAGGAACTCATGGACCAGTTTGTGCTCAAGCTGCGGATGGCCCGCCACCTGCGCACCCCCGCCTACAACGAGCTGTTCGGCGGCGATCCCATGTGGATCACCGAGGCGGTGGGCGGCATGGGGGAGGACGGCCGCACTCTGGTCACCCGCAGTTCTTTCCGGGTGCTGAACACCCTGTTTAATCTGGGCAGCGCGCCGGAGCCCAACCTGACCGTGCTCTGGGCGGCCGGGCTGCCGGAGGGGTTCAAGCGATTCTGCGCCCGGGTCTCCTGCCAGACCGACGCTATCCAGTATGAGAACGACGACCTGATGCGTCCCATCTATGGGGACGATTACGCCATCGCCTGCTGTGTCTCGGCCATGCGGCTGGGCAAGGACATGCAGTTTTTCGGCGCCCGGACCAACCTGCCCAAGATGCTGCTCATGGCTCTGAACGGCGGCCGGGACGAGAAGAAGAACATGCAGGTGGGGCCCGCCACCACCCCCTGGCAGGGGGAGTACCTGGATTACGAGGGGGTCTGCCGCCGGCTGGACTTCTATCGGGAATGGCTGGCCGGGGTCTACGCCAACACCATGAACGTAATCCACTATATGCACGACAAATACGCCTACGAGAAGCTCCAGATGGCCCTGCACGATACCGACGTGCACCGGTATATGGCCTTTGGCATCGCGGGGCTGAGCGTGCTGGCGGATTCGCTGTCGGCCATCAAGTACGCCCGGGTGCGCTGCATCCGGGATGAAGAGACCGGCCTGATCACCGACTTCGCGGTGGAAGGGGAGTACCCCGCCTACGGCAACGACGACGACCGGGTGGACTCCCTGGCCGCCGAACAGGCCCGCCTCTTCTTTGAGGAACTGAAAAAGCATCCTCTCTACCGCAACGCCGAACCCACCCTCTCGGTTCTCACCATCACCTCCAACGTGGTCTACGGCAAAAAGACCGGCGCCACCCCCGATGGCCGGAAGGCGGGCGAGCCCTTCGCTCCCGGCGCCAACCCCATGCACGGAAGGGAGAAGAGCGGCGCGCTGGCCAGCCTGAACTCGGTGGCCAAGATCCGGTATACCTGCTGCAAGGACGGCATCTCCAACACCTTCTCGATCCTGCCCGCGGCACTGGGCCGCACCGACGCCGACCGGTACGCCAACCTGGTGCAGCTGCTGAACGGCTACTTCGCCCAGGGGGCGCACCATCTGAACGTGAACGTGATGGATCGCCAGAAGCTGGTGGAGGCCTACAACGACCCGGACAAGTACCCCAACCTGACCATCCGCGTCTCCGGCTACGCGGTGGATTTCCACAAGCTCAGCCGGGAGCAGCAGCGGGAGGTCATCCAGCGCACCTTCCACGAGGCCCTGTGACCGGCGGGGAGGTGACCGGGCGGGTCCACTCCTTCCAGTCGATGGGGGCAGTGGACGGCCCCGGCCTGCGGTATGTGGTATTCTTCCAGGGCTGCCCGCTGCGCTGTGCCTACTGCCACAATCCGGACACCTGGGCGTTTTCCGGCGGCCAGACGATCACGGTGGAACAGGTGCTGCAAAAGGTGCGCCGCTGCGCGCCTTATATCGCAAACGGCGGCGGGGTCACCCTCACCGGCGGCGAGCCGCTGGCCCAGCCGGCCTTTGCCGCGGCGCTGCTGGCGGCGCTGCTGGCGGAGGGCTTCCACACCGCGCTGGACACTTCCTGCGCTGCGCCTCTGAGCGCCGCCCGGGCCGCGCTGGAGCACACCAGTCTCCTGCTGGCGGACCTCAAATTCTCCACCGAGGAGGACTACCGCCGCTATACCGGCGGCAGCCTGGCCCGCACGATGGAGGTGCTGGCTCTGGCCGGGGAGTTGGGTGTGCCCGTCTGGCTGCGGCATGTGGTGGTTCCCGGCCTGACCGACGGGCCGGAACATGCCGCCCGCCTTGCCGCCCTGGCCCGCACGCTGCCCACCCTGCAAAAGGTGGAACTGCTGCCTTTCCACAAACTCTGCCTGCATAAATACGAGAATCTGGGCCTGCCTTTCCCGCTGGCGGACACCCCCGCCGCCGGCCCGGAGCATCTGGCGGCCCTGCGCGCCGCGCTGGGGGAACTGGCCGGATAAAAAATTCCTTTTCCCCTTGGCAAAGCCGGCCGGGTATGGCATCGTATAGAAAATTTTATAAGGTAAACCGTTGAAGCGGAGATAACGGCAGGGATGCCCGTACAGAGAGCCTGCGCAGCAGAGAGGCAGGCCGGAAACACCTTGTCAAATGGACCGCTGAGGGCGCAGTCAAATGCGGGTATCCGCAAAGTATTCTGCGACGTGAAGGCATACGTCAGTTGCCGGGGATATGTTGGTATCCCGCCAAGCGCACGGGTCATGCCGTGAATTCAAGGTGGCACCGCGGATAAAGCAATTTATTCGTCCTTGACAGGATCGTTGGGTCCTGTCAGGGACGTTTTTTTGTGTCCTGACGGACCTTTCCCCGCAATCGGAAAGGAGGTGACAGCCATGGAGACCGGTCCGTGGCGCGGGCAAAACGCCCGGAAACGCAGCACAACGATACCGTCAGGAGGGAGAAATCCATGATCAAAGAAGCCATTGTCAAGATCGTCAGCAAAGAGGATCTGAGCTATTCCGAAGCTTATACCGTCATGAACGAGATCATGAGCGGCGCCACCACCGCCACCCAGAACGCGGCGTTTCTGGCCGCTTTGTCCACCAAGAGCGCCCGGGCGGAGACCACCGAGGAGATCGCCGGCTGCGCCGCCGCCATGCGGGACCACGCCACCCGGGTGGACGCCGGGCCGGATCTGTTCGAGATCGTGGGCACCGGCGGCGACAACGCCCACAGCTTCAACATCTCCACCACCGCCGCGCTGGTGGCCGCCGCCGGCGGCATGAAGGTGGGCAAGCACGGAAACCGGGCGGCCTCCTCCCTATGCGGCACCGCCGATTGCCTGGAGGCGCTGGGGGTGAATATCCGCCAGAGCCCTGCTTGCTGCCGGCAGCTGCTGGAGGAGGTGGGCGTCTGCTTCTTCTTCGCCCAGGAGTACCATGCCTCGATGAAGTATGTGGGGGCCATCCGCCGGGAGCTGGGTTTCCGCACCGTGTTCAACATTCTGGGCCCCTCACCAACCCGGGCTCGCCCTCCCGGCAGCTGCTGGGGGTCTACGACGAGTACCTGGTGGAGCCGCTGGCCCGGGTGCTGGTCAGCCTGGGGGTGCGCCGGGGGATGGTGGTCTACGGGCAGGACCGGCTGGACGAGATCTCCCTGAGCGCCCCACCACCCTCTGCGAGATCCGGGACGGCTGGTTCCGGTCCCGGGTCGTTACCCCGGAGGAGTTTGGGCTTGTCCGCTGTAAAAAAGAGGACCTGCGGGGCGGCACCCCCGCCGAAAACGCCGCCATCACCCGGGCCATCCTGAACGGGCAGCCGGGGCCAAAGCGGGACGCGGTGCTGCTGAACGCCGGCGCGGCCCTGTATATCGGCGGCAAAGCCCCGGACATGGCCGCCGGCGTTGAACTGGCCGCCCGCCTGATCGACTCCGGCCTGGCCCGGCAGACGCTGGACCGATTCATCGAGGCGAGCAACCGCCCGGAGGTGAGCGCATGACCATTCTGGACCAGCTGGCCGATCATGCCCGGGCGCGCTGCCGCCTGGCCCGTCAGACCGAACCGGCCGATCAGCTGCGGGCGCGGGCGCTGGCCCTGCCCGCCGGGGATTTCGCCTTTGAACGGGCGCTGAAACGGCCGGGCCTGTCCTTTATCTGCGAGTGCAAACGTGCCTCCCCCTCCAAGGGCCTGATCGCCCCGGAGTATCCGTATCAACGCATCGCGGCCGGGTACGAGGCCGCCGGGGCGGATTGTATCTCGGTGCTCACCGAGCCCAAATGGTTCCTGGGCAGCAACGCCCATCTGGAAGCCATCGCCCGCACCGTGTCCCTGCCCTGCCTGCGCAAGGACTTCACGGTGGATGAATCCATGCTCTATGAGGCCCGGCTTCTGGGGGCCTCGGCGGCTCTGCTGATCGTCTCGCTGCTGGAACCGGCGCGGCTGGCGGAGTATCTGGCCGTCTGCGACCGGTTGGGCATGTCGGCCCTGGTGGAGACCCATGACCCCGGCGAGGTGCGCACGGCGCTGGCGGCGGGGGCGCGTATGATCGGAGTCAACAACCGGAACCTGCGGGACTTTACCGTGGACCCGGACAACAGCCGCCGGCTGCGGGAACTGGTGCCGCCGGAGGTGCTTTTCGTATCCGAAAGCGGGGTACAGACCGCCGCCGACGCGGCCGCCGCCCGGGCTATGGGGGCGGACGCGGTGCTGGTGGGGGAGGCCCTTATGCGGGCGGCGGACAAAACCGCCAAACTGGCGGAACTGCGGGGTGAAACATGACACGGATCAAACTTTGCGGGCTGACCCGCTTGTGTGATATCGAGGCCGCCAACCGGCTGCGGGTGGAGTATGTGGGCTTTGTGTTCGTCCCGGCCAGCCGGCGGTATGTAAGCGGCCGGGAGGCCGCGGCTCTGAAAGCCGCGCTGGACCCGTCCATCCGGGCGGTGGGGTCTTTGTGGACGAAAACCCGGACCGGGTGGCCGAACTGCTCGGCGCCGGCGTGATCGATCTGGCTCAGCTCCACGGCCGCGAGGACGAACTCTGGCTGGCCCGGCTGCGCCGACGCACCGAAAAGCCGGTCATCCGGGCCTTCCGGGTGAAAAGCCCCGCCGACATGGCGGAGGCCCGGGCCAGCCGTGCCGACTATGTGCTGCTGGACTCCGGCGCGGGCTGCGGCCGGACCTTTGACTGGAGTCTCTGCGCCGGGATCGGCCGGCCCTGGTTTCTGGCCGGCGGGCTGGACGCGGACAATGTGGCCCGGGCGGTGGCGCAGCTGCACCCCTGGGCGGTGGATGTGAGTTCCGGTATCGAGGCCGGCGGGTATAAGGACCCGGAAAAGATGGAGGCCTTTGTGCGGGCCGTGCGAAAGGAAGGAGAACCATGACCGATCCGAGAGGACGCTTTGGCATTCATGGCGGGCAGTATATCCCGGAGACGCTGATGAACGCCGTCATCGAACTGGAGCGAGCCTATGACCACTACAAAAACGACCCGGCCTTTAACCGGGAACTTACCGCTCTGTTCAACGATTACGCGGGCCGGCCCTCCCGGCTGTACTTCGCGGAGAAGATGACCCGGGAACTGGGTGGGGCGCGGGTCTACCTGAAACGGGAGGACCTGAATCACACCGGGGCCCACAAGATCAACAACGTGCTGGGCCAGGCTTTGCTGGCCAAAAAGATGGGCAAGACCCGGCTGATCGCCGAGACCGGCGCGGGCCGGCACGGGGTGGCCACCGCCACCGCGGCCGCCCTGTTCGGTATGGAGTGCCTGGTCTTTATGGGGGAAGAGGACACCCGCCGTCAGGCGCTGAACGTCTACCGGATGCGGCTGCTGGGGGCCCGGGTGGTGGCGGTGACCACCGGCACCGCCACCCTCAAGGATGCGGTATCGGAGGCCATGCGGGAGTGGACCCGCCGCATCGGCGACACCCACTACTGCCTGGGCTCGGTGATGGGGCCCCATCCGTTCCCGGTCATGGTGCGGGATTTTCAGGCGGTGATCTCCCGGGAGATCCGGGATCAGCTGGGTGAATTATACTATCAAGTGCAACACTTTAGGAAAATAAAAAGAAGTTCATACAGAACCCTGGTAGAATAGAGTTACCACACAACTAAACCACCGGGAGGGAACTGTATGAACTACCATCATCTTAGCATAGAAGAGC